>NZ_JBOFBI010000025.1:0-11864 GCF_051645465.1 Tabrizicola sp. | reverse complement strand
GCCATCGTCAGGCACGAGGCCACTGCCTGGCCGTCAACATACACGGTGCAGGCACCGCACTGACCGTGATCACACCCTTTCTTCGCTCCGGTCAGATGCAGCCGTTCGCGCAGAACGTCGAGAAGCGAGCTGCGCGGGTCGATGTCGATCTGGACATCCGCCCCATTCACCTGAAAGCCAAGGGCAAGCGAGGCCCCCGTCGCCGAAGCGACCGGCGCAGTTTGCGCCTTGGCTGGACTACCGGTTAGCGGAGGCACGACCGCCAGTCCCGCCACTGCTGCACCGGCACCAAGGGCTGTGCGGCGGTTCATCCGGAGACATTCGTTCCGGTTCCGGAGAGCGGCATCGGTTTTCCCAGCATTGGGTGCATCGCTGTTGTGCATGGGTAAGTCCTCACTTCTGTTTTGCCAGTTTGAAGTCTCACTGGTTCGTGCGAGCGCGAGCCGTTCATATGACCTTCAGCGCAATGGCGCTTCGCGCGGCATCAAGGATTGTCGCTTCCGCTGTGCGGGGTTGCCAGCCCAGCAACCTTTCCGCTTTTTCTGCCGAAAACACATGTCGTCGGCCGAGCAGCGGCACCACGAAGCGCACCGGCCGGTCGAACACAGCAACCATCCTGAGAACCAGGTCAGGAAGCGACCTGGTTGGTACGCTGTGCGCTGCCGTTCCCAGGTTCGCACGCAAGGTCTGGGCGATTTCGGCCATCCACTTCCAGTCGCTTGCCGCGATAAATCTCTCGTCGGCAGCGTTGGGATTTTCCATGGCCAGAATATGCAGTTCCACCACGTCCCGTACGTCGACAACGCAGAACCCCAAATGCGGTGTCGCGGGTGGTTTCCCACTCAACAGGCGCTTCATGAGCGTCAGTGAATGATCATAGTCTGCGCTGAACACTGGACCCATGATCGCTGCCGGAAGAATCGTCGTCAGCGTCGTTTGCCCCGTTTGCGTGGCCATGAAGTCCCAGGCAGCCTTCTCCGCCAAAGTCTTGGCGACGCGATATGGTCCGAGGTGACGGTCATGAACATCCGTCCAGCGGCTCTCATCGTAGACGCCATCCGGGGCAATCATCGACGGTCGGCAGGCTTCGATCGCAGAGGTCATCACAACCCGGCGGACCTTGGCGCGACAGGCGGCTTGCAGCACGCGCAGTGCGCCATCCCGGGTCGGCACGATCAGTGCACCAGGATCTCGTGGGGCAGAGACGCCGACGGGTGCTGCAACGTGCAACACTGCATCGCACCCCTCGACAGCCGCATCCCATCCTTCATCGCTTGTAAGATCGGCATGAGTTATGGACAGCCGGTCGCCTGCATCGACCTGGGTCGAAATCTGAGCGCGGAGCCAGTCTTCCTTGTAGGCGCTGCGGATGGTGGCTCTGACGTGGTAGCCGCGTTTCAGAAGTTCGACGATTGCCCAGCCGCCTACAAAGCCGGTTCCGCCGGTCACGAGAATGGTATTCATCATCTGCTGCGCTCCTGACGCCGTCGGCGTCGATCTGCTAGAGGCTTTCGGTCGTTTTCCGAATTTGAAGTCTCACTGGTTTATGCGAGCGCGCGCCGTTGCCTGTGCCTCTCGGATTAGTCCCTGATACTGGGCGTCTTTGCCGGGATACCAAGGCATCCGCCCGACATCGGCAAAACCGGGGATCGTCTCCATGTGCTGCACCATGCGCTGACGCATCGGCTCGTCCGGCAAGGGCCCGTACATGGCTTGGACATTGTCTTCGGCATGGTCCGGATTGGATGTGGCACACAGCACTGACGTGACCGCCGGGTGCGCCATGACCCACTTGAGGAAAAACTGCGCCCAAGTGGCGGCTTCGAATTCCCGGGCGAAGTCCGGCAACGCGTGCCTTTCGACGACTTTCATGAGCCGCGCCTTTTCGAGCGGCAGATTGATCAGCACGCCGACCCCTTGGTCGGCAGCGACGCGCAGCAGGCGCTCCTCGGCGCTGCGGTTGAAGATCGAATAGTTCGTTTGAATGAAATCGATGCCGCCGCGCTCGACGATGTCGGTAAGTTGGTCCTGCGCATCGGTTTCATGATGGGTCACACCGACGTAGCGAATGCGATCTTCCTGTTTCCACGCCTGCATCAAGGGGATGACCACCGAGGCGTTGACTATGCTGTGGCACTGCATGAGGTCGAAAGTGTCGCGCCAGATGCGCAGCCTCGATTCCTGGAAGCTTGCCTCGGCATGGCTTTCGTCGCCGAGATACTCGCCGGTCGACCAGATTTTGTTGGCGATGAAAACCTCCGATGCCTCCGGCATGCCAGCAAGGAACGCGCCGACGGAGGATTCAGCCGATCCATAGAGGGGTGAGGTGTCGACGACCCGACCACCACCCGCAACATAGCGCCGAAACACCTCGGCCATGTTCTGCCGATCATCGCCCGGTTGCGCATCGAAGGTCAGGAAAGTGCCGAGGCCTAGGGTGGTGAGAGTTTGTTCCGTTCTCGGAATCATGCGCGTTCGCGCAGATGTCGTCGGCACGCTTGGCTGGCTTTGGGCGTGGGCCGCCCCGGAAAGGAAGGGTGTTGACGCCAGAATGGCTGCTCCGGTGCCCAGAGCACCGATAAAGCCGCGTCGGCTGACGCCAGAGTCTTGCTGCTCGCTCATTGAATAGTCTCCTTTTTCATGACTTGCGTCTGCCGACGCCGCTGGTCGCTGCGATCCCGCAGGCGGAGCCGGTGACGCGCGCTGTCTGGTTCGTGGGCTTACCGATGGGTCAGACCACGAAATCGAAGCGCCCGAACTGACCATCGTCCGCTTGGTCGATTGTCATCAGCAGCGTCTCCTCGAAGAGCCAGTCATTTGCATTGGCGGGCTCGCCCGGAAAGAAGAGCTGCGTCGTCAGGACTTCCCCACCCGGTCGTTGCACCCTGAAGTGGAAGTGCAGCGTGCGCCCGGGATAGAGCGCCGGGACGACGGTGTTGAACCACCAGCGCCCTTCGGCGTCGGCAAATTGATGTCCGCGGAAGCGAAAGCCTTGTTGATCGTACTCGCCGGTATCATCGGCGTGCCATATTTCAACGAGGCTTTGCTGCTGCGGACGGCAACGATCGTCAAACACGTAGCCCGCGATGGTGATGCGCGGAGCTTGGGGCGCGTCCAGATAGAGATCGTGCTTCAACGGTGAATCCGGCCGGTAGAACGGACCCGCGCCACGGGACAGCGTCGGTTCATCGCCATCCATGCAGGCACGCGTCAGAGGCAGCACCGGCGCCTCTTGCCCGAAAGCAATCGCTCCGGCCAGCGGCACAAGCGGCGTGGCCAGAAAACCCGACAGTAGTGCACGTCTTGGTATCGTCATTTCCGGCCCCCCACCAATATCAGCTCAAAACTGCCAGGAGACGGGAACCCAGGCATAGCCGATGTCCGTCTTCAGCATCCGGCCAAGACCCGGGAACGGGAAATGGAAGCCGAGAACGAGCATCCGGTCTGCCGCCGCCATGTCGAAGATTCGGCGGCGCGAGGCGAGTGCCGTGTCTTTGTCGCGGTCCGGCCCGGGCAGCCATGGCCGGTCGACATTGACGAGCGGGTGGTAGGCGAGATCGGCTGTCAGCAGAAGCTGGTCACTCCCGGACTGGACGAGGAAGTTTGCCATGCCGGGGGTGTGGCCAATTGCTGGCAGCGTTGTCAGCCCCGGCACGATCTCGGCACCCGCGTCGTAAAGCTCGATCCCGGCCGTGACGGGCTCGACGCTCCGCTTGATGGCGGCGGCGAAGTTACGGCGGAAGTCCTCGGGCACCGGCATGTAGGACAGATCCGGCTCGTTGGTGACAAAGAAGTCCCAGTCGGCACGCGGCGCAAAGACGGTCGCCCGCGGAAACGCCTTGCCCCCGTCTGCGGTTCGCAGGTTGCCGACATGGTCCGGATGCGTGTGCGAGACGACCACAACGTCGATATCCTCGGGCGTGAGGCCGATGGCAGCGAGGTTCTCGAAGATGCGCCCGCCGTTTGGCCCCATGGTCTGGCTGGCTCCGGCCTCAAGGAGAATCCGCTGGCCATTCATCTCGATCAGAAGCGTGTTGAGGTTCAGCGTCATGCGATCGGTCGGCAGGAAGGCGCGCGTCAGAACCTCCTGCAGTTCTGCCTCCGGCGCGTCGCTGGCGTAGACCTGCGGCGCGCCGCCAATCAGCCCGTCGCTCAGCACGGTTGCCACAATGTCGTCGCCGACAGCAAAGCGGTAGTGGCCGGCATTTCCAAGCGGGGCCAGCGGCGCAGGAGCGGGGGCCGTCTGTGCCAAGGCCGCGCCGGTCGGCAAGATCAACCCCGCTGCTGCTGTTGCGGCCGTCAGGATGATCTTCCTGCGATTCAACGTGATTCCGGTCATTTTCTCATCCCATCCAAAACTGGTTGAAGGCAACAACGAGACGGTTCATTCGGTTTCCTTTCTGGAGCGACAAGGTACTGAAACACTACCCTTCCCGCGTCAGGGCCGCGTTCCCCGGATTGCTGTCAGCGGCACAGTCTTGCGCATCTTTCTCCTGCGTTTCGTGAGGCGGCGATCGTGCGGGGGGTCATCTTTTTCATCCCATCCGAAAGCGTCTCACGATTTGTGCTTTGAAGATGACACGGGTCGGGCGCGCGGATAAGCTGATCAAATCTGATCAACTTGATAAGCACAGCTTCGCAATGCCACCCCACCGCCTTGACAGCCTGGAGATACTTGAGGACGTCGTGAAATACGGAGGCTTCAGGGCCGCCGCGCTGCACAGAGGCGTGTCATCGTCAGCCATCAGCCAGTCGATAAGCGTGCTGGAGGAGGCCTTGGGCATCCGGCTACTCAACCGCACGACACGCAGCGTCGCACTGACTGAAGCAGGCGAACGGCTTCTCGAGCGGCTAAGGCCCGCCCTTCACGACATCAGAACAGCAATCGACGATCTCAACCAGTTGCGAGAGCGCCCGTCCGGCACCGTGCGGATCAATGCGCCAGGTCCGGCCGCAGACCATATTCTGTGCCCTTTGGCCTTTGAATTCATGAAGGTCTATCCCGACGTCAATGTCGAGATCATCAGCGATGCTGCAATCATCGACATCGTCGAGCAGGGTTTCGACGCAGGCGTGCGCTTCGGAAAGCAAATTGCCCAAGACATGATTGCCATGCCCTTGGGCAGTTCCTTGCGATATGCAATCGTGGCATCACCTGATTATCTGCGCCAAAATGGTCGACCAGAGTCCCCGCAGGATCTTTTGCAACACGACTGCATCCGCCGCCGCTTTCCGGGTGGGACCATGGCGACATGGACCTTCGAGAAGAACGGCGACGAGGTGGAAATCACGCCGAGAGGTCGTCTGACACTCAGTTCAGCACATCAGGAACGTCAGGCAGCGCTAGCGGGATCGGGGATCGCTCACGTGTTTGAGGATTATGTCCGCGAAGACATCGAACGGGGCACCGTTGTCGAATTGCTTCGCGACTGGAAGAAGAAGCTGCCGAGTTGGTATCTCTATTATCCAAATCGGCGGCATACCAGCGCGGCCATGCGGGTCTTCCTCGACTACATCCGCAAAGGCGGAAAGCCGCAGCTTCAAGGCTCATGAGCCGGCGAAGTTCCGTTCGCAACCGTACCGCGCGCTCAGCCCGGCAGTGTGAAGATGATCGCGCCCCTTACACATCTACGCAACGGCGCGCAGAGGATCGCGGACTGCCCGCCGATAATCCGACGGGTTCATGCTCCGATGCTTGGTGAAGACCCGGGCGAGCGCCTGGTTGGACGAGTAGCCGACCTCCAGGGCAATCTCCGTGATCGGAAGGTCGGTCGTTTCGAGCAGTTCGCAGGCTTTTTCTACCCGCAGCCGCATCAGGTAGACCCGTGGCGGCACGCCAAGGCTTTGCTTAAACATGCGGGCAAAATGAAACGCTGAAAGCTGCGCCTCGGCCGCCAGTTCGTCGAGGCTGATATCGTCCGAAAGCCGCGCCCGCAGCAGTTCCAGGCAGCGCCGCTCAGCCCAGGGGGCAAGGCCGCCCTTTGCCGGCGTAAATGGCGTCCCGCCCAAACGGCACAGTTCGGCCAGGATCTCGCAACCTGCGGCCCGCGCCAGTAGACGCGATGGCGCGCCCTCGTCATCGTACAACGACCATAGAGTCCGGAAGGCCGATCGAAGTGCTGGCGAGTCGAACATCTGACCGTAGACACAGGAGCTGTCGAACGAGAAGCTCCCGTCAGAGGCTTCGTCAAGGACGGCATGCCATTGCGCCTTGGAGAAAGCCAAGCTTTGCAACTGATGGCTCTCTTCCCAAACGGCCCATGGCGCGAAGCCCGGCGCGCCGAGGTAAAAGTTGCCTTTTCGACTGATCACGTCGATGGGTCCCCGTCCGAGGTCGCCTCTGTTACGACTCCCTCCAAGCATATCCTGAAACAGGACGATATCCGGCATCGCCGGGCGGGAAATTTCCCCGGCCGGGACCACAAAATCAAGCAGATCAAGGACTGCACCCGGGGACTTCCTCGCTCGCACGTAGGACGCCTGACGGCCTTCGCGGGACCACTGGGCGAAAGACGCATAGGCTGGCGGTGTCATTGTTGCATCTCCACTTGGATTGCCGCATCTGGTAATTCGCAAATTCGCACCCTGAACCAAGCCAGAGCTTGGTCCTGGCCGTCTCGTCAGGGGGCGGTGCCATTTGCGCGGATGGCTTCGCCTTAAGAAACACGGCCTTACGGCCACTCGATCAAAGCCCCGTTTCGAATTGTGCTGAACAAAGATTAGGTACCGCGAACGAAGTTGATTCGACAGTTGTATCGTAACACATTTCTGTGTATCGTTGCAACTAGCGCTCCCCGAGAGGAAAGTGGAACCCCTCGGGACCGCCGGATGTGTAGCCTGTCGTCCAAGGACAGGCACCGCTGTCAGGCGTGTTTCTGACTGAAGACCTGTTGGGGATGAAAGGGTGGAACCGATGTGGATTGGCAGTAAGGTGGGCGGAATGGACAAAAAGCAACAGACCAGAACCAGGGCGCAGTGATTGGAACCACGTAACAAGAAGCCGACGCTGAAGACCATCGCGACCGCGTTGGGCTTGGGCGTCACAACCGTCTCGCGCGCCCTTCGTGACGATGACAAGATCGCGGCCAAGACGCGTAAGTCCGTCAAGGACATGGCGCTCAAGCTTGCCTACCATCCCAGCCGGGCGGGCCTGCGGCTGCGGACCGGAAAGACCAACGTCCTCAGCCTCGTCCTGGATACCGAAGAGCAGTTCGGCAACTCCCTGTCGCAGATTATCTTCGGGATCACCGAGGGGCTTGAGGGCACGCCCTATCAGCTGATTGTCACGCCCTATTCGAAGCATGCCGATCCGCTCGCGCCAATCAGGTACCTGGTCGAGTCAGAGGCCGTGGACGGGATCATCATCTCCCGGATCGAGCCCGAGGACATGCGGGTAAAGTACATGATCGAGCAAGGCATGCCCTTCGTGACCCATGGCCGGACGCATATGGATGTCGAACATCCCTACTTCGATTTCGACAACCAGGCCTACGCCAAGATTGCAGTTGACTGCCTCGCCAGCCTGGGGCGCAAGCGTCTGTCGCTGATCGCCCCGCCCGCAGGCCCGAGCTTTCAACACCACGCGAGGCAGGGCTTCGAGGCGGCGATGGCCGCGCACGGGCTGGAGGAAGTGCCGTTCCGCGGCATCTCGAACGACAGCTCGATCGAGGAGATCAGGCTCGCCGTCAGGGACCTGATGCAGCAAAGCCCCGCGCCGGACGGGCTGGTCAACAGCTCCGGCGGGGTCAGCGGCACGGGCGGTGCGATCCTGGCGATCCAGGCCGGCCTGAAGGATGTCGGAGCCGTCATTGGCGGCGATGTCGACATCGTCACCAAGCAGCTTTTCGCAAACCTTCCCGTATTCGGCGACGCGTTTTACGTAGTTCACGAGGACATCCGGGCAACCGGCCGAGGCTTGGCCAAGGCGTTGGTCGGGTCGATCGAGGGACGGCCCGCCTCGGAACTGCAGACCCTGATCGTTCCGACAAAGGTGGTGCTGCAGACGACGGCCGACGGAGGCACCTCTGGATTTATGCACCCATTGCCCCCTGACTTTGAGGTAAGGAGGTGACACTTCCGTCACCGACCGATGCCGGTCCTCATTGCCGACTTCTAAGACGCCAAGCTGGCACCTTGCGAGGTGGCCTCGGCGAGCGGCAAGGTTGCCGCCCGCCAGACCCAAAGGCCGCCTCACGCTGCTGTGATGATTTGTACTTGTTTTCAACCTTCCCCTGTGGTCGCACCTCTGCCCCAAGCGCAGTCACGGCTTCATCCCATGCTGCACTTTCAAGACTAAGTACAGTCTTCAGGTACGCGGTGGTCAGCCGCTGGACGGCAGCAACGCGATCCGGGTTTTCGTCGGTCGTTTCTCTCGCCTCGTAGTTGGCGATGCCGCCCAGCGAGTGTTCGCCCCCGAAGACCGTGAACAGAGATTTGCTGTCAGGGCTCAGGTCATAGGCCTCGCGCCACCAGTCCGGTCCCCTTACCGTCATCGCGCCATGGTCGTTATCGCCCGCAACCACCAGCGTCGGCGTGGTCATTCCAGAGAACTCCGGCTGCATGAACGGAAAGTTCTCGGCGGCGAAGGCACTCAGATTCTTGCCGCCAGTCCCTGGCACAGCGAACAGGACACCGGCCTTGACCCTGCGGTCCGCGATATCCACAACCGAGCCGTCGCGCGGATCGGGATGTGTTGCGCCGAGAAGCATGCTTGCGGTCTGCGCGCCCCAAGAATGCCCGGCAACGGCTATACGGCCCACATCCAGGCGGCCCCTTATCGCCGGAACCTGTTCCTCGATCATGGCAAGACTGTCGAGGATCTGTACCAGATCAGCTTCCCTGAACCGCCAGAAGTCCGGCCGGCGAGGATCGTCCTTGGCCAGACCCAGCATCCGTGAGTCGAGATGCGTCGGCTGGAGGACGGCAAAGCCCTGTGCCGCCCAATGGTGGACCAGCGGATCGTAGCCGTGAAGCGACTGGCCGTTGCCATGCGAAAACAGGATGATGGGCAGGTCACTGCCGGTGGCGGGTGCGGAAACACGCAACTGCAGGTCTTGGCCGCGCGCGGGGGCCGCCAGGGTCAGTGGCGCCAAGGATAGCACAGGCGACGGAGCCGTCGCGGTGTGATCCGCTGTGATGCTGTGCTGATAGGTCATGTATGACTCTCCATTTTGTCGGGTGGAAAACCTTCGGTCGTTGCCCTATCTTGTAAAACGGAACGGCGATCCGAAATTAACCGGATCAATGATCCGCTTTCGCCCATATATGGAACGATGCTCCGTATATCAAGTGGACAGTGAACAATTGGGGAGACCCACCTTTGGGCAAAGCTCGACCACCTCAAGTCATTGAAGCGCTGGATGGCGAGACCAAGTCGGCGCCGCGAAAGGTGCGCGCAGATGCCCGCCGCAACGAAGACACAGTTCTTGAAGCAGCAAAGTCAGTGTTCGTTACCTCCGGCGTCGACGCCCCGGTGCGGGAAATCGCGGCCCGCGCGGGGGTCGGTATCGGCACGCTCTATCGCCGGTTCCCGAAGCGGTCCGATCTGGTCGCGGCGGTGTTCCGCCGCGAAGTGGACGACTGCGTTGCCGAAGCCACGGCGTTCGCAGCCGAGAAGCCACCCGGCGAGGCGCTGGCCGCCTGGCTTCACCGCTACGCGGCGTTTCTGGCAACAAAGCGGGGACTTGCCGCCGCCCTTCATTCGGGCGACCCCGCATTCGACGCCCTGCCCGCCTATTTCCGGGCCAGTTTCGAGCCCGCCCTCGGATCGCTGCTTGCCGCGGCACGGGCCGCAGACAACATCCGCGCAGACGTCGAGCCCTATGATCTGCTCCGGGCTATCGGAAACTTGTCGGTTCCCGCAGATGCGGAAGGCGCTGCGCATACCAAGCGCATGGTTGACCTGCTGATCAATGGACTGAGGTTTGGCGCGATTTAGGCACCCCAACTTCAGATGCGGCCCAACGCGGTCATTCGACCATGACCGGTCGCCGTGCTGCAACATACAGCTACCGGTCGTTCGCGAATGGCGTCATGCCGCATCGCAGCTTGCCCGAACCCGCCCTTCACACCTCTGCGTGTCCGCTCCGGCTTCCTTGTCTGCTCCTCTGGATAGGATAGAAATCGGGGTACAATTTGGTGGCGGAGTGGCTTAAGACAGCTGATGGCAAGTCAAGCGAAAGGGCAGTCGCTCCAAAGGCTCGGATCGCTTCCCGCAACCGGATGCCGGGACTGAACAGCTAGAACTTCGCCTGCAGATTCAGGAACAGGCCTTCGTCATCCAGTGTAGTGTCCCGCAGGTCGTCAGAGAACGACCCGAAGTTGTAACCGAGCCCCAGCTTCGCGTTGTCGCCGAAGCTTCGGTACACGGTCAGAAGCGTGCCGAAGTCCCGTGTGTCCTGATCGACCTGCACCAGCATCCGTGCTTCGCCCGAAATCTCCCAGCGCTGCTCGATGGCGTAGGTTGCCCGTAGCGCCACAAGTCCAGCGTCATTGGACGTGAAGTCATCCGAGCCGCGCGCTGCGGTTTCCCCCACGCGATAGGCAAGCTTGCCGCCAAGCTCCCAAGTCTCGTCGATCTCGTAGATCGCATCGACGCTCAGAATGTGGCTGCGCTGCTTGTCGCCATTGATCGTACCGTCCGAGCTGACCTGATCAGACCCCGGAAGATCGTCAAGGAACGTATAGCGCGCCAGCACGTTCAGTCGGTCGTTGGCGATGGGGCGGTAGGCATAGCCGAGGTTAAGCTCGACATAGCGCCCGTTCAGGAAATCGGTCTGGTCGCTGTCCGACACGAGCGCATCGACGCTGGCAATGAAGCGCCAGTCCGGGCTGACCTGGTTGCTGTACTTGGCAACCAGCGCCCAGGTTTCGCGATCAAGCACTGTCGATGCTTCCTGCTCATCGATCCGGTATTCCAACCGCGCGCCGCCGGTGATGCCGTCGCCGTTGTCGTACTTCATACCGAAGCCAAAAGCCCGGCGGTCGATATCGCCGTCGTTGGCATCGCGCACGCGGCCGATCTCGATGTCGGCCGAGTAGTCCCAGACGGCCGAAGGCGTGTAGGTGACGCCGTAGGCCCGCGTCGTTTCGCGGCGGGATCCGAAGAGGTCGTAGTTTTCTTCGGCATAGTAGCTCACACCTTCCGACACGCTCCGTTCCGCCCCGATGATCAGCGTGCCTTCATGGTCGCCATTCAAGGTGGTTCCGGTGACGTCGCGGTTCGGGTCGAGTTCGTAGCCAAGGTAGTAGCGGTCGCTCTCGTTCGGGCGCAGATCGAGGAGCACCCTCGCACCAAGGCCGCCGCTGCCGCCAGACGCCTCGGCCTCGGCACTCAGCGTATCGGTCAGGTTGAACGTGCCACCGACGCCAAGCCGGTTGTTCTTGCGGATGCCGCCATCGCGGTCCACCGTGCCTTGGCCGAAGACATAGACTTCCTGGTCCGCCCCAAGATCGCGCGTCAGCCGGAAGCCGACATCCGTGCGCTCGCCGGTATCATCCGTATCGCCGATCTGCACCTCGTCCAGCACCTTCACCCCGAAGGCCAGCGTGGTCACAGGGTTGATATCGTATTCAAGCTCGACCTCGGCCTGACGGCGTTCGTTGCCGTTGTCGCTGTCGAAGTCCTCGAAGGCGGCGCGGAAACCAAGCCGCTCGCTAACGCGGACATCCGCCGCCAGGCCCCAGACCGTCTGATCGGCAGTGATGTCGTCGGAAAGGGTCGAGAACCCGGCGTCCTTCTGTTCGAAATAGGCGCTGATGCTGCCGTCGCCGCCCTTGACCACGTCGCCAAGATCAAGCGTTCCCGCCACCCGGACAGCCTGGCCGCGCGTCGTGGCGCCAGCGTCGCCGATATTGACGTAAGT
>NZ_JBOFBI010000024.1:0-29662 GCF_051645465.1 Tabrizicola sp. | reverse complement strand
TGCCTCTGGCCCTCGCGCAATCCGGGCGGCTTCAACCTGATGCTGGATGTGGGCGCCGACGTTAAGGCGGAAGCGGACGATCTTCTGCAATACGCGGTCATGGGGGCGTCCTATGCCCGCAACGGTCTTGCGCTGAAGCGGCCGCGGATCGGGATCCTCAATGTCGGCACCGAAGAGCACAAGGGCCGGGCCGAGCTCAAGGAAGCGCATGACCGCATGCCCGCCGTCGCGCTGATCAGCGACTTCGACTATGTGGGTTTCGTCGAAGGCGGCGACCTGCCCTCGAACCGCGTCGACGTGATCGTGACTGACGGCTTTACCGGCAACGTCGCGCTGAAGACGGGCGAAGGCACGGCGAAGCTGATCGCAGACTTCATGCGCGAGGCGTTTGGGGCGGGCCTTCTGTCGAAGTTCGCGGCCATACTCGCGCTGAACTCGCTCAAGCGGCTGCAGCGCCGAATCGATCCGCGCCGCGTGAATGGCGGCGTGTTCCTGGGGCTGAACGGCACTGTCGTGAAATCGCACGGCTCGGCCGATGCCACCGGGGTCGCCGCCGCAATCGGTCTGGCCTACCAGCTGGCCCAGGCCCACTTCATCGAGCGGCTTGCCGCGCGGGTTGCATCCGCCGAAGCCGCGGGGCAGGATGCCGCGCGAGTGGCGGCCGAAGTGGCCCGGACCGGGAGCAATCCGACCGAATGACGATACGCGCCGTAGTCAGGGGCGTTGGGCATTATCTGCCCGACCGTGTCGTCCCGAACGCCGAGTTCGAAGCGATCGTCGAAACCTCCGACGAATGGATCCGCACCCGTTCAGGCATCGAGCGCCGCCATTTCGCCGCCGAAGGCCAGTTGACCAGCGATCTGGCCACCCGCGCTGCCCGTGCAGCGCTGGCGGATGCCGGGATGGAACCGGGTGACATCGACGCCATCATCGTCGCGACCTCTACCCCCGATCTGACCTTTCCGTCCGTCGCCACTATGGTGCAGGGCGAATTGGGGATCACCTCGGGCTTTGCCTTCGACGTCCAGGCCGTCTGCGCCGGATTCGTCTACGCCCTGGCCAATGCGAATGCGCTGATCGTCTCCGGTCAGGCAACGCGCATTCTGGTCATCGGGGCAGAAACCTTCAGCCGGCTGATGAACTGGAAGGACCGCGGAACCTGCGTTCTGTTCGGTGACGGCGCCGGCGCAGTGGTGCTGGAGGCCGCTGAAGGCCAGGGCACGACCGACGACCGCGGCATCCTTTCCACCGATCTCAACTCGGACGGCCGCTACCGTGACATCCTTTACGTCGATGGCGGCACTTCGACCGGAACCACCGGGCATCTGATCATGGAAGGCAAGGAAGTCTTCCGCCATGCCATTGAAAAGCTGGCCGAAACCGCCCATCGCGCTTTGGACAAGGCGGGCCTGACCAGCGAAGACGTTGACTGGATCGTGCCGCATCAGGCCAACATCCGCATCATCGAAGGCACCGCCAAACGCATGCAGGTGCCGATGGACCGCGTCGTCGTGACCGTGCAGGATCATGGCAACACCTCTGCCGCTTCCATCCCGTTGGCGCTCTCGGTCGGGAAGGCACGCGGCCAGATCAAAGAGGGCGATCTTCTGGTGACCGAAGCAATCGGCGGCGGGCTTGCCTGGGGTTCGGTCGTCCTGCGCTGGTAGACGCCTTTAACCACGCGCCCCAAGTGGTTGATATTGACTCGTAAATCCATCCGCCGCATGGTCGTGAAAACAACCTCGTGGGGGGACGAGATGAGCGATAAGACTTTAACCCGGATGGACCTTAGCGAAGCCGTCTTCCGCGAGGTGGGGCTCAGCCGAAATGAATCCGCCAATCTCGTCGAAGCGGTGCTTCAGCATATGTCCGATGCCCTGGCCACGGGTGAGACTGTGAAGATCTCGTCCTTCGGCACATTCTCGGTCCGGTCCAAGACCGCCCGCGTCGGTCGCAATCCGAAGACCGGCGAGGAAGTCCCGATCTCGCCCCGCCGCGTCCTGACCTTCCGCCCGTCGCACCTGATGAAAGATCGAGTCGCGGCTGGGAAGAAACGCTGAAGGGGCATTAGCGGATGGACAAGTCGCCAGACGCCTTCCGCACGATCAGCGAGGTTGCCGAGCATCTGGATACGCCCGCGCATGTGCTGCGGTTCTGGGAAAGCCGTTTCCCGCAGATCAGGCCCGTCAAACGGGCGGGCGGGCGTCGCTACTATCGCCCCTCGGACGTGGCGCTTCTGACCGGGATCAAGCGGCTTTTGCATGAAGAGGGCCTGACGATCCGTGGGGTCCAGAAGATTCTCCGCGACCACGGGGTGCGGCATGTGGCGGGGCTGACCGACGATTCTGTCAGCGTTGATGATCTGGTGACCCCTGCGGTGGTCGAGGAGACGCCTGCCGAGGCTGAAGCCGAGGCTGCGGAGGACTTCGAGGCAGACGTCCCGGAAGCGGCCTTCGTCGCCGTCGAAGAAACCGAACCGGAACCGGTAGAGGCGCCTCGCCCTCGCAAGGCGGGCTCGGCCCAAAGCGAGCTGCCGCTTTTCGATGAGCCGCCCGCCCTTGCCCGCGCCGAGCCTGCAGCCAAGCCGGAACCTGCGGCACCGCGAAAGCCCACGCTGCGCGACGATGTGACTTTTGCAAGCATGATCAGGGCCTTGCAGCCTGGCAGTCTGAAGACTTCGCAGCCGGAACTGGCCGCACTCGCACGACGGCTTGCAGCACTTCGCGCGCAACTCGCCGATCGTGCCGAAGGCGGAAACCGCTGAGCCCGACATGCGCTTTCCCGCTTGCTCCGGCCCGGAATATCGGTATGTATCCCCCCGTGTCGGGCCGTAGCGCAGCCTGGTTAGCGCGTCCGTCTGGGGGGCGGGAGGTCGAGAGTTCGAATCTCTCCGGCCCGACCATCGAAAACCCGCCCGCCTGCCGCTTGGCAGCGCGGGCGGTTTTATATCCGGCAGGCTGGAAGGCGGGGGTACGATGAAAACCGGAGTGCTGCCCGCGCAAGCCCTGCGCCAGCTGATCGAGATCGGCGCTCTTGCAGGCTCTCCCCCGATCCGCGACGACCAGCTTCAACCCGCAAGCCTCGACCTCCGCCTTGGCCCCGTGGCCTACCGCGTCCGTGCCTCGTTCCTTGCCGGTCCCGGTCGCTCGGTCGAGGGTCGGCTGGCCGAGTTCACCATGCACAAGGTCGACCTGGCGGGTGGCGCGGTCCTCGAAAAGAACTGCGTCTATGTGATCCCTCTGGCCGAACGACTGGCCCTGCCCCACGGCGTCACTGCGGTTGCCAATGCGAAAAGCTCCTCCGGGCGGCTTGACCTTCTGACCCGGACGATCACCGACGGCGGCATCGAGTTCGACCGGATCCCCGAAGGCTACGAAGGCCCGCTTTACGCCGAGGTCTGCCCCCGCAGCTTCTCGGTCCTGGTCCGCGAAGGCCAGCGTCTGAACCAGATCCGTTTCCGGCACGGCCAGGCGGTGCTGAGCGACGCGGACCTGACCGCCCTTCACAAAAAAGAATCACTAGTGTCGGGCGAGGCCGTGATCTCCGAAGGTCTCGGCTTCTCGGTCGACCTGCGCCCTGCCACCAGCGACCTTGTTGGCTACCGTGCCAAGCCGCATACCGGGGTCGTCGATCTGGACCGGATCGGCCATTACCCGGCCCATGATTTCTGGGAGGAACTGCGCACCACCGACGGCCGCATCATCCTCGACCCCGGCGCCTTCTACATCCTTGTAAGCCGCGAGGCGGTGACGATCCCCCCGGACTATGCCGCTGAAATGGCGCCTTATCTCGCGATGGTCGGGGAATTCCGGGTCCACTATGCCGGGTTCTTCGATCCGGGCTTCGGCTATGCGGCCGCAGGCGGGGCAGGCTCACGCGGGGTTCTGGAAGTGCGCTGCCATGAGGCGCCGTTCGTTCTGGAACACGGGCAAGTGGTAGGCCGCCTTGTCTACGAACGGATGAGCGAGCGGCCGGAAACACTTTACGGGGCCGGGATTTCGTCGAATTATCAGGGACAGGGCCTGAAGCTCGCGAAACAGTTCCGATAGGACAAGCGATGCGGCGATTGGCAGGGCTTTCAGCGCTGCTTTGCATCCTCCCAGGGATCGGCCTTGCGCACTCTGTCACGGTCGAGATCTGGTCGTCCCCCGATCCGTCCCAGACGATCTTCTGCTCTCTGCACCTCTTGAACGGGCGAATGACGGCGGTGGAGGTCAAAGGCCTCGGCATGCCGCCCGATCACAACGCTGTCTGGCCAACGACGCCACGCGAGACCAAGGCCCTGACCGATGTCCTACAAACGCTTCTGGACAAGTCCCTCTCGCCCGAAGCGATCCTCGCCTCCCGCACCCCGCCCCCGCCGTTCCTGTCGGTGACCTGGTTCACGGAACTAAACGGTCGGCCCGTCTCAGGCCTCACGTTCAGCACGCCCGACAGCGTTCCCCCGGATCTCAGGGCCCTCATAAACACGGTCCTGCCCGGCGGATACTGCGACCAGCGCCTCAGCCCGTACTAGCGCCAGAGCCTGCGGACAACCTTCGAGACCTCGCGCGCCCGCTGGGCCATGTTCTTCGCCGACTGCGCCTGCTCGCGCTCTTCGGGGGTCAGCTCGGCGTCGGGCTTGCCCTTCCGGGCGGCATAATCGATGCCGGTGTCCACCGCGCTGCGGATGAACATCTTTGTAAGCATGTTGAGAAGACCGTTCAGGTCCATCCGCGCGTCCCTAGTCCTCGAAAAGCTCGCTTTGACCGGTGGCAGCTTCGTCCTCGTCGTCTGCTCCCGCAGTCTGGCCCGGAGCGGGCCGATTGTCCAGCAAGCCCGCCGCGCGAAGCTCCTTCAGCCCCGGCAGATCGCGCGCCGATTCCAGGCCGAAGTGGTCCAGGAACGTCTCGGTCACCACGAACGTCACCGGACGGCCGGGCGTCATCCGGCGGCGGCCAAGCCTGATCCAGTCCAGCTCCATCAGCTGGTCCACCGTCCCCCGGCTGACCGCAACCCCGCGGATCTCCTCGATTTCCGCCCGCGTGACCGGCTGGTGATAGGCCACGATCGCCAAGGTCTCGATCGCCGCACGGGAAAGCTTTCGCGTCTCCACCGTCTCGCGCCGCATCAGGAACCCAAGGTCCGGCGCGGTGCGGAAGGCATAGGCATCGCCCACCTTAACCAGGTTCACCCCCCGCCCTTCATAGCGACGGCGCAGATGCACCAGCGCCTCGGCCGGGTCCGCGCCATGCGGCATCCGCGCGGTCAGTTCCGCCAGCGTCACCGCCTCGGCACTGGCAAAAAGGATCGCCTCGACCATCCGTTCCTGCTCGCCCATCGGCGGCGCGTCGAAGAGGCTTTCTTCCTCCACCATCATCCGTCCTTCCGGCGCAGCTCGATCGGCGCGAAGGTCTCACCCTGGCGCAGCACCACCTGCCCCCGCTTCGCCATCTCCAGCACCGCCGCGAAATGCGAGGCCAGCGAGGACCGCCGCGCCATCGGCGTCCCATCCCAGCCCTCCGGCAGAAAGCTTGTCAGCGTCGCCCAATCCCCGGCATAGCCGATGAGCCCCCGCATCCGCTCCAACGCCTGCTCCATCGTGTAGACATGCTCACGGTCCAGCACAAAGGGCCGGAACTCGTCCTTCGTCCGGATCCTCGCATACGCGCGCATGAGGTCCAGCAGCGTCGCGGTGTAGCGGACGACCTTGTGGTGGGCCAGATCCTCCGGCACCCCGCGGGGAAAGAAGTCGCGCCCCAGCTGATCCCGCCCCATCAGCCGCGCCGCCGCATCGCGCATCGCCTGCAGACGTTCCAGCTGGAAGGCCAGATGCGCCGCCAGATCCTCAGCCGAAGGTCCAGCCTCTCCCGGCTCCGGCGGCAACAGAAGCCGGGACTTCAGGAAAGCCAGCCAGGCCGCCATCACCAGATAATCGGCCGCAAGCTCGATCCGCAAGCTCCGGGCTTTCTCAACAAAACCAAGATATTGCTCGGCGAGCTTCAACACGGAAATCCGCCGCAGATCCACCTTCTGCGTCCGGCTCAGCGTCAGCAAAAGATCAAGCGGCCCCTCGAACCCGTCGACGTCGACAATCAGCGCCTCGGCGGAAAGCCTGTCTTCCGGGGCCAGCCGTTCGGGCAACTCCCAGGCGTCTTCCTCAGCCATCGGCAAGCTCAGCCAGCGCTGCCGCAACATCGACGGTCCCAGGTTTCCGCGCAGCGATCACCGCATCGGCCCGGGCGCGGGCGGCTGGCGTCATCGTCCCCGCGGCAGCGGCGACCTCCTGCATCTCGGCCATGTCGCCCTTGCAGTGCAGCGCCACGTCGACCCCGGCGGCAATCGTCCGCGCCGTCCGCTCGGCCAAAGTCCCTTTCAGCGCCTGCATGTTGAGGTCGTCCGACATCAAAAGGCCCTTGAACCCGATCTCGTCACGGATCAGCCCGATCATTCGCGGCGACTGGGTCGCGGGCAGGCCCGGATCGCAGGCGGCAAAGACCAGATGCGCGGTCATCGCCATCGGCAGGTCGTTCAGCGCGCGGAACGGGGCGAAGTCGATGGCCTTCAGTTCGTCAAGGCTGACGTGGACCGTCGGAAGGTCCAGGTGCGTATCAAGTTGCGAAAGCCCGTGACCCGGCAGATGCTTCATCACCGGCAGGACGCCCCCCGCCATCAGGCCGTCGGCCACCGCGCGCCCGATCCGCGAAACGACAGCCGGATCGGTGCTGTAGCAGCGGTTCCGAAGGAACGCATGCGTTGCCGCCCGCGCGACATCCAGCGTCGGCACGCAATTCGCATCGATCCCGACCGCCGCGAGTTCCGCCGCGATGACCATGGCGCGCAGCCGCATGATCCGCTCTGCCGCCTCGACCGACCCCGCACGTTCGACCGTATCAAGCGGCGGGTCCCACTCCCGCCAATGGGGCGCGCGCAAACGCTGAACCCGCCCGCCTTCCTGATCGACCAGCACCGGCGCGTCGCGACCGACAGCCTCCCGCAAGTCAGACGTCAGCCGGAGCAACTGGTCCGGCGTCTCGACATTGCGGGCGAAAACGATGAAGCCGAAGGGGTTGGCCTCGCGAAAGAACGCGCGCTCTTCGGCCAGAAGTCCGGGCCCGGCGCAGCCGAAAATGGTCGCACCAAGGCCTTCGGTCATTTGTGCGGCACCGGAATGCAGATCATGTTCTCTGCAACAAAGGCCGAGCAGAAGCGCCGGGCATCATCCTCGCCCTCAAAGCCATGCGCACGAAGGCGATAGAAGGTGCGCCCGCCGCTTTCCGCAGGCTGCAGCACCAGCCCCTTTTCCGCCATAAGCTCGCCAAACCGCCCTTGCAGCCTGGTCCACGCAGCGCGGGCCTCTTCCGCCGTATCGAAGGTGCCGAACTGCACAAGGCGGGTGCCGGGCGTGATCGTCGCAGGGTCAACCTCATTCGGCGCCGCCATCGCCACGGCCTCGACAGGCGCGGTTTCAGTCCGGGTGCCGGGGCGCGCCTTCGGCCGGATCGACGTCGTGATCGCCCCTTCCGGCGCAGGCTCCTCCACAGGCAGGGTTGCTAGCTCCTCCTCGGGCACAGTGCCAAGCGCCTCGGCCAGAGCCGCTTCGACCGCAACCTCGGTCGGGTCCGCACTTTCGGTCAACGGGGTCGCCGCCAATGCCAGTTCGGAATCTGCCGTCATCAGATCGGATGGCGCCGAAGCTTCCGCAAGCCCCGGAAGCAATTGCCCGCCAAGGCCCGCAGTATCCTCCGGAGTAAGCTCCACCGGGCGCGGCGCCAGGACCAGACGCTCCGGCGATGGTGCGGCGGTCCCGACCTCGGCCACGTTGTTGACGGCAAGACCCTGATGATCGGCGATCTCGCCGCCCGGATCGACGGGCGAGATTCGCATCGGCCCATCCATGGCCTGGATCACCGGCACCCCGTTCACATCGCGCACCGCAAGCTTGTAGCCCCAGAAGCCCAGCCCAATGACCAATGCCAGTGAGGCCAGGCCACCGGCAATGTTGATGTAGCGCTGCACTTTCTCTGCGGCCATGGCTTCCTTTGCACCATAGCGCTGCGACTGGCTCTCATGTGAGAGGCCGCCGCCGAAGTCATAATCCGCGTCCGCCATCTGCTGCCCCTGCCTGCGGGGCGGTTGATCCACCCCTGCATTCACGCCTCGTCTCCGGCGGGGCGCCTATATCTAGCGCATTTCCTCGACCGGTGTTACGCCAAGGATACCAAGACCTGAGCAAATAACAACGCCCACGGCCCGCGCGAGGGCGATTTTTGCCGTCGAAATCGCCGTATCGGCCTGGATGAACCGCAATGCGTCGTCGTCGTTGCCCCGGTTCCAGAGGCCATGGAAGTCCGAGGCCAGCTCATAGAGGTAGAAGGCCACCCGGTGCGGCTCGTTCCCGCGCGCCGCGATCTCGACCAGCCGCGGCCATTCGCCAAGCTTGCGGATGACGTTAAGCTCTGCCTCATGCCCCAGATGCGCCAGATGCGCCGCCGAAAGCGTCGCGTCACTTACATCCAGGCCCGCCTCGCGCGCTTTCCGCAGGATCGAGTTCACCCGGGCATTCGCGTACTGGACATAGAAGACCGGGTTGTCCTTCGACTGCTCGGTCACCTTGTCGAAATCGAAATCCAGCGCCACGTCGTTCTTGCGGGTCAGCATGACGAAGCGAACGACATCCGGCCCGACCTCGTCGATCAAGTCGCGGAGCGTGACGAACGTCCCCGCCCGCTTCGACATCTTGACGATCTCGCCGCCCTTCAGAAGCTTCACCAGCTGGATCAGCTTGATGTCCAGCGTGACCCGGTTCTCCGACAGGGCCGAGACCACCGCCTTCAGCCGCTTCACATAGCCCGAATGGTCCGCGCCGAAGATGTTGATCAGCTCGTCAAACCCGCGCTGCACCTTGTTGTAGTGATACGCGATGTCGGGTGCGAAGTAGGTCCAGCTGCCATCGGCCTTCTGCACCGGGCGGTCCTGATCGTCACCGAACTGGGTCGACTGGAAGAGCGTCTGCTCCCGCGCCTCCCAGTCTTCAGGCATCTTGCCCTTCGGCGGTTCAAGCGTGCCGCGGTAGATCAGCCCCAGCCCCCGCAGCCGCTCGATCGCCGCTTCGATCTGCCCCGTCCCGTAAAGCGCCTTTTCGCTGGAGTAGACGTCCATCGTCACCCCAAGCGCCGCAAGGTCGCCCCGGATCATCTCAATCATCATGTCGGTCGCGAATTCGCGGACCTCGGCCAGCCAGTACTGCTCGCCCTTCTCCAGAAGACTGTCGCCGTACTTCGCCTTCAGCGCCTCACCGACGGGCTTCAGATAGTCGCCCGGATAAAGCCCTTCCGCGATCTCGGGCGAAAGCCCATGCGCCTCGCGGTAGCGCTCATAGGCCGACCGCGCCAGCACGTCGACCTGGCCCCCGCCGTCGTTGATGTAATACTCCCGCGTGACCTCCCAGCCCGCAAAGGCCAGAAGCCGCGAGAGCGCATCACCGACCACCGCGCCCCGCGCATGGGCCACATGCATCGGCCCCGTCGGGTTCGCGCTCACGAACTCCACGTTGACCTTCCGCCCCGCGCCAAGCGTCGAGCGGCCATACGCAGCGCCCTCGACCAGAACGTCCCGCACCAGCCCCTGCCAGGCCGCCGGTTCCAGCCGCAGGTTCAGAAACCCCGGCCCCGCCACATCCGCCCCCGCCACCCGCGGGTCTTCCATCAGCTTCGCCGCCAGCGCCTCGGCAATCGCCCGCGGAGCCATCCCCGCCGGTTTCGCCAGCACCATCGCCGCATTCGTCGCCATCTCGCCATGCCCCGCATCGCGCGGTGGCTCGACTGCAACGGCTGAAAGGTCCAGGCCCGCAGGCAGTATGCCCGCAGCCATCATGGCCTGCAACTCGGCCACCACAAGCTCACGAATATCGGCGAACAGGTTCATTTGATCACATCCTCTCAGGCATTGGCCATGCCAGAGCCCATGCGAGAGGTCAAGGATCACCCCTGCCGCCAGTCCTGCAGCGCGGCATTCTCCTCCGCCACCGCGCCTTGGGCAGCATAAGGCGAAACCACCCCCCGCGTCCGGAAGTAATGCGTCTCCCGCGCCCCGAAGTAGAACGCGACAATCGCCCCCAGAAGCCACCACAACGGCTCCGGCACCGCATTCAGCCCCACCATCCGCGCCGCAAACGCCTCCGGATCGACCATCGCATAGGTGAAAAGCCCCAGCGTCCCGAAGGCGAGCATCGGCCGCGGCAGCCGGTTCAACCCGTTCACCATCCGGTCGAACCAGCTGAGAGCCGGGTGCTGATACTCCTCGCCCAACTGCTGCAGCGCCGCCATCTGCGCTTCGGCCGACAGCTCCATCCGCTTGGTGGCCGAGGGCACGAAGACCTCCGCCACCCCCTTCGCAGCCTCCCCCAGCGCCGCCACCGCGCCCGGGCCGCCGATCAGCTTGCCAATCACCCCCATGCCGCCACCCGCGCTGCGTGCTGGGCCGCAGTCAGGTGGTACCTGGCCGAGATGAACTCCTCGGCCCGCATGATCCACCCGCCCTTGCCCCCATCCTTGCGGCGGGCAAACTTCCGGCTCGCCGGGCGCTTCTCAGCCAAAGCGTAGTAGTAGTTACGCCGCGCGATCCCATAGGCATCGGCCAGATGGGTCGGCGCCACCTCATAGGCCATCTCAGCCGCCCGAACCGTCTGCGGTCCGATCTCGCCATCCGGTTCACACGGGAACCCCATGTCGGCCAGCAACCGCTGCAGGATCTTCACCGCATTCCCGCCCGCATTGACATACATGTCGAAGACCGAGGCCTGGATCGCCTCAGGCAGCGCCGCGATCCCTGGCCCTGCGTAGTAGTGCCGAAGATAAATCTCCACCGCCTGCGCCCGCGTCAGCGCCTTCACATCCGCCACGTCGATCCGCGTATCCCGGTTCACGTCGATCCCCAGCCGCCGCATCGTGTGGATCGTGACCCCATGGTTGGTCGCCCCGCCCGGATCGTCCGGGTCGTTCACAAAGCCGCCCTCTCGCGCGACAATCTCTTCGGCAATCTCGCGGACATTCGGCATCGGCACCCCCGTAATTCATCGGGGAAAAGCCTCGCAAAACGGCGTTAACGCCCGCCTGCCTCAGCGCACGCCGGTTACCTATCTGATTTTTCGCAGAAAAATCGTATCCGTCGGGGTCAGCTCTCAGGCTCCTTGTAGACGCCCTGCTCTTTCAGCGCATCCACAACTTCCTTCGGCATATAGGTCTCGTCATGCTTGGCCAGCACTTCGGTCGCAACGAAAACCCCGCCCTCCATCCGGCCCAAGGCCACCATCCCCTGCCCTTCGCCAAAAAGGTCGGGCAGCACGCCGGTGTAGCGGACCGGCACGGTTGCGTTCGTGTCGGTGACAGCAAAGGCCACTTCCGTCCCCTCGCCCCGCTTGACCGAGCCTTCGACGACCAATCCCCCGATCCGGAAGGTCTCGCCTTCGCCTGGCGGCCTCTCGACCACCTCAGTCGGGCTCCGGAAGAAGTTGATGGCTTCACTCGGCACGAAGACCCAGATCACAAGTACAGCCGACATCAGCGCAACCGTTGCCAAGGCAATGATCTGGACACGGCGCTGCTTCTTCAGCCCCTTCAGACCCCGCATCTCCTGCCTGCCATTCATTGTTCGCGTCCCTTGCCCTAGAGGGCCTTCTGTCACGCCTAAGGTGGGAAGGCCTTGACCCTCGTCAACCCCCGCTCGTCGTTTGGCTTCGCCCCTCCTCGCTGCCACACCGCACCCCTCGCGAGGAGGAGACGAAGTCGAACGACGAGCTTTCCTGCCAACTCAAGGGAACACAGGCGCCAGCATCAGCCCCGTCGTTTCCTCGATCCCCAGCATCAGGTTCGCGTTCTGGATCGCCTGCCCCGAAGAGCCCTTGGTCAGGTTGTCCAGCACCGCAATCACCACCGCCCGGCCGGGGACACGGTCGCCGATCACGCCCAGATGGCAGAAGTTCGACCCCGAAATGTCGCGCGTCGAAGGGAGAGCACCGAACGGCAGAACCTCCAAGAATGGCTCATTTTCATAAGCCTTTTCAAGCGCCTGATGGACGACCTTCGCGTCGCCCCTGACATAGACCGTCGCGAGTATCCCCCGGTTCATCGGCAAGAGATGCGGCGTGAACTGCACCCGCACCGGACGCCCCGCAACTTTCGAGAACTCCTGGTCGAACTCCCCCAGATGCCGGTGCTTGCCGCCCGCCGAATAGGTATATGTCCCGCCCGACAGCTCGGCGTGCAGAAGGTTCTCCTTCAACGACCGCCCCGCCCCGGAAACCCCGGCTTTCAGGTCGATCAGGATGTCATCCAGATCAATGCACCCCGCCGCGATCAGGGGCCGCAGTGCGAACTGCCCGGTCGCAGCGTTGCACCCCGTGCCCGCCACCAGCCGGGCGGACCGAATTTCGTCGCGGTAGAACTCGGTCAGCCCGTAGACCGCTTCCTTCTGCAAGTCCTGCGCCGCATGTGGCTGGCCATACCACTTCTCATACTCCGCCGGGTCCCGCAGCCGGAAGTCGGCGGACAGGTCCACGATCTTCAGATCGCGGGGAAGCCTGGCCACCACCTCCTGCGTCGTGGCATGAGGAAGTGCGCAGAAGCACAAGTCAACATTGGAGAAATCGATCTCGTCGATCTTCACCAGCTTTGGCAGGTCCAGATGCCGAAGGAACGGAAAGACCTCCGCCATCGCCATCCCGGCCTTGCGGTCGGCCGAAAGCGCCACGATGCGCATCTCCGGGTGCGTCGCGATCAGGCGGACAAGCTCGGCACCGGTATATCCCGAGGCACCGAGGATGGCGATCTTGCTGGTCATGGCTTGGCCTTGAACATGATGCGAACGGCCCTTCTTTGCGGCCAGCGCCCGCAGTTTGCAAGAGGCGCGAAAGCTTAGTTCAGGCTGCGCTGGCGGCAAGCGAACGGGTTGGCAGCCAGCTTGCAGCAGAACTCCGGGGCAGCAAATGGTCCTGTTGGTCCAAAAACAACGCGATCTGCCCGCAATCCTGCCATTTTTCGACATCACGTTAACGTTGTACTGATTGTGGAGCAGCGTTGAATGCTCCGAAAAGAAGCTGTCTAGAAAAACGTGACCACGGCAAAAAGGGACAAAACCGTGAGAAACTTTTCTGATTTCCTTAAGGACGATTCCGGCGCAGTGACGGTCGACTGGGTGGTTCTGACCGCCGCTATTGTCGGCCTTGGGCTCATCGTCTTCCTGGCTATCCGACCGGCTGTTTCGGATCTGGCTTCCTCGATCGCCCACACGCTTCAGCACGTCAAGGGCTGCCTCGATTCGGGCGGCACCGGCCACAGCTGCCCGAGCTAACAAAAGGACCGAGCAGCGAGCTGCCGGGCAGGTGCGAACTCGCCTGCCCGCAAACCTTACGCAACGGTTAACGCCTCTATAACCTATTGGAATCGCTTGCGGCGCCCAACTGTCCCACCGTGGGACAGCTGCTTGTCACCCTACCGGCACCCACATCACGTCATCGATCCGGGGGGCCCCCGTGGCCAGCATCACCACCCGGTCGAACCCCATCGCGATCCCTGACGCAGGCGGCATCAGGGCCAGCGCCGCCAGGAAGTCCTCGTCCAGCGGATACCTCTCCCCATAGACCCGCGCCTTCTCGTCCATCTCCGCCTCGAACCGCCGCCGCTGTTCCTCGGGGTCGGTCAGCTCGCCAAACCCGTTGGCAAGCTCCACCCCGCAGGCATAGACCTCGAACCGCTCCGCCACCCGTCCGTCCCCCGGCACCCGCCGCGCCAGCGCCGCCTCGGCCGCGGGGTAGTGATCCAGGATCGTGATCCGCCCGATCCCCAGCTTCGGCTCCACTTTCTCCGACAACACCCGGCTCAGCATGTCCGACCAGGTATCATCCGAAGCTCGCCGCACCCCGATCCGGTCCAGCTCCACTCCCAACCTCTCTGCGTCCGTCGACCCATCCGGGTTGATCGAGCCCAGAAGGTCCACCCCCGCATGGGCCTCGAACGCGTCGGCCACCGTAACGCGCTCGGGCTCCTGAAACGGATCGCAGGTCCGGTCGCGGAACCGCAGATGGCTCGCCCCGGACTCGTGCGCGGCAAGCTGCAGGAAGGTCACGGTGTCGACCATCAGCTGCGTATATGGCTCGTCCACCCGATACCACTCCAGCATCGTGAACTCGGGGGAGTGGAGCGGCCCCCTCTCGCGGTTCCGCCAGACATGCGAGAACGCATGGATCCGGGTCTCCCCTGCCGCGAGAAGCTTCTTCATCGCGAATTCGGGCGAGGTGTGGAGGTACATCGACCGCGGCACCCCATCGTTCCCGATGGCTTCGGTCCGGAACCCATGCAGATGCGCCTCGTTCCCCGGGGAAATGGCCAGTGCGGCGGGGTCGACTTCGGTGAAGCCCTCGCCCGCCAGCCACCCCCGGATCGCCGCCAGAATCCGGTTACGGGTCAAGAGCAGAGGGCGGCGGTCGGCGTGGACGGCGGGGGTCCACCAGGGAGACGAGGGATTCATCTGGAAATTCCGGTCGGGATGGGTTAGGCCGCGCGGCGTTGCCGGTCTAGGGGACTGGCCTTCCAATCACAAGGACTACCACCCGTGAAAGTCATCGCCTCTTCGCTCCGTAAGGGCAATGTCGTCGAGATGGACGGCAGGCTCTACGTCGTTCTGACCGCCTCGAACTTCCACCCCGGCAAGGGCACGCCGACCACGTCCGTCGACATGCGCCGGATTTCGGACGGGACGAAAGTCAGCGAGCGGTGGCGGACGACCGAGATGGTCGAGAAGGCGACCGTCGACGAGCGGGAGTATGATTTCCTTTATGAGGACGGCGAGGGGTTCCACTTCATGGAGCCGACCACCTATGAGCAGGTCGTCGTCACCGAGGACATCCTGGGGGCGAACAAGCCCTACCTCCAGGAAGGCATGCGCTGCTATGTGAAGACCTTCGACGGCGTGCCGATCGCGATGGAGGTGCCGCAGAAGATCACCGTCGAGATCATCGAGACCGAGCCGGTGACGAAGGGGCAGACGGCCTCGTCGTCCTACAAGCCGGCGGTCGTGCAGAACGGCCTTCGGGTCATGGTGCCACCGCATATCGGGCCGGGCGTGCGGATCGTCATCAATACCGATGATGACAGCTATGTGGAACGCGCCAAGGACTGATGGGCACCGTGCTCAGGTTTTTTTGTCCACTTAAATCAAGGCCTTGTCAGTGATCGTTAAGGAATTGGCAATGTTTTGGGGCACGCCGCGGGGCGTGCCTTTTCGTTTGGTGAGTTCAGTATTCGCCGGGCCGAAGCCCGGCCTACGCGGCTTCGAAAGCAATCTTCCGGCGCAGGATCTGGGTCGCCTTGTTCGAGACGCCCGCCGGTTCGCCGGTCGTCAGGAACTTTGACTGCGTGCCGGCCCCCAGGAACTGAGGGCGCCGCTGCAGGTAGTCGGCCAGGCTTTCGGCCACCAGACTGGCCTGCGAGTAGACCTTGACCTCGGACCCCAGCGCATCCTGAAAAACCTTTTCCATCAAAGGGTAATGCGTACAACCTAAGATCGCGGCCTCGGGATGCGGCATCCGGCGTTTCAGGGCCTCGACATGGCTGCGCACCAGCGCTTCGGCCAGGATATCGTCGCCTTGTTCGATCGCATCGACCACGCCGCCGCAGGGCTGTGCCTCGACATCGACGCCAATCGCCCGGAACGCCAGTTCGCGCTGGAACGCGCGGGAGGCTACCGTGGCCGGGGTTGCAAACAGCGCCACATGCTTCACCGCCACTTCGCGCGGCGGCGAATTGTCGCCCCATTGGCGTTCGGTCAACGCCTCGATCAGCGGGACGAAGACGCCAAGGACGCGCTTTTCCGGCGGAACCCAGGTTTCCTGCATCCGCTTCAACGCGGCGGCGGAGGCGGTGTTGCAGGCGAGGATCACCAGATCGCAGCCCTCGTCCCACAGACGCTCGACCGAGGCGCAGGTCAGGTTGAAGATGTCATCGGCGGTCCGGACACCATAGGGGGCGTGGGCATTGTCGCCAAAATAGATGAAAGGCACATCGGGAAGCCGCTTTGTTACCGCATCAAGAACAGTAAGCCCGCCGAGCCCCGAATCGAAGATGCCAACCGCCATGCCTGCCCCTTTCGCGCCCTCTACACGTCGCGGGCGCCTTTGCCTTTTCAGCAATCATAGGACGGACGGCTGAGGGGCGAAAGAGCCAAGCGCAGGCAGAGCGAAGCTGCGAAGGTCAGGAAAGCCCGGGTTTACTTGTTATCGCGTTTCCCTATCTACCCTCTGGCGTGATAGGGTGCTGGGCGCATTTGGTGAGGTAAGTGATGGATTGGGACAAGCTGAGGATTTTTCACGCCGTCGCGGAAAAGGGCAGCCTGACCCATGCCGGGGACGTTCTGCACCTGTCGCAGTCCGCAGTCAGCCGCCAGATCCGCGCGCTGGAGGAAAGTCTTTCGGTCACCCTCTTTCACCGCCACGCGCGGGGGCTGATCCTGACCGAGCAGGGTGAGCTTCTGTACGACGCCACACAGCAGATGGTGCGCCGGCTTGATGCGACGGCCGCCCGTATCCGCGACAGCGAGGACGAGGTCTTCGGCGAGCTTCGGGTGACGACGACGACCGGCTTCGGGACGCTCTGGCTCGCCCCCCGCCTTGCACGGCTTTACGAGAAATACCCAGCGCTGAAGATCGACCTCATGCTGGAAGAGCGGGTCCTTGACCTGCCGATGCGCGAGGCGGATGTGGCCATCCGGATGAAAGAGCCGTCGCAGGCCGACCTGATCCGGAAGCGTCTGATGAACATCAAGATGCAGCTTTTCGCGACGCCCGAGTATCTGAAAAGCCACGGAACGCCGGAATCGCTGGACGATTTCAGTTCGCACCGGCTGATCTGCCAGCATGCGGGCACGCCGCAGGTGGCGGCCGGGGCGCTTCTGGTGCAGGACCTGATGACGCATGACATCCCGTCGACGCTGACAGTGAACAACTATTTCGGCGTCTTGCAGGCCGTGCTGAACCATCTGGGGATCGGCGTGCTGCCGGACTACCTGACCGACGACTTCCCCAACCTTGTCCGCGTCCTGCCGGATGTCCAAAGCGCCGAGGTGCCGGTTTTCCTTGCCTACCCCGAGGAGCTGCGCCATTCCAAGCGCGTCGCAGCCTTCCGCGACTTCGTGACCGAAGAGATCATGGCCTTCCGCCGCCGTCAGGCCGAGGACGCAGCGGCCTGATGGGCGGTATGCGGCAGCTGCATATCCGTCATGCCCAAACGTCGGGCAAACCATACTTGTTTGCGCAAGCATGCGGCATTAAGTGAGTTCTCGAAGCGGTGACGAGCTTGCTCTCACCCCTTCGTACCTCCCTGTTGGACTTGGCCGAGCGGAAGCTCGGCCCTTTTTTTATCGCAGTGCAGCGCGCCGGGCTGTCAGGAACGCGCGGTCGGCTGCCGAGGCGGCAAGCGCGATTGCGGTGTCGTAGGCGGCAAGGGCCTCTGGCGTTCGGCCCGTGCGGGCCAGAAGCTCGGCCTTTGCGGCGTGGAAGGGCTGGTACTCGGCCAGATCGTCGGCAATCGCATCAAGGTGTTGCAGGGCCAGGTCCGGATGTCCGGCTTCAGCCAGGGCAACCGCATGGTTCAGGCGGATGACGGGCGTCGGCTCGAAGTCATGGAGGCGGGCGTAGAGGGCGGCGATCTGCGGCCAGTCGGGACCATCGGCGGCGGTGTTAAGGGCTGCAATCGCGGCCTTGATCTGGAAGGGTCCGGGGGTGCGGCGGGCGACGGCGCGGTCGAGGATGGCGAGCCCTTCGGCAAGCATCCCGGCGTTCCAGAGGGTGCGGTCCTGTTGGGTTGGCGGCAGGGTCTGGCCCTCCGGGCTGATGCGGGCGGCGGCGCGGGACTGGGTGATGAGGAGAAGGGCAAGGCAGCCTTCGACCTCGGCCTCGTCTGGGGCTAGCGTGACGAGGAGGCGGGCGAGGAAGATCGCCTCGGTGGAAAGTTCGGTCTCGGGGCCCTGGGCGTAGCCTGCGGTGAAGATCAGGTAGACGACGGTCAGGACGGAGTTCAGCCGTTCGGGCCAGTCCTCGGGGCCGGGAACGGCGAAGGGGATGCGGGTTGCAAGGATCTTGGCCTTGGCGCGGGAGAGGCGCTGGCCCATCGTCGCCTCGGCATCAAGGAAAACGGCGGCGACCCTTGGGGTGGGAAGGCCGCAGAGGGTGCGGAGGGTGAGGGCGACGCGGGACTTCTCCTCAAGCGCGGGGTGGCAGCAGGCGAAGATCAGCCGCAGCCGGTCGTCGGGGATTTCGGGCGCTTCGGCAAGCACGGCTTCCTCCTCGGCCAGTCGTTCCATCTCGGCGGCGTGGCCCTGTGCGGTTTTGTCACGACGGTAGCCGTCGATGGTCTTGCGAAGGGCCGCGCGGAGAAGCCAGCCTTCGGGGCTGTCCGGTACCCCTGCCCTGCCCCAGTGGGTAAGGGCCGAGGCCATCGCCTCCTGCAGGGCATCCTCGGCGCGCTGGACGTCGCCGGTCCGGTACGCGAGGGCGGCGAGAAGCCGCCCCCGGTTGGTCCGCATGACCGTCTCCAGAACCCTTGCAACGGGGATGGCACGGGAGGCGGATTGCGTCATCTTAGCCTGCCGGGTTGTAGTCCATCAGCGGTCGGACCTCGATGGTGCCGAAGTTCACTGACGGGATGAGGGCGGCGTAGGTCAAGGCGGTCTCCATGTCGGGCACGTCGATGACATAGTAGCCGCCAAGGTATTCCCGCGTCTCGGCAAAGGGGCCGTCCATCGTTTCGACCTTTCCCGCCGTTGCCCGGATGGAGCGGGCGGTTTCGGTGCCCTGGAGCCCTTCGCCGCTGCGCAGGACGCTGTCGGCCTTCATCTTCTCGTTCGCCGCGAAGTAGCCGCCCATCATTTGCTGGAACTCGGGGGTGCCATAGGCGGGCTGACGGGAAGGGTCGTTGTAGATCAGAAGCATGTACTGCATGGCTTTTCCCCTTAGAGGCCAAGGATGTTGACGCCCAGGCAGACCATCGCGTTCAGGGCTGCAAGGATGTTGGTTCCATTGCCGACATAGCGCAACGGGTGGCCGGCGTTGTCGATCTTCAGCCCGAAGGGATGTGCGATACGCCCGACCAACAGAAGGCCGCCCGAGATGTGCAGGTAGAGATCAGGTGCGTTCATCCCTTCGGCGAGGATCATCAGGATCAGGATGAAGAACGTCCATTCCGCGAAGTTGCCGTGCTGGCGGATGCGCTGAAGGAGGAGCGGGTTGCCAGCGTCGCCGATCGACACGCCATTCGCGCCACGCCAGGAGGTCACGCGGAACCACAGGATCAGGTAGATCAGAGCAAGCGGCAGGGCATAGAGGGGGGTAACGGTGAAGACCATTTCTTTACTCTCTTCTGTTGATGTTGGGGTTTTCGTTTCTGGATTGCGCCCGTCCGGGACGGTCAGGGCGGCAGGGCGCCGCCCCTGATTGCGCGAGATGTCCTTCGTGGGTTCAGTACTCCATCACCGGCCGCACTTCGACCGAGCCATAGCGGGCTGCGGGAATTTCGGCTGCATAGCGGAGGGCCGCATCAAGATCGGGGGCGTCGATCAGGTAGAAGCCGCCCAGATGTTCATGCGTTTCGGCAAAGGGGCCATCCATGGTCTCGACCTTGCCGGCGCGCTTGCGCACGGTGGTTGCGGTCTCGATGCCCTGAAGGCCTTCGCCAGCGACGAACGTGGCGACGCCCTTCATCTTTTCGTCCAGCGTGAAGTATTCGCCCATCATCGCGTCGAACTCTGTCGTGCCCGGTGCGGGCTCGGCGCCTGGAGCGGAGTAGAGCGTCAGGAGGTACTTCATGGCAAGTCCTTTCATATTGCGATCTGTGGCGGGATTGCCTTCGATCTTAAAACAAGGACGCGCGGGCTTGCGGGATTTCGACATGGCCCACAATTTTTCTGCGAAAAATTTTCGGCCGCACCTGATGGGCCGGTTTGCCCTTCCCCCGCCGATCCCTTATGACGCCCGGGAACCGCCAGAGGGAATGCCATGTCAGAGCCCGCCATCACCCCGGAATTGGTCGCCAGCCACGGGATCAAGCCCGATGAATGGGAACGGCTATTAGGCATTCTGGGGCGGGAGCCTTCATTCACCGAGCTCGGCATCTTCTCGGCGATGTGGAACGAGCATTGCTCGTACAAGTCCTCGAAAGTCCATCTGAAGAAGCTGCCGACCACCGGGCCGCAAGTCATCTGCGGCCCCGGCGAGAACGCTGGTGTCGTCGATATCGGCGACGGGCAGGCGGTGATCTTCAAGATGGAGAGCCACAACCACCCTTCTTACATCGAGCCGCATCAGGGCGCTGCGACCGGCGTCGGCGGCATCCTGCGGGATGTCTTCACCATGGGCGCGCGGCCCATCGCGGCGATGAACGCGCTCTCGTTCGGGGTGCCCTCGCACCCGAAGACCGCGCATCTGGTGAAGGGCGTGGTCGAGGGCGTGGGGTCATATGGCAACGCTTTCGGCGTGCCGACGGTCGGGGGCGAGGTCCGTTTTCACCGCAGCTACAACGGCAACTGTCTGGTGAATGCGTTTGCCGCCGGTCTCGCCGATACCGACAAGATCTTCTACTCGGCCGCCTCGGGTGTGGGGATGCCCGTTGTCTATCTGGGGGCCAAGACGGGGCGCGACGGGGTTGGCGGGGCTACGATGGCCAGTGCCGAGTTCGACGACACGATCGAGGAAAAGCGCCCGACAGTGCAGGTGGGTGACCCCTTCACCGAGAAGCGGCTTCTGGAAGCCTGCCTCGAGCTTATGGCAAGCGGGGCGGTCATCTCGATCCAGGACATGGGGGCGGCGGGGCTGACCTGTTCGGCGGTCGAGATGGGCGACAAGGGCGGCCTTGGGATCAAGCTCCAGCTTGACGACGTGCCCCAGCGTGAAACCCACATGACGGCCTATGAGATGATGCTGTCGGAAAGCCAGGAGCGCATGCTCATGGTGCTGAAGCCCGAGATGGAGGCCGAGGCGCGGGCGATTTTCGTCAAGTGGGACCTCGATTTCGCCATCGTGGGTGAGACGATCCCGGAAGACCGCTTCCTGATCCTGCATGGGAACGAGGTAAAGGCGGATATTCCGCTGTCGAAGCTTTCCTCTTCTGCGCCAGAGTACGACCGGCCCTGGGTGGAAAGCCCGGCCCCTGCCCCGTTGCCTGCGCTGCCGGCGATCACGCCGATTGCGGCGCTGAAGGCGCTGCTCGGCTCGCCATCCTATGCGCACAAGGCCTGGGTCTATGAGCAATACGACAGCCAGGTTGGGGCCGATACCATTGTCTCTCCGGGCGCGGGTGCGGGTGTCGTGCGGGTGCATGGGACGGGGAAGCTTCTCGCCTTCACGTCGACCGTCACGCCCCGCTATGTGAAGGCGAACCCGTTCGAGGGCGGCAAGCAGGCGGTGGCGGAAGCTTACCGGAACCTTGTCGCGGTGGGCGCGCGGCCCCTGGCCACGACCGACAACCTGAACTTCGGCAATCCGGAAAAACCCGAGATCATGGGGCAATTCGTCGGCGCGCTGCAGGGCATCGGCATGGCGGTGAAGGCGCTGGACATGCCCATCGTCTCCGGCAACGTGTCGCTTTACAACGAGACGGACGGCCAGCCAATCCTGCCCACGCCGACCATCGGCGCGGTCGGGATCATGCAGGCCGGTGATCTGATTGCGGGTCAGCCGCGCGAAGGCGATGTGGCGCTGGTCATTGGCGAGACGCGCGGGCATCTGGGCCAGTCGGCGCTGCTGGCCGAGGCGTTCGGGATCGAGGCGGGCGATCCGCCGCCGGTGGACCTGACCTCCGAGACGTCCTCGGCCAAAGCGCTCCTCGCCAACCGCAGGCGGATCCACGCGGCCCGTGACCTTGGTGACGGCGGCCTTGCGCTGGCGGCCTTCCGCATGGCCGAGGGGGCGGGCCTTGGGCTTACGCTGAAGTCGGGCGACATCGGCCAGCTTTTCGGCGAGGATCAGGCGCGCTATCTGGTGGCGATCCGGGCCGATGACCTTGCGGCCTTCATGGCCGCCGCGGGGGGCGTCAAGGTCACGCGCGTTGGCCAGTTTGGCGGGGACCGGGTGACGTTCGGCACCGACAGCGCGCCCCTGGCAGAGCTTTCAGAGCTTTATCGCACCGCCCTGGTAAGGACTGTCGGACTTTAGCGCCCGCTCCATCGGCCTTAAGGTCTGGACAAACGGTATGGGACAAGCCCGATGCGCCTTCTTGCGATCCTCTTCGCCACGCTCCTGGCGGCGGCTTCTCCGGCAGCGGCCCAGTGCCTGCTCTCTTGCGACCAAGAGATCACCGACCCGGCCGAGGCCCGGCGCATTCTGCTGACCGCAATCGGTGGCGAAGTCCCGACAGAGCTTCAGTTCCACGGCATGTTCCTGGGCGGTTTCCAGGACGCGTTCATCCAGGCGAAATTCTCGGGCGACAAGACTGCCGTTGCGGCTTTGCTTGCGAGCTTCGGTGCGCGGATGGAGGATCTGCAGCCCGATCCCGACCCTTATCTGGGCCCCGGGGAGCCGGACTGGTGGGACCCGGAAGACCAGCGGGACATGCAGACTCTCCCCACCAGGAAAGTGGCCGGCTATTTCATCGACATCTCTGTCTGTAGCGACCCTGCCGCACCCGACCGGTATCTGGTCTACATCTCGGCCTACCAGACCTGAGGGCCCCGCGACCCGCACGACGGGCACGCGTCAGGTTTGTCCTGGAGGGTCGGCCTCGCAACCACTGGTTCCGCCCCGCGCCTGCCCGGACCGCCGATGTTATTCGCTGCGGGATGCTGCGGTCAGAATGGGAAGCCCTTGAACCCCTTCCGGCCCAAGCCTAGGTTGAGGCCGAGTACGGGAGACATCTGCAATGCCCATCGAGGCCCGCGACATCGAAGCCCTCCTCCGGGAGAGCTTCCCCAAAGCGAAGATCAGCGTGCAGGGCGACGATGGCGCGCATTTCGCCGCCGAAGTGATCGACGAAAGCTTCCGGGGCATGAACCGGGTACAGCAGCAGCGCGCCGTCTATGCGGCGCTGAAAGGCAAGATGGACGGCGCGCAGGGCGAACTGCACGCGCTGGCCCTGACAACGAAGGCTCCGGAGTGACATGGCCACGGGTGCTGGACTTGGCAATCTGATCCCCGTCGCGATGTCGCTGGTTGGCATCGTGACGATCCTTCGGGCCCGGGCGAAGCGGCGCAGGGGTGAGCCGGAGGTCGACCAGGGCTTCGAGCAGCGGCAGGCGGCGGCAGCGGAAATGGAACGGCGCATGGCCTCGTATCTGGCGGGGCGACAGTCTGGTGGATGGGATGAGGCGCCGGATGCTCCCAGCGACAGCGCAGAGTCCGCAACCCAAAGGTCAGACAGACGGGCATGACACGCGACGACGAACCCGACAACAGGTGGCCAACCAACGCCGCAATACTTATCTTCGTACGGCTGTTAGCGGTTCCCTTCGTTGGCCTTATCACCCTTATGCTGCCAAGCAAGCATGAGAAGGCGGTCGTCCGCGCCGAAGCGGACCGTCTGTGGAATGAACATCGGGGACGCGAGGCCGAGATGGACCGCTATCTAAACAGCCGTGATGGCGCAGACGATAACGAGACCAAGGAATTGTTCTTGGAGGCCGCCCCGGCCACAACTGACCCAATTGCCGCAGATGCAGGCAGTGCAGCATCAAGGAGACAACAATGACCGCGCAGGACCAGATCCGCGAGACGATCACCAAGAACGATGTGGTGCTTTTCATGAAGGGCACCAAGATGATGCCGCAGTGCGGGTTCTCGTCCCGCGTGGCGGGGGTTCTGAACTTCATGGGGGTGGAGTTCCAGGACGTGAACGTGCTGGCCGACGCCGACATCCGGCAGGGGATCAAGGACTTCAGCGACTGGCCGACGATCCCGCAGCTTTACGTCAAGGGCGAGTTTGTCGGCGGCTGCGATATCGTGACCGAGATGACGCTTTCGGGTGAGCTCGACCAGCTGCTGGAAGCCAAGGGCGTGGCCTTCGACAAGGCCGCGGCGGACAAGATCCGGGAAGCGAACGCCTGAGGGTGTTAAGAAATTAGGGTGGGCTATGCCGCCCGCCCTTCTCAGGCCTTCTCTTCGACCCGCGCGGCCATCGCTTCGGCCCTGGCGGCGATCTCGGCCAGGGTTTCTACCACGCCCTGCGGCATGACGGCCACGTCGCGGGTGGCCACTGGGCGGGCCTCAAGCTCGGTGACACGGGCGCGGAGAGAGCGAAGCTCGTCCTCAAGCGCCGCCGTCTTGTCGGCCAGCATCAGGCCAGCCATCAAGAGCATCTTGGCCTCAGGCAGCCGCCCCATCTGGGCGATGATCGGGGAAGCCTCGGCATCCAGCATCCCTGCGGCGGAGCGGAGGAAATGCTCTTCCCCCGGCTGGCAGGCGACCTGAAAGCTGCGGCCGCCGATGGTCACGTCAAGTTCAGGCATTCCGGGCCTCCGTCAGGTGGGGTTCGAGGGCAGCGAGGATTTCATCCATCTCGGCCATTTCCGTAAGGCGGGTCGCCCGCAGCGCTTCAAGCTCGGCCATCAGCGTCTTGTTGATCAGCTGGGGCTCTGCAACGCCCGAAGCCTGCGCGGTCCGCAAGGCCTCCAGCTGCTCGCGCAGGGTCGCATTGACCCGCCGCATCCGCTGGAGTTCCAGGCCCTGCACGTCAAGCTCTTGTGTCAGACGGTCGACCTTTTCCTGCAGATCGCCCTTCGCCTCACGCTCTTTGGCGGCACGAAGGCGGGCCTGAAGCTGGGCGGTCAGCGACTTCTCTTCTTCCAGCTGCGCCCGGAGCGCGGCATCCGACCCCTGCACTCCGGCAGCAGGTGCCGCGCCCTTCGGGAGGGCCGACATCCGGTCCACCCCTTTGCCGATACGTTCCAAAGCGGCTGTGATCCGCTTTTCAAGCTCGGTAATTTCTTGCATCCCCCACCCCTTGCACTCAGGCGCTGTTCCGCACCCTTTGTCGTCCCACACTTAAGCCGAATCGCCCCGACTTGATCGATGTCGATCTTACCGCGAAACCTGGGAAAGGCGACCGGCCTTTCTTCCCAAGGCCTTGGGGAGCGAGCTTGATCTTGCCGGTGGGGCTGGATAGGACGCTTGCGACGTCTTTTCCCGCCGCTTGCCAAAGGAATGCCGCCTTGGACATCCAGACCCTTCGTTCGAGCCACCCCGACCACTGGATGCGCGCCACCGCGATCCGCGCGCTGACGCTGGATGCCGTAGCAGCGGCGAACTCGGGCCATTCGGGGATGCCGATGGGGATGGCCGATGTGGCGACGGTTCTCTTTGAAAAGCACCTGCGGTTCGACCCCAAGGCCCCCCGCTGGGCCGACCGCGACCGGTTCATCCTGTCGGCTGGGCATGGGTCGATGCTGATCTATTCGCTTCTGTACCTGACCGGCTATGCCGACATGACGCTGGACCAGATCAAGGCGTTCCGGCAGTGGGGGTCGATCACGGCGGGGCACCCGGAATACGGCCATGTCGCGGGGGTGGAAACGACAACGGGACCTTTGGGCCAAGGGATTTCCAACGCGGTTGGTTTTGCGATTGCCGAGGAGAACCTGCGCGCGCGCTGGGGGGCGAAGGTGCAGGACCACTACACCTGGGTGATCGCCGGTGACGGCTGCCTAATGGAGGGCGTTTCGCACGAGGCCATCGGTCTGGCCGGCAAGCAGCAGCTTTCGCGGCTGATCGTGCTTTGGGACAACAACGGGATCACCATCGACGGGAAGGTTTCCATTGCCGACATCACCGACCAGAAGGCACGCTTCGCGGCGGCGGGCTGGGATGTGTTCGAGTGTGACGGGCACGATCCGGTGGACATCGACCGGGCGCTGACGGCGGCGAAGGCTTCGGTGCGCCCGGCCATGGTCGCCTGCAAGACGCATATCGCTTTGGGCCATGCGGCTCAGGATACCAACAAGGGTCACGGGGCGCTGACCGACAAGGCGCAGCTGCAGGCGGCGAAAGATGGATATGGCTGGAAAGGCGGGCCGTTCGAGGTGCCTGCCGAGGTGAAGCGCTGGTGGGAGTCGCTGGGTGCTCGGGGGGCGAAGGCGCGGGCGGAGTGGGAGGCGCGGCTTGCGGCTCTTTCGCCCGCGAAGCAGGCCGAATTTGCGCGGATTTTCGCATTGGAGGCTCCGGCAAAGCTGGGCGCCGCGATCCGGGCGGTGAAGAAGCAGGCCGTCGCGGATATGCCGAAGCTTGCGACCCGGGCGGCGTCTGAGAAGGTGCTGGCGGCGGTGAACCCGGTTCTGCAGGAGACCATTGGGGGGTCGGCTGACCTGACGGGGTCGAACAATACGAAGACCGCCGATCTGGGGGTGTTTACTCCGGAAGATCGCAAGGGCCGCTACATCTATTTCGGCATCCGCGAGCATGGGATGGCGGCGGCGATGAACGGGATGGTCTTGCACGGGGGGGTGCGGCCTTATGGCGGGACGTTCATGTGCTTCACCGACTATGCGCGTCCTTCGATGCGGCTTTCGGCGCTGATGGGGGTGCCGGTTGTCTATGTGATGACGCATGACTCGATTGGTCTTGGTGAGGACGGGCCGACCCACCAGCCGGTGGAGCATCTGGCGATTTCGCGTAGCACCCCGAATACGCTGGTGATCCGTCCGGCTGATCTGGTGGAGGTGGCCGAGGCCTGGGAGATCGCGTTGACCGAGAAGACGCGGCCTACGGTGCTGGCTCTGAGCCGGCAGAACCTGCCGGCGGTGCGGAAGGTCCATACGGCTCAGAACCTGGTTGCGAAGGGGGCTTATGTGCTGGCTGAAGCCTCGGGGAAGCGTCAGGTGATCCTGATCGCCACCGGGTCGGAGGTGGAGATCGCGCTCAAGGCGCGTGAGGCGCTGGAGGCGGAGGGGATTGGCACCCGCGTCGTCTCGATGCCGTCGATGGAGCTGTTTGCGGCGCAGGATGAGGCCTACCGGAAGCGGGTGCTGCCTGCGGGGCCGGTGCGGGTGGCGATCGAGGCGGGCGTCCGGCAGGGCTGGGACCGCTGGCTTCTGGGCGAGCGGGGGCGTGAGGCGAAGGCGGGGTTTGTGGGGATGGCAAGCTTTGGCGCCTCGGCCCCGATGGAACGGCTTTACCAGGAGTTCGGGATCACGCCCGAGGCCGCGGTCGCGAAGGCCAAGGCGCTGCTTTGACCGTAACGCTGAGTTACGCCTTTTCCAGCCCATTGATATCAATGGGTTAGATCAGGCCCATTCACTTTTCGGCAAGAAATGGCGGCTCACGGCCGCAAGGCAAACCGGCCCGGCCCGTGGGCGAAAAGGACCAGGCAGCCACCGGCTATGGCCCAGTTCTTGATGAAGATCGACATCTGCCAGGCATCGCTGGGGATGAAGTGAAAGAGGCTTGTGATACCGCAGTAGGCCGCAAGCATCAGGGCCATGGGCCTGACCTGGATCCCGAGGATCAGGGAGAGCGCCGCCAGAAGGTTGAAGACCAGCGCCGGCCAGACAAGCCAGGTGGGCCAGCCCCGAACAGCCAGAACGACTTCGACAGCCATCGGCACCCAGGCCTTGTGCAATGCTGCCAGAAGGAAGAGGGCGGCAATCAATAGGCGCCCGACAAGCGCCGCGATGTCACCCTGGGTGCCCATCGGGGCCCGCCTTCTTTCCGGTCATTGTCGCCCAGAGCGGCCCGATCACGCGGGTCGCGACCGGGATCAGGAGGACGCCGAGGATCAGGCCGAAGACACCGTCAATGGCCGCGGCCACAAGCCATTTGACGAAACCCTGGGCCACGGGCATCGCATAAGCGGTGGTTTCGGCGATGTGTTTGATCGTTTCGTAGGGCCACGCCCAGAGGTGCGTGTCCTCAAGCCCGTGCAGGACGATACTGCCGCCAACCCAAAGCATCGCAGCGGTTCCAACGATCGACAGAAATGCCATCAGCTTCGGCATCGCAAGGACAAGCCCCCGGCCAAGCGCCCTGCCCCCGGAGGTGCGGCCCGTGGCGGCTATGTGCAGGCCCACATCGTCCATCTTCACGATCAGCGCGACCGCGCCATAGACTGCAACCGTGATGAAGATGCCAACGACGGCGAGCGTGATTGCCTGCATCCAGAAGTTCGGGCTGTCGATGGTATCAAGCGCAATGGTCATGATTTCGGCTGAGAGTATGAAGTCAGTCTTGATGGCACCGGCGACCTTTTCCTCTTCCAGATGCGCCGGGTCCTTGGTGTCGAAGTCCTCTTCGATCTCGTGATCGGCATGCGGGGCGAAGGCGTGGACGACCTTCTCGGCCCCTTCGAAGCAGAGATAGGCCCCGCCGAGCATCAGAAGCGGCGTGATGACCCAGGGCGCGAAGTAATCGAGTGCGAGCAGGCCCGGCAGAAGGATGATCAGCTTGTTCTTCAGCGAACCAAGCGAGATGCGCCAGATGATCGGCAGCTCGCGGTCGGCCTCGAAGCCATGGACATACTTGGGCGTGACCGCGGCATCGTCGATCACGACGCCCGCCGCCTTCGCCCCCGCCTTGGCCGCCGCCGCCGCGATATCGTCGACCGAGGCGGCCGCCACTTTGGCGATGGCCGCCACGTCATCGAGAAGTGCCAGAAGCCCGCTCATTATCTAATCCCGACAGACATTTCCGCTGCATGGTAGCTGACCTCGGCCGCGGGGCAAACGCTTTCGGGCCAAAACCGGAAGACCTGTCACCGGTCTGTCATAGGGGCGCGAAAGAGTGACGCAAATCAGGAGCGTATGCATGGGATATGACTGGCAGACCGAATTGGTACCCCCCGAAGGCACACCGGTACGCTACCTTGGCCAGAGGTTTGACGCCGAGGGGCGCTTCCTTCCCGAAGCGGGAAACACGGTGGTGGCTCAGGTCGTGCCGGGGTCGCCCACCGAAGCGGCGCTGATCTGGCTGCGGGGCGAGATGATGGCCCTGCCCTTCGCGCATCACTTCGCCTTCACCGCGATCCCGAGCTACCACATGACCGTCTTTGAAGGCGTGATCGAGACGCGGCGCAAGGCCGGGCACTGGCCGGAGTCGGTGCCGCTGGACGCGAGCATCGACGACGCGACAGCTGCGATGACCGGGCTTCTGAAGGGGCTTGAGCCCCTGCCCGATTTCGCGATCCGGCCCGTCGAAGTCACTCCGTTCGGTCTGACGCTGGAAGGTGCTACCGGCGGGGACGAGGCCAAGGCGCGGGCCTGGCGCGACAGGCTTTCGGAAGCGCTGGGGTACCGCACGCCGCACCATGACAGCTACACGTTCCACACGACGCTTGCCTATGTCCGGGCCTGGCTGCCTGCCGCCGCGATCCCGGACTATGAGGCCGCGATGCGGCGCCTGTCGGACGGGTTTCTGGCCCGCGTGCCGGTGATGGACCTTGCGCGCCCCGCCTTCTGCCGCTTTGCCGACATGAACGCCTTTCCACCGGTGGCGCTGCTTTAGTGCGTCTCGCCAGCAGTCTCAGGATGGCCTATTGGAAGGAGAATCCATTCAAGGTGAGACCCGATGCTTCGTTCCAAACCGCTTTCCCGGCCTCGTCCGCAGTCTTTGGGTGCAGGACGGGAGGTGCGGCGTTGACCAATCAGATTGCTCTGGTCCTGATACTGGTAATCCTGGCGGCCATCGGGCTGGACCTTTTGGCGAATGACGGCGTGGCGCTGA
>NZ_JBOFBI010000023.1:0-3511 GCF_051645465.1 Tabrizicola sp. | reverse complement strand
ATGGAAATCCGCGAGGCCTACCAGGGTGACGCCGCGACCCAGCATCGCGAAGACATGCGCCTTTACATGCACGCCGTCGACATGCTGGGCGACTACCGCGAAGAGATCGTCGCGCTCGACGAGGATGAGCTTCTGATCTACGGAGCGGCGGGTGCCGCCCCGGCCGAACTGCCAAGCCCGTGGGAGGACCCGCGCTATCGCCTCGCCGTCGCCAACCAGATGAGCGACAACCACAGCGAGCGACCGTTCTTTGACTGGCGGTCCATCGGTGCAAGCTATGTGGCCGCCGGAGAGGATTGATGGCGACAGTCGACCGGATCGAGACCTGGGCGCTGCCGGAATGCAGTCTGGTGCGCATCACCGACAGCGATGGGGCGCAGGGCTGGGGCCAGACGGCGGCGCTGTCGGCCCCCGTGACCGAGGCGGCGCTGCACCACCTCGTCGTCGGTCGGGCGCTGGGGCAGGGGACCGATCCGCGCGCGGTCAGCCGCCATGTCTGGAACCACGCCTACAAGTTTCGCGGCAGTTTCCTCGCCCGTGCGCTTGCTGGCATCGACACCGCCCTTTGGGATTTGCAGGGCAGGCGCGCGGGCCAACCCGTCTGGCGCCTTCTGGGGGGCACGGGGGTGCGCGACATCCCTGTGTACCTGTCGCGCCGCACCCGCAAGACCACGCCCGAGGCCGAGATTGACGGCATCCGGCAGGATCTTGAACACGGCGGCTATTCTGCGGTGAAAGTGCAGATCGGCCGTCGGCTTGGCCACAAGGCGGAAGGTCCCGCCGACCGGACCGAACGACTTATCCCCCTGCTGCGCAAGGCGTTCCCCCACCTTCGGCTTTCGGCCGATGCGAACGGCGGCTACGACGCGACGGGCGCCATCGCCATCGGCCGGGCGATGGAGGTCGAGGGCTTTTATCATTTCGAGGAACCTTGCCCCTTCGACGACCTGATCGGCACCCACGCCGTCACCGAGGCGCTGACCATGCACGTCACCGGCGGCGAGCAGGACAATGACTGGGGCAAGTTCACGATGATGGCGCGCCACCGGCTGGTCGATATCCTGCAATGTGACCTCGCCTATGCCGGAGGCGTCAGCCGGACGTGGGAGATCGGCAAGCTTGCCGACGCGCATGGCCTTGGGTTCATGCCGCACTGCCCCAGCATGTCGATGCTGCAGGTCTTTACCCTGCACCTGCTGACGGCACGCACCCATCACACCGAGCTTCAGGAATGGCGCGGCGTTCTTGACCGGCAGGACTGGGCCGAGGAGATCTACACCCCGCTTCCCAAGGTGACAAACGGCATCACCCGCGCGCCCGACGGCCCCGGCTGGGGCGTTGAGATCAACCCCGATATCCTGAAGCGCGGCAGCTATCGCGAGTACCGATGCGACCGGACCTGACGATCACCGCCCTCCGCGTCACGCGGTTCCGCACAGTCACGCGCAAGATAAAAGACAGCGACGGCCACGACCACCCCTGCGATCCGCGCGAGATGGTGATGGCGCTGCTGTCGGTCGAGACCGATGCCGGTGTGACGGGCGAGGTGCTCTGCCCACCCGCCCCCGTGCGCGATGAGTTGATTGCGGCCTACATCCGCCCGGTGCTGCTGGGCCAGAACCCGTTCGACCGCGAACGCCTGTGGCAGGCGATGGCCCGCTGGCAGCGCGGCTCTGCGCAGCAACTGTCGGACAAGACCATCGGCTATGTCGATCAGGCGCTTTGGGATCTGGCTGGCAAGGCGACGGGCCTGCCGGTCTGGCGGCTGATCGGCGGCGCGCGGGACCGGGTGCCCGCCTATGGATCAACCATGTGCGGCGATGACATCCCCGGCGGCCTTGCCACACCCGACGACTATGGGCGTTTCGCCCAGGCGCTGGTCGCCAAAGGCTACACCGCCATCAAGCTCCACACCTGGATGCCGCCCGTGCCGGGCGCGCCCTCGGTCAGGATGGACCTCGCAGCCTGCACCGCCGTGCGCGAGGCCACGGGGCCGGACGTCGCCCTTATGCTCGACGCCAACCACTGGTATTCGCGGACCGAGGCGCTGACGCTTGGCCGGGGCATCGAAGCCGTTGATTACCTTTGGTATGAAGAGCCGATGGAAGAGGCCTCGATGTCGTCCTACCGCTGGCTGGCGGATCAGCTTGCGATCCCCGTGATTGGCCCGGAAAGCGCGCCCGGCAAGCATTTCACCCGCGCCGAATGGGCCGCATCGGGGGCCTGCGACATCTTGCGGACAGGTGTTAACGACGTGGGCGGTATCACCCCGGCGATCAAATGCGTCCACCTTGCGCAAAGCTTCAACATCGAGATCGAGGTGCATGGCGGCGGGGCGGGAAACATTGCACTCGTCGGCGGAACCGGGGCGGGGCGGTACTACGAGCGCGGGCTTCTGCACCCCCATCTCGACCACGACGAGGTGCCGCCGCATCTGATTGCGAACGTGGACCCGATGGACGCGACGGGATATGTCACCATGCCAACGGCACCGGGCTTGGGCGAAGCCATCAACCACGACTACATCGCGGACAACCAGGTATGACGAAGCGCTTTCTCTCGATCGGCGAGTGCATGGTCGAGATGGCCGCCACCGGCGACGGCCTTTTCCGGCAAGGTTTTGCGGGCGACACGTTCAACACCGCCTGGCACGCGCGGCACGCGCTAGGGCCGGACTGGACGGTCAGCTACTTCACGACGGTCGGCGACGATGGCGTAAGCGAACGGATGCTCGCCTTCATGCGGCAGGAGGGGATCGACATCAGCCGCATCAGGCAGCTCGACGGGCGAACGCCGGGCCTCTACCTTGTCGAACTGAAGGATGGTGAACGCAGCTTCATCTATTGGCGCGGCACCTCGGCCGCCCGGGCGCTTACCGACGACGAGGCCGCGCTTGAGGCGGCGGTGGCCGAGGCGGATGCGGTCTATTTCTCGGGCATCACGCTCGCGATCCTGGCACCCGAAGCAAGGGTGCGGCTTCTGACGGTCCTGGCGCGCGCAAAGGCGCGGGGTACACTGGTTGCCTTCGACAGCAATATCCGCCCTCGCCTCTGGCCGGACGAAGCCGCGATGCGGGCCGCGATCCGCGCCGCGGCCCGGGTGGTGACGCTCGCCCTGCCGACAGTGCCCGACGAGACAGCGCTTTTCCGCGAGGCCGATGCCTCGACTGTCGCCGCACGATACGCCGCCGACGGGGTGGAGGAAGTCGTGGTCCGCGCCGGCGCCGATGCGGCCCTTGTGGTCTGGCCCGCCGGGCGGGCGCTTGTGGCCCCGACGGCAACGGTGGTGCCGGTTGACACGACAGGCGCTGGCGACAGCTTCAACGGCACCTACATTGCAACGCGTCTGTCGGGCGACGGGCCTGAAGCAGCGGCCCACAAGGCACACGCAATTGCCGCGCGCGTGATCGGTGCCTACGGCGCGCTTGTGTGACAGAAGACCCACGGTGGAACGCCCCGCGCCGCGACGTCCAATTCGAGAATTGCGCCGGACAGCGGTTCGCCCGGAACCC
>NZ_JBOFBI010000022.1:0-10500 GCF_051645465.1 Tabrizicola sp. | reverse complement strand
CCACGATGAGCAGATCGCGGCCCTCGATGCGACCCTCGCCCTCCTGACCGGTGCCGCTCCTTTCATCGGTGATCTTGAGGATATGCCCGGCGGCCTCGCGGCCTCGGAGGTCTATGCGATCGAGGACACCAACCCCTATGCCGGTCGCCTCTTCGGCGACGCGCGGGTCACCATCGAGGAGATGATCATCGAGACCGCCCGACGCTACGGCGGGCATCCCGCGCTCGCCAGCGCCGGAATCAACCCGGTCGAATTCCGCTGCTGGTTCCAGGGGCTGATCAAACAGGAAAGCGGCTTCTCCATCGGGGCCAAGAGCCCGGCCGCCGCCTTCGGGCTGACCCAGATCATCCCGGGCACCGCAGAGTACCTCGGCATCTATCCGGCCTACTACGACGATCCGCAACTCCAGCTTGACGGCGGCGCGCGCTATCTCCTTGAACAACTCGACCGCTTCGGCTCGATGCCGCTGGCACTTGCCGCCTACAACGCCGGGCCGGGTGCGGTCCAGGAGTATGGCGGCATCCCGCCCTACCGTGAAACGCAGGACTACGTCGTCCGGGTCACCGCGAATTACAACGCCTATGCCGCGCGGATCGAAGGCGTCGACACGGTCGGCACACTCGATCCGGCCGATATGGTCATGGCGGAAAGCTCCAACATCGCCGATGCGGGGCTCCACTACGGCATGCATTCGAGCCTGATCCTCACCGGGTCGATGACTCGGTTGAAGGAGATCATCGCCCGCATCCCGACCACGGCCTCGACCAAGGAGGCGATGGACCTCAACAGCTATGCAAGGGCCGAGGTGACCCGGATCGCCTATGTCCTCCAGCACCTCGCCGCCGTGAGGGTGAAGGTCGAGCAGGCCCGCTACGCGCTCCTCCTCCAAGCCTATGCCGAAGATGAACTGTTCCTTGTCGTGAAGGATTGACCCCATGCGCCGCGCACTTCTTGTTGCCGCCCTCCTGATCTCCACTGCCGCCGCTCCCGGCCCGTCCCTCGCCCAGGGTGTGCCGACCATCGACACGACGAACCTCGCAAAGATCGTCGAGGTCCTGGCCGAGGCGAAGCTGCAGTTGCGCGAGATGATCGCGCAGAACCTCAAGCTCGATGACCAGATCCTGAAACAGCTCGAACAGATCAAGCTTCTGAGCGATCAGCTGGTAGCCTTGCGGCAAAGCCTCGACATCCTGAAGCTTGAGTTCGACCCGGAAACCTTCCTCCGCGACATCCTGCCCGACTTCTCCGAACTCACCGCTGCCCTCGACGCCGCCAAGTCCGGGGACTGGGAGTCAGTCCTGACCTCGGGAACGGTTCGCGGCGGGCCGGTCAGCGCTCATGTCGACCGCTTCTTCGAGGATGCAGGCCTCGACCGCACAACTGTCGACGGGCTCGCCGCGAGCGAGGACCCCGCCGCGGCGCGCATCGGCACCGCGGCCAACACCGCCGCCTTCCTGTCCGTCGCTGCCGAAGCCTCAGCCGAGGATGCGAGCGCGAGCCTCAAACGCGTGGACCGGCTCATCGCCACGATCCCCGAGACCGACGGGCTCAAGGAAGCCATCGATCTCAACACACGCGTGACGGCGGAACTTGCCATCGCACTGGCCAACATCTGGTCGATGGAGGCGGCCCAGGTCGTCGGCATGGGCGAGGCCGGGGTGATGGACGCCGCCACCGCCGCTGAGGAGCGAAAGTTCATCAAGGTGCTTGGGGAGGAGTGATGGCGGGGAGGTTTGCCGGGACGAGGGAAGGACGCTTGCTGGTCGTCGCGGGGCTGCTGGCGCTTGGCGTTGCGCTGGTTGTGCCCGCAGTTGCCGAGACGCAGGAGGACGACTTCCTCAAGGTGGCGCCTCTGCCAGACGGAATCGGCGCGGTTGAACCTATCCCAGGCGCGGTGAATGTCCAGTTTCAGGATTGTGAGGCGGTCTGGCCGGACGGCTACCGCGCTTGGCGCACCGAAAGCATCGCAACCGAAGGCCATGCGGCACTCGGCGACATCTACGGCTGGCTGCGCACGAAAGGTGCGTTCGAAGCTCGTGCCTGCGATTGCGCCGCCAAAGTCGCACCTTGGGATCAGGTCGAGGTCATCTATGCCGCGCTCAAATCCCGGTATGGTCAGGTCCTCCTGAAACACACCGCCGTTTACGAAGATCAGGCGCGTCAGTATCGCGCTGCTGTCGAGCGAATGTGCGGGGGTCCCTTCTGATGGACCTCGTGTCCGAAATGCTCGGCATGCTGGATGGCGCGATCTCGACTGCGGGGCGCACCTTCTTCGAGACGACCGCCGCCTCGGTCGGGCCGCTCTACACCGCCTTCCTCACGATCCTCCTGGTCCTCGTCGGCATCAACGCCGCCCTGAACGTCTACACGATCTCGATGCGCGACGCCGTCCAGCTCTCGGTGCGGATCGTGCTTGTCCTGATCTTCGGTCTCTCCTGGTCCAATTTCTCGGCGCTATATGACGCGCTCTCCTCCGGCACGGGCAATCTCGCGCTCTCCTATTTTGGCGTCACCGGTGATGCGCTGGCCGAGGGCGACACCTATACCGCGATGGACGGCTTCGCGCTCAAGATGGCGGAGAACGTCGATGCGGTGAGCCAGGCACAGGGCTCGATCATGCGCGGCGTGGTTGCTGCACTTCTGTATGGCGTGCTCGCCCTCCTGATGGCGGCCTATGTCCTGATCGTCGCCTTCGCCAAGATCATGATCGCCTTTCTCCTGGGCCTCGCGCCCTTCGCGATCCTGGCCACGATCTTCGAGCGCACGAAGAACCTCTTCGAGGCCTGGGCCTCCGCCCTTCTCGGCTATCTCCTCTATCCGATCGCGGCCGCGGCCATCATCGGCACGGTGATCACGGTCGCGAACCAAGTGCATCGCGATGCGGAGGAGGTATCGAACATCGGCGCGATCGTGGGCTTCCTCGTGATGTGCTTCGTCGGCTTCTTCGCGCTCCGCGCCATCCCGCAGGCTGCGGCGAACATCACCGGCCAGATCAACCTCGCCCATATCGCTCCGGAAGCTCTGCGCGTGACCGCACGTCCCCTGACCCGCGCCGGCGAGTTTGCCGCTCCGCGGGCGCGCGAGTTCACCTCCGGCGCCATCTACGGAAAAACCTCCGGTCTCGCTGAGCGCGAGCGCGACCGATCCTACGCCGATCTCGGCCGTGCCACGCGGATGCGGCTCGAGAGCCTGATCAAGGCGCGCGGCTGATACAACCCCTTACACCAACGAGTCCCGATGACCACTGAGCGATCCGATGCCCTGCACAACCACGCCCCAAGGACGCTCCTTGAGGAGGAAATGGCCTTCGGCATCAAGCGCCGCGAGCGCTTCGCCTGGACGATTGCCTTCGGGGGTACTCTGATCGGGCTGCTCGGGATCACGGCCGTCGTACTTCTGCTGCCGCTGAAAGAAACCGAGGCCTTCCTCACCATCGTCGACAAGGACACAGGCGTCGCGGAACGGGTCGTCTCGGTCGAGCGCGCCGGGATCGATCAGGCGGAAGGCATCAAGCAGGCACTCCTTTACTCCTATGTCATCGACCGCGAGACCTTCGATGCCCACGACAACGAGGCACGCATCCTGCATGTCTATACGATGTCGGTCGAGGCGGCGCGGACTTCGCTGACTGAGCTCTGGTCCGAGGCGAACCCGAACTACCCGCCGAATGTCTATGGGGCGAATTCGAAGGCGACGGTCGAGATCACCTCGATCACTCCCAGTACCGAGACGACCTATCAGGTTCGATACGTGAAGACGCTGCTCCGCACCGGCGATCCGCCGCGGGAGGGCAAGTTCTACGCCACCGTCACCTTCCGCTTCAGCCCGTCGCGCCAGAGCGCGATCGAACTCGTCTGGGAGAACCCGACCGGGTTCCTCGTGACCGACTACCGCGTTACCGCGGAAACCTTCGAGGCCGCAAATTGATGAATGCCCCCTGCCCCACTCGCCCGCATTGCGTCCGCCGTACCTCTCTTGCCGCGACAGCTCTCGCGGCCCTCCTCCTCTTCCCGGGACTTCTTCTTGCCGAAACCGCCCCCTCCCCCGGTGCCCATGATGTCCGCGTGACCTATGCGACCTATCACGAGGGCCAGGTCTACCGCATCCGCACGCGGCTGAAGACGGTGACGCTGGTCGAGCTTGGGGATGGCGAGCGTATCCAGTCGGTGGCGATCGGCGATCTCGAGAGCTTCAAGGTCGACAAGCTCGAACGCCCGAACCTCTTCATCCTGAAACCCGTCGTCGCCGGGGCCGCGACGAACGTGACCGTCGAGACCAACCGCCACATCTACTTTCTTTATGTCCAGGAGGTCTCGCGCGGCGAGCCGATGTATTCGGTCAAGTTCACCGTGCCGGGCGCGCGTGCGGACGCAGCTTCCGAGTTCCCGCCCGGAACACCTCTGACCTACCGCATCCTGAAGCGCCGCGACCTGCCGGACTTCGCGCCGCTCTCGATCGTCGATGACGGGCGGAAGGTCACCTTCACGATCCCACCCGATGCGCCGATGCCGACCGTCTTCCGCGCCGACGCGCGCGGTCGCGAGACCTCGATCAATGCCCGGGTCGATGGCACGCGCATCACCGTGACGAGCCGCTCCGCTCGCTACGTCCTGCGCTACGGCGATGTCTGGCTCTGCATCGAGGGCGAATGAGATGGCAGAGACCCCGGACCAGGAAGCTCGGCTCGCCGCCCGTCTCGAAGCCTTGAAAGGGCCCGGGAAGAAAAGGCGCGGGGTCAATCCATGGGTGCTCTCCGCGGTCACGGGCGTAGCTGGACTTGGGCTCGGGGCGTGGATTGTCGCCTTTGCGCCGGAACCTGGAGCAGAGGAAGGCCTGCCCGCGAGCACCGCGACCGAGTTCCAGGAGGATGCCGGGCTCGACGGGTTCCGCATCCGCGAGGACGAGGCCCCAGCCCTGCCCCAGGTTGCCCCGACGGCGGAGGACCCGGAACTCGCGGCGCTGCGAGCGACGGTCGCGAACCTCCAGGCCGAGATCGCCCGCCTCCGCGCCAATCCAGAAACCGTGACCGTCGCCGACGAGGCTGCTCTCGCGGCTCTCCAGACGCGGATCGATGAGGTCGAGTCGGCCTCGGCTGCCCGCGAGGCCGCGCTGCAGGAGGCCGAGATCGAGAACGAACGCCTGCGTGCGCAGATCGAGGCGGGCGCGCTCCTGGCCGATGAGGAGTCGGCCGCGCGCGAAGCGGCAGCCCGGCGCGAGGAAGAACTCGCGCGCAGGCGCGCCGAGGCCGAGGCGTTGGAAGCTGCCCGGGTCAATTCGGAGATGGTTGCCTTTCGGGACGGGGCCAGCGGCGGCGGCCCTGAGACTGAGGCCGCCCGCGAGGCCTCTGGCAATGCGGCCTTCCTTCGCGAGGGCGCGGGCCGCGCGGAAGTGCGCAGCGCCGAGATCATCGCCAACCCCGGCTCCACCCTCGTCCAGGGCACATTGATCGAGGCGGCCCTCGAGACCGCGATCTCGACCGATCTCGCCGGAAACGTCGTGGCACAGGTCAGCCACGATGTCTGGTCATTCGACATGTCTCGCGTCCTCGTCCCGCGCGGCGCGAAACTCTACGGGCGCTATGACAGTGACACCGATCTCGGCCAGCGGCGCGTCCTCATCGCCTGGGACCGGCTGGTCACCCCGGACGGGCAATCGGTCGCCCTCGCCGCTTATGGCACGGACGCGGTCGGGCGCTCCGGGCTGCCCGGCACGGTCCGGACGCATTTCCTGAAGCGGTTCGGGTCGGCAGCACTCATCTCGATCATCGGTGCGGCACCGGCGGTCGCCGCCGCCCACGTCGAGGATGAGGCGGCGGCGGATGCGGGCGAGGACGTGGGCGACGGCTTCGCCGAAAGCCTCGGCACCGTCCTTGGCGACTATCTGACCATCGCGCCGACGATCTACGTCAACCAGGGTACCGTCGTCCTGATCCGGGTCGATGCGGACATCGAGATGTTCTGAAAGGAGATGGGTCCATGAGCTATCTCGCGACCTATCTCGGCCGGCTCGACCCGGTGCTGCTCGACCCCACTGTCATCGAGGTCGCGATCCTGCCCGACGGCACCGTCTGGGCCGAACGCGCGGGCGACATCCACATGACCCCCGCCCCGAAATCAGCCCTCCCCCGCGAGCAGGTCCGCGATCTCGCGGCCCAGATTGCGAACTCCACCAACAACCGCTTCACCGACACCTCGCCCCTCGTCTCGGCCACCGTCACCTACCAGGGGCTCTCACTGCGTGCCCAGATCGTCGGCGCCCCGGCCTCACCCTCCGGCACCACCCTCTCCTTCCGGGTCTTTCGACCTGAGGTGCAGACCGCGCCCCGCACCTTCGAGTTCCTGCGCCGTGGTGCAGGGAGCAGCGAGGAAGAACTTCGCAAGCTCGTCGCCGAAGTCGTCGAGGCCGGACAGACCGGCAGCGTCGATGATCTCCTGAAACTCCTCGTAGCGCATCGCCTCAACGTCATCGTCTCGGGCAGCACCTCGACCGGCAAGACCGAGCTCGGGCGGCGGTTGCTCGATCTCGTCGATGATGACGAGCGGATCATCACGATCGAGGATTCGCTCGAATTGCGGCCTCGGCAGCGGAATTCGGTGTGTCTGCTCGCTTCCCGGGAGGAAGGGTCGGAGCGGGCCGCGAACCTGCTCCTGCAAGCAACCCTGCGCCTTCGCCCTGATCGGATCATCCTCGGCGAGTTGCGCGGGCTCGAGGCCGCGACCTTCCTCGATGCGATCAACACCGGCCATGCCGGGTCCTTCACCACCATCCACGCCCAGAGCGCCCGCAAGGCCCTCGATCGGCTCGCCCTCCTCGTCATGGCCTCGGGCACACGGCTCGGCTACGCCGAGGTGATCCGCTATCTCGAAGGCTCGATAGATGTGATCGTGCAGATGGGCCGGGACGGGGAAAGGCGCGGGGTCGTGGAGGTCTGGATGCCGGGCGGGGACAGGCCCAAGTCGGTAGCGAAGCAGATGCACACAGATAGTCCCGTCGTCGTACCGGCTTGGGACGAAGACGCTCCTTAAGCAGTTGAGTCCACGGTTTCTGTTCGGCCCAAGCCTATGGGGCCGCACTAAGCTGGCCATTGGGCCAGAACCAACCGTTTTGGCGGCTGCGCGCATCAATAGCTCATCAAAAAGTGATGAATATCTGATTGCCTTACGCACCCACTTCGCCTAACTTGGGCGTGTTGAGCGAACTAGGTTCAACATCCTCCCTGTTGGACTGCTTGTCTTTTTTCCCGGATTGGGACAGCGGTCGACACCAGGTTCACTTTGGCTGCAAGCGTCCAACGCATGCTGCGGTCTTCGTAGGTGTCGACAACTGCTGAAGGTGAACCAGAACGAAAGGCCGCGCTTTCTCTAGGGAGGCGTTCATGGGCCTGAAGGTTAAGTGTGGTGAAGAGTTTTCCGCTACGGTCAAAGTGACGGAAACTGGTACGAGAAGACTGGTTGTGGGAACGGTGTTGACGTTGGGGACTTTCTTCCTCGTCGGTTCCTGCCTCTACAGCCTGTACGTCAAGGACTTTAGCTACATGGCAACGGTGTGGGGCATCCTCGCGCCAATCTATGGGGGCATTGCTGCGTTCTACTTCAGCAGCCAAAAGGCGCACTAAGTGACCAAGACCAAAACTCGACGCGTTCAGATGGATTTGCCGGAAAACTCCTTCAGCCGCCTTGAGCGGCTGAAGGCATCAACCGACGCAAGCTCCTATTCTGTAATAATGAAGGACGCAATTCGAATATTTGAATTCTTGGTCATCGAGCAAGAAGCCGGTTCGCGCTTCTTCATTGAGGATAAAGATGGCGAGAAGCGTCAGATACAACTTTTCATCTAGCGGTTGTGTTTGCGCGTCGTGTTTTCTTCACCGACAAGGACACCAAGCGAGTGGTGAAATGGCGGTCAGGTTTGTTCCAAATCTTCCGGAATGATGACGCCATCATATGCCAGTTCAGAGCGTTAATGCTAGATGTAAACGACTACCTCGCCATCGGCTGGTAATACTTGTCCCTTGAAGCTCTTCCCACGTGACAGACCGTCCTTTTGTCAGGCTGCCTGATTGATTCCGACTCCTCCACGGAGCGGCGCTCCTATACCAAGCCGCGGGACACCATCGAGCCATCCTCACGTTTGCCCAACTGGCTAAAAGTAAGTCGTTTGCGTCTCTCTCGAAATCGACCAACTTTCTCTCTCAGTTGGATCACTCCCGCAGCCTCAAGCCAACGTCCTGTTTCTGCAACCCGACAACCACACCTTGCCCCGGCGCTGCCTCAAGAATCTCTAGAATTCGCTGCCAGGTTCTCTCGATCTGCTCCGGTGATCTCCGCCCTCCAGTACCAAGACAGGTGAACTTCTGCAAATCCCCACTCAGTTCTTCAACATTGAATGTTCCAATGCTCGCCAAATCGGATCGCTCGATACTAGTTTCAACGCAAACAATTCGCGACGCAATCGGTTGAATATTTTCGTTCATCGACAACAAAGTTCCTGGTATTATGGTGTCATTACTCTTGAAGGAATTTAGGTCAAAAACCATCACTTTTGGTCCGGAGTGATACTCCTCACCAATCGCAACAGGAGATGCCTCATGCTCCAAGTGCAGTAATCTTGAGCTTCCATAGCAACTTATTGTCTCACCTAAGCGAACGATTGCCCCCGCCGACCGACGAATCATTTGATCAGAGTCTGGAATATAAAAGGCTTTAAATGCAAAGTGAGACCTTATGGAACCTGGAGATTGAAGAACCAAAAATGACTTTACAATCCGACTAATTCCACCGGATGAAGAATACCGGTAACAAATGTATTTTCTCTCGATAGATCTCTTACCTCTCTGATAGTCTACTTTTGCACTACTGACGTGAAATATTGTCTGCCATAGAGACTCCTGATCAAAGCTGCCAAGCTCCAACATGCCACCAAGATCATGTTGAACTTTATACTTGCCGCGAAAATGATTCCTATATTCTTCAACAGCGTGGGCAAGGTCATTTAGGGAGAATTCAGACTTCGATGTCACCTCAAGCATTCTACTTACTAAAAGCGATACCTCCTGGCATTCACTCTTTATCACATAATGTGAGAAAAACCCCTTTTGCGATGATGCAATACCCAGTAGGAAAAGAACAACGTTAAGGTAGTTGCCACCATCCTTGAATTTCTCCGTCTCTCTTTGCATGAAATGCGATATTGACTGCGTATCACTTAACTGACTCACTTCAGAACCGAAATTCTCAACAAGATAGTCTTGAAAATCGACATAGGACTTGGCGACAGTGGCTATTCCGACCTTCTTCTTCGTGTTTGACATAAGGTAGAAGAGAGCATGGGCGAGGCTGCCGCGTAGCGACGGGTACTCGTTCATCATCTCACCAACTGTAGCCTTCATCCGCCTCCAAGCGTGCACATCCGCCTTTGTGCACTGGCTGAAGATGGGCGAGAACTCCGTCTGGGGCATGCTTGTTACCTGCTTATATTTGAACCTTTCCTCGTTATATCGACTGGTTCGCAGCGTTACAAATATCTTACAAAATCACGCCGACGCCATAGAAGGCGGCAAGATTTACGCGGTTTGCGGAATTGTTAAGCTTGATCTTGCCCCAAGCGCTAGGGGCGCTCGGCCGGGCACTGGATTTTGCGGTTCGCTGGCCCGTCCGAGCTGGTATCCGATAGTCGGATGGGCATCTTTATCACGGCGTGACGCCTTGGGCAAAGGTCCATCCGACTGTTCCTCAGAAACGCTCTGTAGCGTAGAGCTTGATGGAGTAGTCCGATGGACCCCAGCTACTATACTGATAAAAAAGAAGAAGTGACGTCAATTGCAACGCTTGGCGATGTTGCAACCAGTATCACCTGTTCACAGGTGATCGCCAAGGAGGCCTTCCCCGAGGCTTTGCGAGTTGGCACTGATTCTTTCGAGGCCGCCGCCCAGATGGTGAAGGATGGCAAGGTGCGCTTGTTGCTCGTGCCCGGCGCGTACCCTAAAGTCGGCCCGCTTCTCATGGACGAAGACCTGATGCTTGAACGGGTCTTCAAGGCAAAAATTCCCGAACTGGTCTACGGGAACGTGCTGAACGACATTATGGCTCCGGTTGAAACCGTGTACCATCATGCGGCGGTCACGTCGCTGCTTCCGAAGGTTCCGGGCTATCATTGCGGCACCCAGTTCGTTCCGGTCTCGTCAAACGAAGTCGCCTACCAGGCCATGACGACCCATGGTGAACGGGCCGGGTGCGTCACCAACAAGGTGGTTCTCGATCACTTTAAGAAGCCGACGCTCATGACCCTCCGGACGGCACGGGATATGGCTTGGCTGGCGTTCGTAGCCCGGGCAAAGCCCATGGGTCCGCACGCAGCGGAGAGTGGTGAGGCATAAGATGACAAAGCGCATTGCGGTGATCGTCCTGGAAACCCTCAGCGCTGGGGAGGCCGCAAATGTTGCGGCCCTCCTTACCGGCCAGATCGGCAGCAGCTATCCAGACTTCTTCAGCTTGACTCCTG
>NZ_JBOFBI010000021.1:0-2792 GCF_051645465.1 Tabrizicola sp. | reverse complement strand
GTAGGTGCCATCGGCCGCCAGAACCCAGCTCTGCGCCTCGTCGGCGAGGTTGGCGGCCATGATCTGGCCGACGATCTGGGTTTTGACGGTAATGTTCAGCGCTTCGACCAGGGTTTCCACCCGACGGTTCAGGTTACGGCCCATCCAGTCGGCAGAGGAGAAGAACACGCGCGCCTTTTTCGACGGCAGCCCGTAGCCGTTGCCGAAACAGACGATGCGGGAATGTTCGAGGAACCGCCCGACGATGGATTTGACGCGGATGTTTTCCGACAGGCCCTTCACGCCGGGACGGACCCCGCAGATGCCGCGCACGACGAGGCTGATCTTCACCCCGGCCTGGGATGCCGCATAAAGCGCGTCGATCACGTCGGGTTCGATCAGCGAGTTGATCTTGGCCCAGATTTCGGCGGGCCGTCCGGCGCGGGCATGGTCGGCCTCGGCCGCGATCATCTCCAGAAGCCGGGGTTTCAGGGTGATGGGCGAGATGGCGAGGTTTTCCAGCCCCTCGGGCTGCACGTAGCCGGAGAGGTAGTTGAAGACCTTCGTCGCGTCGCGGCCCAAGGCTGCGTCACAGGTGAAGAAGCTGAGGTCGGTGTAGATGCGGGCAGTGATCGGGTGGTAGTTGCCGGTGCCGTAGTGGGTGTAGGTCACCAGATGATCGCCTTCGCGCCGCACCACGGTGCTGATCTTGGCATGGGTCTTGTACTGCACGAACCCGTAAACGACATGCGCGCCCGCCCGTTCCAGACGGCGGGACTGGCGGATGTTCGCGGCCTCGTCGAACCGCGCCTTCAGTTCGACAAGTGCGGTCACCGACTTCCCCGCCTCTGCCGCCTCGCAGAGCGCCGAGACGATCGGGCTGTCCCATGAGGTGCGGTAGAGCGTCTGCTTGATCGCCAGCACATTCGGATCGCGGGCCGCCTGTTCCAGATAGCGGATCACCAGATCGAAGGTCTCATACGGGTGCTGCAAGAGCATGTCCTTCTGCCGGATCGCGGCGAACATGTCACCGTCGTGATCCTGCAGCCGTTCTGGCACACGCGGCGAAAAGGGCGGCCACATCAGATCCTTGCGGGCGGACAGGATCAGTTCCTTCAGGTCTGCGACGCCCAGCAGGCCCTTGACCTCCACCACCTCGTCCTCGGCGACGGCCAACTCTTCCATGATCAGCGCCCGCAGGGTTTCCGGCGCGCCCGAGGACAGTTTCAGGCGGATCACCTCGCCCCGGCGACGGCGTTTCAGCGCGGTCTCGAATTCGCGGACCAGATCTTCGGCCTCGTCCTCGACCTCGAGGTCGCTGTCGCGGAGGACCCGGAACATGCAGTGGCCCTGATCGGCGTAGCCGGGGAAGAGCATGTTGAGATGCAGGAGGAGAAGCTCTTCCAAGGGCAGGAAGCGGTACTCGCCGGGTTTGCCGGGGAGGGGGACAAAGCGGGCGATCTGCTGCGGGATCGGAAGCAGCGCCTTCAGCGTGCGTTGGTCGGTCTTGCGTTCCAGTTCAAGGGCGAGGCTGAAGCCGGTGTTGGGGATGAACGGGAACGGGTGTGCCGGGTCGATGGCCAGGGGCGACAGCACCGGGAAGACGTTGTTGAGGAAATGCGCCTCAAGGTGTTTCAGATCGCGCGCGGTCAGCTTCGACCGGGTGGCAATGCTGATGCCTTCGGCTTCAAGTTCCTTGCGGAGGCGGTTGAAGGTGCTCTGCTGGGTCTGCATCAGCTCGCGTGCGTCGGCGTTGATCAGGTCCAGCTGTTCGGCGGGGCTGCGACCGTCTTCGGACAGGCTGGCATTGCCGGTCCTGACCAGCGCGCGCAGGCCTGCCACGCGGACGGTGTAGAATTCGTCAAGGTTGGTGGCGCTGATCGACAGGAAGCGGAGGCGTTCCAGCAGGGGGACCGCAGGGTTCGCCGCCTCTTCCAGCACCCGCCAGTTGAACGCGAGCCAGCTGAGTTCCCGGTTGAAGAACCGCCCCGGCCCGGCGGTTTCCGCAAAGGGCAGCTCCACCGGGGTGGGGAAGGGGGACTTGAGGAAATCGGCTTGGGTCATGACAGGGTTATGCCGTGCAAATTACAAAGTTTCCGTGACAGTGTTTCACCCGGCGGGGGGTCTGTCCAGTCGCGCCGGAATTTTCGAAAGTTCCGGAACGGAGCCTTTGAAGGCTCCGGTGCGATTTCTTCGAAGAAATCGCTGTGCGGTTGCGGTGGACGTTGGTTGCTCCGGCCCGGCCTCGGCTTACTCCGCCTCCAGCACCTCGGCAGCCAGCGCCCGGGTCACTGGCCGCCCCAGTGCCAGCGCGCGGGCATCCAGGCCCATGACCAGCGCACGGGCGGCGCCGATGGAGCGGGGCATGCGGCTTACGAGGTAGGGGATCAGGTTCGCCGGCACCGCGATCTGGCGGTCGGCGAAAAGCTTGATCAGCACGGCCGAGAGAAGCGCATCGTCCGGTGCCTCCAGCCGGGCGATCGCGGTGGCCTGCATCCGGCTGGCGAGGTCCGGGAGGCTGAGGCCCCAGTCGCGCGGCGGCGTGGCGGCGGTCAGGAGAAGCGCGCCGGACCCGGTCACCAGATTGTGCAGATGAAAGAGCGCCGCCTCGGCCCTGCCGATGCGGTCGGCATCCTCCACCGCCACCCGCTGGCCCGCGAAGGCGCTGAGGTCGGTCGTGCCAAGCTCGGCTGCGGGCAGGATCACCGCCCCCGCCATCGTGGCCCAGATCTGCAGAAGATGCGTCTTGCCAGACCCCTCCGGCCCGACCAGCAAGAGCTTGTTGCCCGGCCAATCCTCCCAGCCCTCGACCG
>NZ_JBOFBI010000020.1:0-37919 GCF_051645465.1 Tabrizicola sp. | reverse complement strand
GAGGTCGCAAGGATCCTGCGGATCGACCACATGCTTGACCGTCCTGTTGGTGGCCTTTCAGGCGGTGACCGCCAGCGCGTCGCCCTTGGCCGCGCCATCGTCCGGCAACCCAAGGCCTTCATGATGGCCGAACCCCTCGGCGCGCGCGACGCCGAGTTCCGCGAAGTCATGGCCGAGGAACTCCGTGCGCTCCACGACCGGATGAAAGCCACGACCGTCTACGTCACCCACGACCAGCTTGAAGCCATGCAGATGGGCGACAAGATCGTCGTCATGAACCACGGCGTCGTCGAACAGTTCGGCACGCCCCAGGACATCTACGACCACCCCGCCACGCTTTTCGTGGCAGACTTCATCGGCAGCCCCGCGATGAACTTCCTGCACTTCGAAGGCAAGGCCGATGTAGGCGCCACCACCGTCGACCTCGGCGACACGCCAATCGCGCTCCCGGAACTGCACGAGGCGGCCTGGGGCAAGCTCGTCCTCGGCGTCCGCCCCGAACATGTTGCCCTCACCGACACTGGTGCCTACCGGGGCGAGGTCCTGGCTGCCGAATACCTCGGCACCACCCAGATCGTCACGCTCGCCACCGCCCATGGCCAGGTCAAGGCCCGCGCACCGGCAGGCCAGGTCGCCAAACCGGGTGAAACCGTCGGCCTGACCTTCAACCCCCGCACGCTCTCGCTTTTCGACGCCACCACCGGCCGCGCCTTCCGCACCGCCGCCAATGCCGGGGTCCATCATGGCTGAAGTCATCCTCTCCGGCCTCACCAAATCCTACGGCACCGCCAAAGCGTTAAGCGACGTCACAATGACCATCCCCGACGGCGCCTTCGTCGTGCTCCTCGGCCCGACCGGGGCCGGAAAGACCACCACCCTCCGCCTCATCGCCGGCCTCGACCGCCCCGACAAGGGCGACATCCGCATCGGTGGCCGCTCAGTCCTCCACGACACCCCCGCCATGCGCGACATCGCCATGGTCTTCCAGCAATACTCGCTCTACCCCCACCTCACCGTCCGCGAGAACCTCGCCTTCCCCCTCCGCTCGCCCATGATCGCGATGCCCGAACCCGAGATCACCAAACGTGTCCAGGAAGTCGCCGAAGTCCTCCGCATCCCCCACAAGCTCGGCAACAAGGCCACCGCGCTTTCCGGCGGCGAGATGCAGCGCGTCTCCATCGGCCGTGCCCTCGTTCGGAACCCCCGCATCTACCTCATGGACGAACCGCTCAGCAGCCTCGACGCCAAACTCCGCGCCGACCTAAGGATCGAGCTCAAACGCATCCACTCCGAGCTGAAAGCCACCTTCCTCTACGTGACCCACGACCAGATCGAAGCCATGACCATGGCCACCCATGTCGGCGTCCTCGACCACGGCCGCCTCGTCCAGTTCGGCACCCCCCGCGAGATCTACGAAAACCCGGTCTCCACCTACGTCGCCTCCCGGCTAGGCCAGCCGCACATCAACCTCCTCCCCGCCGACGCCTTCGGCCCGCCGCCCCCGAACGCCGCACAGATCGGCCTCCGCCCCGAACACATCCGCACGGGCGAGGGGCAGGAAGCCACCATCCACCGCATCGAGCATCTGGGCGACCAGACCCGCCTCCACCTCACGCTCGGCCCCCACTCGCTCATCACCCTCACCGACCCGCACAGCACCCTGACCCCCGGCGAGACGCTGAAGATCCGCCCCGAAAACCCGCTCTGGTTCGACGCCCAAGGCAATCGCATCTAGGCAATCGCATCCAGGCAACCGCATCCGAAAGGCCGCTTCCATGAAACAGTTCATGAATTCCCGCGACAGCCTGGTGACCGAAGCAATTGACGGCCTCCTCAGAACCTCCGGCGGCAAGCTGGCGAGACTAGACGGCTACCCCCATATCAAGGTCGTCACCCGCACTGACTGGGATCGCTCGAAGGTCGCCCTCGTCTCAGGCGGCGGCTCGGGGCACGAACCCGCCCACGCCGGTTTCGTCGGCCAGGGCATGCTGACCGCCGCCGTCTGCGGCGACGTCTTCGCCAGCCCCTCCGTCGATGCCGTGCTGGCGGGAATACTGGCCGTAACCGGCAAAGCCGGGTGCCTCCTCATCGTCAAGAACTACACCGGCGACCGCCTCAACTTCGGCCTCGCCGCCGAGCGTGCCCGGGCCTTCGGCCTCAAAGTCTCGATGGTCATCGTCGACGACGACGTCGCCCTCCCCGACCTCCCCCAGGCGAGAGGCGTCGCCGGAACCCTCTTCGTCCACAAGATCGCCGGCGCCATGGCCGAAGCAGGCCAAGACCTCGACACCATCACCGCCGCGGCCCAGGCCACCATCAAAGGCGCCATCTCCATCGGCATGTCGCTCGACACCTGCACCGTCCCCGGCAGCCCAAAGGAAGACCGCATCGCCACCGGCAAGGCCGAGCTTGGCCTCGGCATCCACGGCGAGGCCGGGATCGAGCAGGTCGGCTTCTCCGGCGCCCGCAGCGCCATGCAGATGGTCGCCGAAAAACTCCTCCCCCACATGGGGCCGGGAGACCACGTCGCCCTCCTAAACAACCTCGGCGGCACCACACCGCTTGAGATGTCGATCCTCACCGAAGAACTCGCCCGCTCCCCCCTTGGGCCCAAAACCAAATGGATCATCGGCCCCGCCCCCCTGATGACCTCGCTCGACATGCACGGCTTCTCCGTCTCGCTCCTCCCCGTCGACCAGGCGCAGGTCACCGCCCTCGCCGCCCCCGTCGCCCCCCACGCCTGGCCCGGCCTCACCCCCTTGGGAACAGTCACCGTCAAACCCCTCCCCGACGGCCTGGCACCCATCCAGCCCGTCCCCTCCGCCCACCCCGCCCGCCGCGCCCTGATCGAGCGTTGCTGCAAGGCCCTCATCGCCTGCGAGGCCGACCTGAACCTCCTCGACGCCAAGTCAGGCGACGGCGACACCGGCTCCACCCTCGCCGGAGCCGCCCGCGCGCTGCATTCGGCCCTAGACCGCCTCCCCCTCGCCGACCCCACCCAACTCTACCGCGCCGTGGGCATGGAACTCAGCCAGACCATGGGCGGCTCCAGTGGAGTCCTCCTCGCCATCTTCTTCGCCGCCGCAGGCGACGCGAGCGCCTCCGGCAAATCCTGGATCGGCGCCCTCTCAGCAGGCCTAGACCGCGTGATGCAGGTAGGCGGAGCCGCCCCCGGCCACCGGACCATGATCGACGCCCTAAGCCCCGCCCTCGCCGCCCTCCCGCAGGGAGTACCCGCCGCCGCCCAAGCCGCCCGCACCGGCGCCAACGCCACCGCCGACATGACCCGCGCCAAAGCAGGCCGCGCGAGCTACCTGGCCGCCGACAAGCTCAAGGGCCACAACGATCCCGGCGCGGAGGGCGTGGCGAGGTTGTTCGAGGATTTGACGCGGGGGTAACAACAACCAATCGTTCAAACCGCACCGTCGAGGACGGATCCCCTGCGTGTTCTTCGTTGCAAATCGACATGAGGTAGGCAAACTTGCCAGACTTCAGCGGTGTCTCGTTGCAAGCTGGAATGCTCTTGATAAAGGTCACCTCCAATGCAGCCAACCGAAGCACTCGGGCAAATCTTCATTCTTGTAGTTGATGAAACCTACGGCGGGGACGAAGAAACCTGGGACGAAGATAGCAAACGCTATCATGCGGCTCTAGAGAAAGAGTTTGAGGTTCCCTTTACCGAAGCGAATGTTGGCCCAGGTGCTGATATTCCCGCCTTTCTAACAATCATTGCCACAACGGCCGTTCCAATATGGAGTTTGCTCATAGCTGCATTCTTTCTGGGCAAGCCGATAAACGATAACCTTGCGGCGTGGGCCGATATCGGGCGAAAGATCAGGTCATTCTTTGGTAAGCCTGTGCTGCTTGCCCGCCACGGTGCAGCAGTTATTGCCGTCGAAGCGGTGTTTTCAGAGATGGAGGGAATGCCAAAGTCGATTCGTTTAGTGAGCTATCGACCTGCTCACATTGGTGATCCGGAAGATCCAGCAAGATATGATCGAAGTACAGAAATCTCAGAGAACGCCCCAACCCTGAACCTTGGTCATGTGCGGCACATCTTTGAAATCGAAGCTGATGGTCAGCTGTTTAGAGTCAGCGTTGATGGCAAAGACGCAAAGGCTATCCGAATTTAGCTCTCGCCGATCGGATATTTGGGGCTTTGCCGCTAGAACCCATCAAACTCTCTCCCCATTCTTTGTCCCCAAATATCCCACGGGAGGTCCGGAGGGTGTGAAACCCTCCGGGGCCAGCCAGAAGCGCACCCTTGCGGCCCCCGCGCCCACGCCGGCCAAGGGCGCCCCCTCTCCCCCCGGGGGAGAGGGCCGGGGTGAGGGGGCACAACGCCCAAAACCCTAACAACCCCCTAACGACCCCCATGCAACCCCTTGATTCAGAACGCCCGGAAAGTCTGCGCACCGTGCCCATCCCTTCCGCCTACCCCTCCCGCCCCGCCGCGTTCCGGTCGATCATATAGCGCTGCGACAGGGGAACCGCCGCCGCACCCAGCGCCCTTGCCCCCGCACCGACGGTCCCTTCGCGGATCTGCGGCTCGGTGATCCCCGAAAGATCCAGCTGGCGGAGTGCGGCGCGGGTTGCATTCGTCACCTCGGCGCGGATCTCGTCCGGCATCCAGCCGTCGATCAACACGCATTCCAGCTCCAGAAGGGTCGACGCGCTCAGGATGGCGCTGGCAAGACCTTCGGCCGCACGCTCAACCCAGGCCGCAAGCGTCCCTTGGTCCACCACCCAGCCGTCCGGGCGTTCCCACAGGGCGCCCGAGTCCTGTCCCGCCGCCTCCATCGCGTCGCCCAGGGTCGACAGCGAGGCGACCGACAACAGGCGGCGCATCCGCCCATCCTGGCCCGGCACCGGCATCGGCCCGACCCCCGCCGCATTCCCTGTCCGGCCGGTGAAGAGCTGGCCGTCCAGCACGAGGCCCCCACCGATGAAATAACCGAAGTAGAAGTAGAGGAAATCCTTCGGCCGATCACCCGTCCCAAAGACGAGCTCGGCCCCACAGGCCGCCGTCGCGTCGTTCTGGACATAGACCGGCATGTTTGCCAGCGCCGCCAGTTCCCCCTGGATGTCGCGGTCCCGCCAGGCGTCCATCTCAGACTGCGGCGCGCCGATGTACTGCACCCAGTTCCAAAGCTGGAACGGCATCGCGACCCCCATGCCGCTGACCCTGCCGCGCAACGCGGGCGCAAGACCGGATGTCAGGTCCGGCAGGGCCTCGGCGACGAAGGCCACCACCGCATCCGGCGTCGGATAGCGATAGACCTGTCGCCGCGATCCACGCACCCGCCCCAGAAAGTCGATCAGGATCAGATCCGCCGACCGCCGCCCGATCTTGAGCCCGAAGAAGAACGCGCCGTCCGCAGCCAGCGACATCGGGACCGATGGTTGACCCACGCGCCCCCGCACCGGCTCGCCGCGCATCAAGAGCCCGTCCTGCTCCAGCTGCCGCACAATGACGCTGACCGTCTGAGCCGAAAGCCCCGTCATCCGCGCGATATCGGACTTGGCCAGCGCGGCGTGGCGGCGGACCAGGCTCAGGACCAGCCGCTCGTTATGGTCGCGCATGCCCGACTGGTTCGTGCCCCTTAACGCCGGGGTCTCCGGTGAACTGCGGTCGAGAGAAACATCCTGCATCGACGCATTCCCCCCGTCAGCCCGAGGCGCCAATCACCCCTTTGCGGAGGATGACATTGGCGAACAGCGCCGTCTCGCTGGTGGCGACGATGGCGTGGGCAGCGCGGATACGGGGATAGAGCGCATCGCCCGACAGTGCGACGCTGCTCAGCCCGGGAGCTTTCCGCGCAAAGAGCGCATCGATCGCACGATGGATGTCCCCCTTCTGCGCCGGATCATTGTTCTGGCTCGCCCGGAACAAAGCCTGCGGCACGGCCTTGTCCAGCGGCATCACCGTCAGAACCGCCTCAACAACGGCCAGAAGCCCATGCCCATCCGCCCGCACAAGTCGGCGCGCGTGCTCGGCTGCGGGATAGTTCCCGTCGACGATGGCGATTTCGTCGCCATGCCCCATGCCCCGGAGAATCGCCAGAAACTCCGGCCCCAGGAGGGGGGGAATGTCGATCAGCATGGCGCTCCTCCCGACCTGCCTGCCGCGTCTGAAACCGGTACGATCAAGACCTTCTCCCCGCACCGACACCCGGCAGACTGCAAGCGGAATCCACCCCTGTCAATAATAAATCACTCTGATTTAATTATCTTGACGCACTGCCGGGAATCAGCTTTTCTCAGGCGTGGCGCAAGGGCGAACTGCTTGGCGCCCAGATTTATGAACCGGGGGCAAAGCGCCCTCATCTTGGGAGGAAGACCAATGAAACTCATGACGAAGGCCCTTCTGGGCGCGGGCGCTCTTGCCCTGATGTCGGGCATGGCCTCGGCTGCCGATCTTGCCTGCCTGATCACCAAGAACAACACCAACCCCTTCTTCGTGAAGATGAAAGAGGGCGCCGAAGCCGCCGCGACCGCTGCCGGTCTCGACTTCCAGGCCTATGCCGGTGAAAAGGACGGCGACGCTGCCCCGCAGATCACCGCGATCGAAAACTGCGTGGCCGCCGGTGCCAAGGGCATCCTGATCACGCCGTCGAACGACTCGGTCGGCCCGGCGCTGAAAGACGCCCGCGCCGCCGGCATCCTGGTCATCGCGCTCGACACCCCGCTCGCCGACGCCGAAGCCCAGGACATCACCTTCGCGACCGACAACTTTGAAGCCGGCGTTCTGATCGGGAAGTGGGCTGCCGCGACGATGGGCGAAGGTGCCGCGACTGCCAAGATCGCGATGCTGAACATCAACAAGGACAACATCTCGGTCGACGTGCAGCGCAACACCGGCTTCCTGACCGGCTTCGGCATCACCGTGCCCGATCTGACAGTGATGGACAGCGAGGACGATCCGCGCGTCATCGGCCACGAAACCTCGGACGCAAACCCGGAAGGCGGCCTGCGCGCGATGGAAACGCTGCTCGCCAAGGACCCGGACATCAACGTCGTCTATACGATCAACGAACCCGCTGCCGAAGGCGCCTACCAGGCCCTGAAGAACGCAGGCAAAGAAGGTCAGGCGATCATTGTTTCGGTCGACGGCGGTTGCCCGGGCGTCGCTTCGGTCAAGTCTGGCGTGATCGGCGCGACCTCGCAACAGTATCCGCTGCTGATGGCGTCCAAAGGCATCGAGGCGATCGTCGCCTTCGCCAAGGACGGCACCAAGCCGACGGTGACCGAAGGACTGTCGTTCTACAACACCGGGGTGAACCTGGTGACCGACAAGCCGGTCGAGGGCGTGCCGTCGATCGACACCACCAAAGGCACCGAGCTCTGCTGGGGCTAAGTTCAGTTAACGAGTGACTTGATTAGTGGAAGGGCGGCTTTACAGTCGCCCTTCTGCTTAGACGATGCCGGGACGGGCATCGGCGTCATCGAAGGGGAAGACGGCAGATGAGCGGCGAGGACGCACCGACCAAGACGATCTCGGACTACGAAGCGAGCCTGGCCAAGGCGGATACCGCGGTTGCAAGCTTCGAGCGGGACGACAAGACCTTCATCTTCAAGCTCCGTAACTTCCTGCGCCGCAACCCGACCATGATCCCGGCGCTGGTGCTCCTGTTGTCGATCGCGGCCTTCAGCCTGGTCGCCCCGCGCTTTCTCGGGCTGGGGGCGCTCTCCACCATCCTGAAGCAGGTCACTGTGACGGGCTTCGTTGCCCTGGCTCAGACCCTGATCATCCTGACTGCGGGCATCGACCTTTCGGTCGGCGCGATCCTGGTGCTCAGTTCGCTGATAATGGGCAATCTTGCGGTCTTTGCGGGCGTGCCGGTGGTCTTCTCGATCCTGATCGGCATTGCCGCCGGGGGCCTCATGGGGCTGATCAACGGCCTTCTCGTCACCAAGATGCGCCTGCCGCCCTTCATTGTGACGCTGGGCACCCTGTCGATTTTTGAATCGATCAAGCTCTGGTATTCCCAGTCGGAATCGATCCGCAACGTCGATATCGAAGCAAAGGCCCCCGATCTCTTGTTCTTCGGGACGACGATCAATTTCGGCGGCGGGGCGAACATCAGTTATGGCGGTATCACCCTGATCATTCTGGCTGCTGCGCTATGGTACGTGCTGAACCATACCGCCTGGGGCCGCCATGTGCACGCGATCGGCGATGACCCGGATGCGGCCATGCTGTCCGGGATCAAGGTCGACCGCACGCTGGTGTCGGTCTACACCGTCGCGGGCCTCATATGCGGCTTTGCGGCCTGGGTGGCGGTGGGCCGCGTCGGCTCGATCTCGCCCATCGCCTTTTCGGACATCAACCTCGCGTCGATCACCGCGGTGGTGATCGGCGGTACATCGCTTTTCGGCGGGCGCGGCTCGATCATCGGGTCGGTCCTGGGGGCCATGATCGTCGGCGTCTTCATCACCGGGCTGTCGCTGGCCGGGGTTGACGACTACTGGCAGAAATTCGCGGCCGGATGCCTGGTGATCATCGCCGTGTCGCTGGATCAATGGCTGCGGAGGGCTTCGCAATGACGGGCGTACAACCGATCCTCAGCGCGCATGGACTAATGAAGCGCTACGGCACAGTCGTCGCCATGAACGGCTGCGACTTCGAGCTGATGCCGGGCGAAATCCTCGGCGTGATCGGCGACAACGGGGCCGGCAAGTCGACGATGATCAAGGCCCTCTCAGGCGCGGTCATCCCCGATCATGGCGAGATTCTCCTCGACGGCGAGCCGGTGCATTTCCGCAGCCCCGACGATGCCCGGCGCCTGGGGATCGAGACGGTCTACCAGAACCTCGCCATGTCTCCGGCGCTCTCCATCGCCGACAACATGTTCCTCGGCCGGGAATGGCTGAAGCCCGGCATCATGGGTTCGGTCTTCCGCAAGATGGACCGGTCGCGGATGGAGAGATTCGCCCGCGACAAGCTTAGCGAGCTTGGCCTGATGACGATCCAGGACATCACCCAGCCGGTCGAGACGCTTTCGGGCGGCCAGCGGCAGGGTGTGGCGGTGGCCCGCGCGGCGGCTTTCGGCTCGAAGGTCGTGATCCTGGACGAGCCGACGGCAGCACTTGGCGTCAAGGAAAGCCGCCGGGTGCTGGAGCTCATCCGCGACGTCCGGGCAAGGGGCATCCCGATCATCCTGATCAGCCACAACATGCCGCATGTCTTCGAAGTCGCTGACCGCATCCATATCCACCGTCTGGGCCGCAGGCTCTGCGTGATCAGGCCCAAGGATTACACGATGTCGGACGCCGTGGCCTTCATGACCGGTGCGAAGCTGCCCGAAGGCGTGACAGAAGTCGTCTGATCCCCGGGCCAGCGCCTATCAGATTGTGCCGCGTGCCGCCGCAAGTCTTTGGGGTCGCCTGCGCAGGCTTGCGCCCGCTTGTCTCCGCGGTGCTTGGGCGATCTGTTCAGTGTGGCACCGGAATGCGGCTCCTGCCCCTGCCGTTGCGGCCTCCGGCGGGAGTATTTGGAAAAGAGCAAACCTGTTAGGGCAGTGTCAATCTTCCAGCGCGACCCTTGTCCGGCGGTACAGGGAGGAGTCCCGATGACCGCAAGGAGCAAGTCGCCCCGTCCGGCGTGGGACACCAAGCCCTGACGAAAAGTCTCGTCGGACGGGGCGCACGCTTCTTGCAGTTGCTCATTGCCAAATACTCCCGCCGGAGGCTTCGCGCGCTCCACCCGCGCCAGATCCGCAGAACCACGCGGCGGCAGCGCCGGTCGAGGGGGCTCGATGCCCCCGAGGACGGCACCCTTTTCGAGAAAGGTTGCGGCATCCGGCAGCAATGGGGTTGAAACCCTTGACGAAAGACCCAAAATCGCCCGAAACCCGCCGCGACGCGACCGAGATCGACCATAAAGCCGCCACGACGAGGAAGCCGCCTGAATGTCCCTTGCCCTGATCGCGGCCCTGCCCTTCCTCGGCGCGCTTCTTCCCGGTCTGATGATCCGGGCCGGACGCAACGCCTGCGCCGCCGCCACAGGATCGGTCACGCTCCTCGCGCTCGTCCTCCTGGCGCTCGAAGCCCCCGCCGTTCTGCGCGGAGAGGTCGTCCAGACCCGGATCGAATGGCTTCCCGCCCTTGGCCTGAACGTCAACTTCTTCCTGGACGGGCTTGGCCTCCTCTTCGCCGGGCTGATCCTTGGAATTGGGCTTCTGATCATCTTCTACGCCCGCTACTACCTGGCGAAATCCGACCCGATGGGGCAGTTCTACACCTATCTCCTGCTCTTCCAGGGGGCGATGCTGGGGATCGTGGTTTCCGACAACATCCTTCTCCTCCTGATCTTCTGGGAGCTGACCTCGCTCTCTTCCTTCCTGCTCATCGGCTACTGGAAGCACCTTCCCGAAGGGCGCCAGGGTGCCCGCATGGCGCTGGCCGTCACCGGCGGAGGCGGTCTTGCGATGATCGCGGGGATGCTGATCCTTGGAAACATCGCGGGCAGCTTCGATCTGACGGTGATCCTTCAGAACAAGGACGCGATCCAGACCTCGGAATGGTACCTTCCCGCCCTGATCCTGATCCTTCTCGGCGCCTTCACCAAGTCGGCGCAGTTCCCGTTCCACTTCTGGCTTCCACATGCCATGGCCGCCCCCACGCCGGTCTCCGCCTATCTGCATTCCGCGACCATGGTGAAGGCCGGGATCTTCCTCATGGCTCGGATGTGGCCGGTCCTCTCCGGCACGTTCGAGTGGTTCGTGATCGTCACCTTCACCGGCCTTGTCACCATGGTGCTGGCCGCGAAGATCGCGCTTTTCAAGGATGACCTGAAGGCACTCCTCGCGTTCTCGACGGTCAGCCATCTGGGCCTCATCACCATGCTTCTGGGCTTTGGAACGCATGAGGCGGCGACTGTCGCGATCTTCCACATCATATGCCACGCGACGTTCAAGGCAGCGCTCTTCATGACCGCCGGGATCATCGACCACGAGGCGCATACCCGCGACCTCAGCCGTCTCGGCGGATTGCGCCGCCTTATGCCGGTGACCTTCGCCATTGCCGCCATCGCCTCGCTGTCCATGGCCGGGATTCCGCCGCTGAACGGGTTCCTCTCGAAAGAGATGATGCTGGAGGAATCCGCGCATGTGGCCTGGCCGAATGCCTGGCTCGTCGGCATCCTCGCGACCCTCGGGGCGCTTTTTTCGGTCGCCTATTCCTTCCGCTTCCTCGTCCAGGGCTTCCTCGGGCCCGAGCGGACGGACTATCCGCACAAACCGCACGACCCCGGCCCCGGCCTTTGGGCGGCACCTGCGTTTCTTGCAGCGCTGGTGGTGCTGATCGGGTTGATGCCGAACCTCACGACCGCCTGGATCGTGAACCCCGCGGCCAGCGCTACTACCGGCCGCGGGATCTTCATAAACATCGTGCATTGGCATGGCCTCAAGGCGGCGGCGCTCTGGATGTCGCTGGCGGCCATTGGCGGCGGCGTGATGCTCCTTGGTCTTTATCCCCGCCTGCGGGCCATGTGGGACGCCATCCCCCGGCCCGACGCGAAGCGGATCTTCGATGCCGTGGTGGAACCGCTTGCCGACGCATGCCGGACGGTGACCTCCGGTCTCCACAACGGCGGTTTCGGACGCGCCGTGACCTTGGCCGTTCTTGCCATCGCCGGGGCCTCGGCCTTTGCCTTCCTGACCTCGGCGCCATACGGCCCCGGCACGCGGGCAATGCTGCCGCTTGACCCGATCGTCGTTGCGATCTGGGCCGTCCTGATCCTCGCCGCCCTCGCCACGCCCTTCCTCCACCGCGACCGCGTCGTTGCGCTTATCCTGACCGGCGTCGTGGGTCTGCTCATCGCGCCCCTGTTCGCGCTTTTCTCGGCCCCCGACCTTGCCCTGACCCAGGTCTCGGTCGAGGTCGTGACCATCCTTCTGATGCTCCTGGCGCTCCACTTCCTGCCGAAGGAAACCCCCGTCGAAAGCCGTATGCCCCGCCGTCTGCGCGATGCGGGGGTCGCGGCCGTCGCAGGGATCGGGATCGGCGGCCTCGCCTACGCGATGATGACCAGGCACCCGGCGTTCGAGCCGATCTCGCACTTTCACCTCGCCCAGTCGAAACCGGGGGCCGGCGGGACGAACTCTGTCAACACCATCATCGTCGACTTCCGCGGCTACGATACCTTTGGCGAGATCATCGTCCTAGGCATCGCAGCCCTCATAATCTTCGCCCTGTCGGAAACCTTGCTCCGCAGCCCCACCGTCACAGCCCGTTTGGCCCGCCACACCCTCCAGAAGGAATCGGGCGACCGCCACCCTTTGATGCTGGTCGTCGCAACCCGCCTCCTCCTCCCCATGGCGATGATGGTCGGGGTCTACATCTACCTGCGCGGCCACAACATGCCGGGCGGCGGCTTCGTTGCGGGCCTGGTCTTCGCCATCGCCTACCTCATGCAATACATGGCCTCGGGCTACGACTGGAGCCACGCCCGCCAGCGCTTTGACCATCATGCGCTGATCGGCTGGGGCGTCCTGATCGCCGCGCTCGCCGGAGTGGGGGCATGGTTCGTGGGCCTGCCGTTCCTCACGTCCGGCTTCGAATACGTCAACCTGCCGCCTCTGGAGCAGTTCGAGCTGGCCACCGCCGCGATCTTCGACCTTGGTGTCTTCCTCTGCGTCCTTGGCGCCGTGCTTCTGGCACTTGCCTCGCTGTCGCGGCTGGCCCTCGGCACCGGAGTGCGCGCCAACACCCGCGCATACGACACCGAGGAGAGCCCCTGATGGAAGCGCTCATCGCCTCGGCCATCGGGCTTCTGGCCGCCGTCGGCATCTACCTGATGCTGCGCCTCAGGACCTTTCCGGTGATCCTCGGGCTCACGTTCCTCAGCTACGCAGTCAACCTCTTCATCTTCGTGTCGGGCCGCCTTGCGATGAACGCAGCCCCGATCATCGGCGGGCCCGAACCCTATGCCGACCCCCTGCCCCAGGCGCTTGTCCTGACCGCCATTGTCATCTCGTTCGGCATGACCGCGGTGATCATGATCATGGCGATCGGCGGCTATCTTGAGGCCGGGCACGACCGTGTCGATCTGGACGAGGACGATCCGGAGGCCCCGAAGTGAGCCACTGGATCATCGCCCCGGTCGTCTTGCCCGCCATCGTGGCAGCGCTTATGGTCATCGCGCTCCGCGGCAGCCTTCGCCTGCAGCGCATCGTGGGGGTCGCCTCCATCCTTGCGCTGAACGCCATTGCCTTGGCACTCCTCTGGTCCGCCACCGTTCACGGGCCCGAGGCCTATTTCGTGGGCGACTGGCCCGCGCCCTTCGGCATCGTCCTGATGCTCGACCGGCTCTCGGCGCTGATGGTGGCACTGCTCGCGGGCCTGGCACTCGTAGCCGTCCTTTACGCCATAGGCTCGGGTTGGGACGCGAAAGGCGCGCATTTCCACCCGCTCCTCCAGTTCCTGCTGATGGGGATTGGCGGCGCGTTCCTGACCGGTGACGCCTTCAACCTCTTCGTCTTCTTCGAGGTCCTCCTCATCGCCTCTTACGGCCTCATGATCCACGGCGGCGGCAGCGCCAGAACCCACGCGGGCCTTCAGTACATCGCCTTCAACCTCATCGGCTCCTCGCTCTTCCTCTTCGCGCTGGCGCTGCTTTACGGTGTCACCGGCACGCTCAACATGGCCGACCTGGCCGAGAAGCTGCCGACCCTGCCGGAAGGCGACATGGCGCTTCTGCGCGTGGCGGCGGTGATGCTCATGCTGGTCTTCGCGATCAAGGGCGCGCTTGTGCCTCTGCAGTTCTGGCTGCCCGGCACCTACGCCAACGCCCCCGGAGTGGTCGCCGCCATGTTCGCCATCATGACCAAGATCGGCGCCTATACGATGCTGCGCTTCGGCACCCTCGTCTTCCCGACCGATCTGCCCGCGACCAACCTCCTCCTCTCGACCCTCCTCCTGCCTGCGGGCCTGGTGACGCTCAGCGTCGGAGCCATCGGCGTCCTTGGCGCAACGACCATGCAGCGTCAGGTCGCCTTCGGCGGCATCGCCTCGATGGGCACCTCCTTCATCGCGATCGCCCATTTCACCCCGACATCGTCCAGCGCAGCGCTTTACTACATCCTCCACTCCACCCTCGCGACGGCCCTCATGTTCCTCGTCGCCGACCTGATCACCCGCCGCCGCGCGCATGACCGGCTGACCGAACCCGCCCCCATCGCGCAGTCGGGTCTGATCGGCACCCTCTTCCTGGCTGGAGCGATTGCCATGGCCGGGATGCCACCGCTCTCGGGCTTCATCGGCAAGCTTCTGGTCCTCGACACCTGGCGCGATCACGCCATGGCCGTATGGCCTGCCGTCCTGGTCTCGTCCTTCCTCATGATCCTCGGCTTCGCCCGTGCCGGGTCGCAGCTCTTCTGGAAACCCAGCGCGCTTGAGGCCCAAGCCAATGCCCCACCAAAAGAACCCCTCGCCCTGGCCGCAACCTTCGCCCTGCTGGCAGCACTCGCCGCCCTGACGATCTTCGCCGGGCCGGTCACCGATTGGCTCTCCGCCACCGCCCAGACACTGCATGACCCTTCGGACTATATCGCCGCCAACCGGCTGGGACAGGAGGGGTAAGCCATGCTCAGACGCCTCTTCCCCCACCCCTACCTGACACTGACCCTGATCATTCTCTGGTTCCTTCTGGTGAACCAGTGGAAGCTAGGCAGCCTGGTGATGGCAACCTTCCTGGCCACCGTGATCCCCCTCATCACCTCGGGCTGGTGGCCCGACCGACCCGCCGTCCGCCGGCCCTTCGGCCTTGCAGCCTATTCGTTGCTGGTCCTCTGGGATGTGATCGTCGCCAACTTCCAGGTCGCCCGCATCGTCCTCTTCATGCCCCGCGACAAGATCCAGTCGAACTGGGTCACCATCCCGCTTGAGCTGACTTCACCCGAAGCGATCACACTGCTCGCGGGCACGATCACCATGACGCCGGGCACGCTGACTGCCGATATGTCAGCCTGCGGGCGCGCGCTTCTGGTCCATTCGCTCCATGCCCCCGACCCAGGTGCCGTTCGCGACGACATCAAATCGCGGTACGAGACCCGACTGAAAAGGATTTTCGAATGATCCTGTCCTATGCGCTCTTCTTCTGCCTGGGCTGCATCGCCCTGTCCCTGATCCTGAATCTGGTCCGGCTCTTCACCGCGCCCACCCTGCCCGACCGGATCCTCACCCTCGACACGATGGCCGTGAACGCCATCGCGCTCATCGTGCTTTACGGCATCTGGGCCGGCACGGGGCTTTACCTTGAGATCGCGGTGATCTTCGCCCTGACGGGCTTTGTCGGCACCGTCGCCTACTGCAAATACCTTCTGAGGGGGAGCATCATCGAATGACCCTTTCCCTCCTCTTCGAGCTTTTCCTCTCGGCACTGCTGGTCGGCGGCGGAGCCTTCGCGCTGATAGGCTCCTACGGCCTCCTGCGCCTGCCCCGTCCGATGCAGCGGCTGCATGCCCCGACCAAGGCCACGACCATTGGCGTCGGGGCGGCGCTCCTGGTCTCCGCGCTTGACCTTCTTCCGAATGGCCAGATCAGCTGGCAGGAGGGGCTGATCACGCTGTTCCTCCTCCTCACCGCACCAGTTTCCGCGCTCTTTCTGGCCAAGACCCTGATCCTGCGCGGCGAGGCGGACCCGAACCTTCCCGACCCCGGCACCGGGCGACCCTGGGCCACCTTGGCGGACGAGCGGTCGGATCCCTGATTTCTTGACCACTCGGTCAACTTTTCCACGCAGGAACGCTTGCCCGCCCGCCCCCCGCGTGGCATCGTCCGCTGCATCCGGCACCCTTCGCGGGGAAACCCCATGAACACGCTCGCCCCGGCCCAATCGGGCCTTTTGCCCCAGGTCACCCACGCCCGGAACCCCGGCATGGCGCTCGACCTCGACTGGGTCGCCGCCGTCCAGGCCAACACCTCCGCGATCGAGCGCCGCGCCGCCAGCCTTCCCGGTCGCCGTTCGGTCAAGAAGGAATGGCAGGCCGCCTGGCTTCTGAAGGCGATTTCGCTGATCGACCTCACCACCCTCTCCGGCGACGACACCGCAGGCCGCGTCCAGCGCCTCTGCGCCAAGGCCCGCCAGCCCGTCGCGCGCTCGATGCTGGAGAAACTCGGCCTCCCCGGCCTGACCGTCGGCGCCGTCTGCGTCTACCACGACATGGTCGAAACCGCCGTCCGCGCCCTTGAAGGCACCAGCATCCCCGTCGCCGCCGTCTCCACCGGCTTCCCGGCGGGCCTCTCCCCCTACAAGCTCCGCATCGCCGAGATCGGCGAGAGCGTAAAGGCAGGCGCCAAAGAGATCGACATCGTCATCTCCCGCCGCCATGTCCTCACGCAGAACTGGCAAGCCCTCTACGACGAAATGGCCGAGATGCGCGCAGCCTGCGGCGAGGCGCATGTCAAAGCTATCCTCGCGACCGGAGAACTCGGAACGCTCAGAAACGTCGCCCGCGCCAGCCTCATCTGCATGATGGCCGGCGCCGACTTCATCAAGACCTCCACCGGCAAGGAGCCCGTCAACGCCACCCTCCCCGTCACCCTAACGATGGTCCGAGCCATCCGCGACTACGAGACCCGCACCGGCCACAAAGTCGGCTACAAACCCGCAGGCGGCATCGCCAAGGCCAAGGACGCCCTCCTCTACCTCGCCCTGATGAAAGACGAACTCGGCCACCCCTGGCTCCAGCCCGACCTCTTCCGCTTCGGCGCCTCCTCCCTCGTCGGCGACATCGAGCGCCAGCTGGAACACTACCTCACCGGCCACTACTCCGCCGCCAACCGCCACGCGATGGGGTAAGCCTGATGCCCGACCAACTCCTCCTCGTTCGACTTCGTCTCCTCGTCGGTGACCGCGCGAGGAGTGACGAAGTCATCGACGAGCCTGCCGCCAAAGCCTCCGCCCAGCGTCATTGAGGACCCCATGACCATCAAGGAAATCTTCGACAGCATGGCTTACGGCCCCGCCCCCGAATCCTCCGCCGAGGCGCAAAACTGGCTCGCCAACCACAACCACGCCTTCGGCCACTGGATCGACGGCGCCTTCACCAGACCGGGCCAGACCTTCCCGACCTCGAACCCCGCCACCGGCAAGCACCTGGCCGAGATCACCCAGGGCACCCCCGATGACATTGCGCAAGCCGTGTCCGCCGCCCGCCGTGCCCAACCCAAATGGGCCAAACTCCCCGCCCACAAGCGCGCCCAATACCTCTACGCCCTCGCCCGCCTCACCCAGAAACACTCCCGCCTCCTCGCCGTCCTTGAAACCCTCGACAACGGCAAACCGATCCGCGAGTCCCGCGACATCGACATCCCCCTCGTCGCCCGCCACTTCTCCTACCACGCCGGCCTCGCCCAACTGCTCCCGACAGAACACCCCGACCTCCAACCGCTAGGTGTCTGCGGCGCAGTCATCCCCTGGAACTTCCCCCTCCTGATGCTCGCCTGGAAGGTCGCCCCCGCCCTCGCCGCCGGGAACACCATCGTCCTCAAACCCGCCGAATACACCCCCCTCACCGCCCTCCTCTTCGCCGAAATCACCAAAGAAGCCGGCCTCCCCAAAGGTGTGCTCAACATCGTTACCGGCGACGGCACCACCGGCGCTGCCCTCGTCGAAGCGCCCGTAGACAAGATCGCCTTCACCGGCTCCACCTCCGTCGGCAAACGCATCCGCCAAGCCACAGCTGGCACCGGCAAAGCCGTCACCCTCGAACTCGGCGGCAAATCCCCCTACATCGTCTTCGACGACGCCGACCTCGATAGCGCCGTCGAAGGCCTCGTCGACGCGATCTGGTTCAACCAGGGCCAGGTCTGCTGTGCGGGCTCCCGCCTCCTCGTCCAGGAAGGCGTCGCCCCCCGCTTCTACCAGAAACTCAAACGCCGGATGGACGGCCTCCGCCTCGGCGACCCCCTCGACAAAGCCATCGACGTCGGCGCCATCGTCGACCCCATCCAACTGCAAACCATCACCCAGCTGGTCAAAGACAACCCCGAGGGCGACCACTACCAGGCCGCAACCCCCGTCCCGCAAGGCTGCTTCTACCCCCCCACCCTCATCACCGGCCTCGGCACCGCCTCCACCCTCATGCAAGAGGAAATCTTCGGCCCCGTCCTCGTCTCGATGACCTTCCGCACCCCCGAGGAAGCTGTCGCCCTGGCCAACAACACGAGATATGGCCTCGCCTCCACCGTCTGGACCGAGAACATCAACCTCGCCCTCGACATCGCCCCGAAACTGAAAGCCGGCATCGTCTGGATCAACTCCACCAACCTGATGGACGCCGCCGCAGGCTTCGGCGGTGTCCGCGAGTCCGGCTTCGGACGTGAGGGAGGGTGGGAGGGCCTGATGGCCTACCTCAAACCCGCCGCCAAACCAGCGCTCCTCAAACCCGCAACGCCCATCCCGGGCCCCGAGGAGCCGCTGATCGAAACCCTGGACCGCACCGCCAAGATGTACATCGGCGGCAAACAGGCCCGCCCCGACAGCGGCTACAGCCAACCCATCTACGGCCCCAAAGGCAAACTCCTCGGCCATACCGGCATCGGCAACCGCAAGGACATAAGGAACGCCGTCGAGGCCGCCCACGCCGCCAAATCCTGGGCCAAGACCACCGCCTACAACCGCGCGCAGGTCCTCTATTTCATCGCCGAAAACCTCTCCGCCCGCGCGGCGGAGTTCGCCACCAGACTGAAAGAACTCACCGGCAAACCGGGCACTGAGGAGGTCGACGCCTCCATCCAGCGCCTCTTCACCTACGCCGCCTGGGCCGACAAATACGACGGCCACGCCAAATCCGTCCCCATCCGCGGCATCGCTTTGGCCATGAACGAACCCGTCGGCGTGATCGGAGCCCTCTGCCCGGACGAAGCCCCCCTCCTCGGCCTCATCTCCGTCATGGCCCCCGCCATCGCCATGGGCAACACCTGCGTCCTGGTCCCAGGGTCAGCCCCCCTTGCCGCCACCGACTTCTACCAGGTCCTCGACACCTCCGACGTGCCGGGAGGCGTCGTCAACATCGTCACCGGCCCCGCCCCTGACCTCGCGAAATCCCTCGCCGGCCACATGGACGTCGACGCCGTCTGGAGCTTCTCCTCCCACGACCTCTCCGCCCTCATCGAACGCGAGGCCGCCGGCAACCTGAAACGCACCTGGGTCAACCACGGCAAAGCCCGCAACTGGATGGGGGCTGAGGGCGAAGGCCGGACGTTCCTGTCCCAAGCGACCGAGGTCAAGACCGTCTGGGTGCCGTATGGGGAGTGACGCCCGTCCCACCCGACCAAATTACGGCTCGCTGCGGTGATCTGAAATGAGACAGTACTTCCATCACAGGGAGCTTGAATTTTCTGCGCATCCACTGACGTATGAAGCCCTGAAGATTCATCATGTCAGCGACTACATAGCCCATCAATTCATCAAGGCGGGTTACATATGTGCCTGTGTAGACTTCGATGAGGATGGAAAAGTCGTTGGCGCAGGTGTCGAGTGCAATGACGACGCATACCTTCACTTTGGCGACCGGATCGCAAGTGAGGCGCTTGGCGGAAAGCTGAAACCCTTGCTTGATCAACCTGTTCCCCCTGCATCATGGATTCGGGACCAGGATGGCCTTTCGCAGTTCGGCGGTGCGCCGCCGGAAGGGTTCGTCATGCCCAAGGCAAGTTTCATGTCCGGATATCAGTACATTGGCCGACTAAGTCGAAATGAGCCTGGGTTGGAGCGTTGGGGCGCGGACATCCATCTCATCTATCCGATGTTTCTGGATCATCATCCGCATCTTTTCCTTGATCTGGAAAACCCGCTTGCTCCGAAACTGTTCGGCCTTGATGTCTGTCGACGCGTCAAGCTCTGGGACGGTGGAGGAGCTTACGGCCCCGGGGAAGCGACATTCTTCACTGAAATCCGCGAAAGCGAAGAGATTGCGTCGCTGTTCAACGGCGATGAAGAAGTCCGCTACAAGCCGGAGAGCTTTCGTCGCGTCCCATTGCGCGAAGAGGATGTAGTCGGCGATGATGTCTACAACTGCAATGCGAGCTATCCGATCTGGCTTCAGGCCCCCGAAATTCCTATCTGCCCGAGAACGGGAAAGGTGATGGAATTCATCGGCGAGTTCCTTCCCGGAAATCCGCCAGAAGCCTCCCCCCTCATCAAGCGTGCGAAGCGGGAGTTGAAAGAGTTCTATTTTGACTGGTACTTCTATGGGGTTGCATTTTGGGGCGCCAACAACTCCGCCTGTGTATTCGGCTGTCCGGAAGGCAAAAGCCTGTGTATCCACCCGCAGACAACGTAGCAAGCGTAGGCTGGGTGCAAACCTATCACCTCCCCATCCCCCGATTCGCCCCGCATGGTTAACGCCCACCCATCTCCACGCGCGTAGAGATGGAAAGAAGACGGAAAGAAGATGAAAAGAAGACGATTAACCTGTTCGAAATCTCCAAGATTAACCCAGCGTTCCCAACCCCTTAGGGGATTCCCTTGCGGCCCCCGTCAGGCCCGCCCCGCCGCCGCACTCAACGTCAGCGGATCGATCCCCATCCCCTTCAGCGCCGCCGCCCACTTGGTCGCCTCATCCCCGCCAAACACCAACCCCTCCGGAGCCTCCGAAGTCAGCCAGTCGTTCCGCGCGATCTCGGCCTCCAGCTGCCCCGGCCCCCAGCCGGAATAACCAAGCGCCAGCAAAGCCTTATCCGGCCCCCCGCCCTTGGCCAGCGCCTCCAGAATGTCCTGCGTAGCGGTCATCTCGAACCCGCCGGGAACCACCATAGTCCCCTCCGCCCGGTTCCGCTTCCAGTCCGCCGAGTGCAAAACGAACCCCCGCCCCCGCTCCACCGGCCCGCCAAAGAGCACCCGAATATCCCGCCCCTCCGGTCCAAGCGGAATGTTCAGGTGCTCAAGCAGTCCGGAAAAGCTCAACTCTTCCAATGGCTTGTTGACGATCAACCCCATCGCCCCCTCGGCCGAATGGGCGCAGATCAAGACCACGCTCCGGTCGAACCGCGGGTCAGCCATGCCTGGCATGGCGATCAGAATCTGTCCGGCAAGGTCCATCCACACCCCCGAAACCACACAACAAACATGGACCCCCGCGCCGCCGCCGACAACCCCCAGGGCCGTGGCCTGAAGATCACGCTCACGCGCTTTCGCCGCAATGTGATTTCCCTTGGCCCTGGCTTTTCCTATGGTCGATGCATGATCCGCATCGCCACACTCCTCGCCCTCATCGCCCCCCCGGCCCTCGCCACCACGCAGGACGACGTCTTGTCCGCCACGCTTCTGCCCGGCTGGCAGATGGAGAGCGGCGCGCATATGGCTGCGATGGATCTGACGCTGGCGCCGGGATGGAAAACCTACTGGCGCAGCCCCGGCGATGCGGGAATCCCGCCGACGTTCGACTGGTCGGGGTCCGAAAACGTGAAGTCCGTCCGCATCCACTGGCCCGCGCCCGAGGTGTTTCATACCAACGGCATGCAAAGCATTGGCTACCACGAACATCTTGTTCTGCCTCTGGAAATCACACCGATAGACCCCACCCGGCCGGTCCGGCTTTCGGTCGAAATGGCTCTTGGCGTCTGCGACGAAATCTGTCTTCCGGCGTCGCTTGAACTCGCCTCCGACCTCACACCCCCAGGTGCGCCCGACGCCAGCATCAAGGCTGCCCTGGCGCAGCGCGCGGCAACGGCGGGTGAGGCGGGCGTCACCGCCGTCGCCTGCGCCATCGACCCGATCCGCGACGGCCTGCGGCTCACCGCACGGGTCCGGCTGCCCGATCCGGGCCAGCCCGAAGTCGTCGCCTTCGAGACCTCTGACCGCGACGTCTGGGTCGCTGAAGCCGTCACCCAGCGCGAAGGTGGCGAGCTTGTCGCAATGACCGAACTCGTCCCCCCTGCCGGTGCACCCTTCGCGCTTGACCGGTCGGGGGTCACGATGACCATCCTCGCCGCCGGTGGCGCGGTCGAGGTTCGGGGCTGCCCCGCCCCATGACGGCGGGTTGTGGCACGCCCGCCCCGGCCCTAATCTCGCCTCATGGGAATCGCCGCCGAGATCACCGATGACTGGCATGTGGCCCTTGCAGCATTGGCCTGGCAGGTCGAGGCCGGGGCGGACGAGGCGGTCGGCGATCTTCCGATAAACCGATATGAGCTCGCGGCCGAGGCGCCGAAGCCTGCTGTCCCGGCCCCGACGAGTCCGAAACCGCAATCCCCCCCAACGGGCTTCGGTATCGACCCGGTCTCGGCCGCGCAAGCCGCCGCCGCTGGAGCCCAGACCCTGGACGATCTGCGCGAGGTCATCGCCAGTTTCGACCTGTGCGAGCTCAAGAAAGGCGCCCGGAACACGGTCTTTGCCGACGGCAACCCCAAGGCTCGCGTCCTGATCCTGGGCGAGGCGCCGGGCGCGGAAGAAGACCGCGAAGGCCGCCCTTTCGTGGGCCGCGCCGGTCAGCTTCTCGACCGGATGTTCGCCGCCATCGGCCTGTCGCGCACCAGCCCCGATCCAGAGACAGCGCTTTACATCACCAACGTCCTGCCCTGGCGCCCCCCCGGCAACCGCGACCCCGAACCCGCGGAAATCGCGATGATGCGCCCCTTTGTCGAGAGACACATCGCCCTTGTCGACCCGGCGGTGATCGTCGTCATGGGCAACACCCCGCTTGACGCGCTGACCGGCCACCGTGGCATCCTGCGGGCGCGGGGCAACTGGACCCAGGCGCTTGGCAAGCCGCTCCTGCCGATGACCCACCCGGCCTATCTCCTCCGCAACCCGAGCGCCAAGCGCGAGGCCTGGGCCGACCTCTTGTCGCTGCAGGCGAGGCTTTCGCCATGACGCGCATCATGGCCTTCTCGGACTTTCACGCGAGGGCCGGCCTTGTGCCCGCCCTGCTGTCCGCAGCCAAGGACGCCGATCTTGTCATCGGCGCGGGGGATTTCTGCAATATGCGGCAAGGCCTTACCGAGGCGATGGCTTTGCTTGACCCGCTGGCCGAAAAGGCCGTCGTGGTCTGCGGCAACGCCGAAAGCGCCGTGGAACTGACAGCTGCCACACGCGCTACGGTCCTTCATGGCACGGGCACGCGCCGGGTCGGCCTTGCGCTTTTCGGTATGGGATGTGCAGTCCCGCCAACGCCGTTCGGCGACTGGTCCTGCGATCTGACCGAAGCCGAGGCGGCCGCGCTTCTTGCCCCGATGGGCAGCGTGGACATACTGATCACCCACGCACCGCCCAAGGGCGTGGCCGATGCGTCGTCGTCAGGCCGTTCTCTTGGCTCCACGGCCATCCTTGCTGCCATCGAACGCCTGCAGCCAAGGTTCTGCCTCTGCGGCCATATCCATGACAGCTGGGGTCGGCGCGGGCATGTCGGTGCGACCGAGGTCATCAATCTCGGCCCAGAGCCCGTTCTTCTGGAGCTTTGAGCGATGTCTGTCGAGTGGATGACCCTCCTCGCCTTCGTCCCCGCCGCATTGGCGCTGAACCTGACGCCAGGGGCGGACATGATGTTCTGCCTCGGGCAGGGCCTCAGGGTCGGGCGCAGGGCAGCGATGGCCGCGAATTTCGGCATCGCAACGGGAGGGATGATCCACACCCTTCTTGCCGCTCTGGGGCTTGGCGCGCTGGTTGCCGCGTATCCGACCGCCTTCGAGGTGATCAGGTGGCTTGGGGTGGGCTACCTTCTGTGGCTCGCGTTTGCAGCCCTCCGGTCGTCTCCGCTGGCAGGCGAGATGCAGGTCACGCCCAACCCGGCCCGCAAGGTCTTCCTGCAGGCGCTGATTGTCAACCTCCTGAATCCCAAGGTCATTCTCTTCATCCTCGCCTTCCTGCCGCAGTTCGTGAACCCCACCCGTCCGATCCTGCCGCAGTTCCTGACCCTTGGCGCGGTCCTGTGCATCGGCGGGCTGGTCGTGAACGGGGTCGTCGGCCATTTCGCGGGCTCGATCGGTCAGCGGCTCGCGCGATCGGCAAGCCTCTCCCGCTGGCTGGCCCGGATCAGCGCGACCATCTTCGGCGCGCTTGCCCTGCGCCTTGCCCTCATGCCCCGGAACTGATCCATGTCGCGTATCGACGAAACCCGGCCCTTCCACCCGATCCGTATCGCAGTCCTGACGGTCAGCGACACCCGCACGCCCGAGACGGACAAGTCGGGCGACACGCTGGTCGAGCGGCTGACCGGGGCGGGTCACACCCTTGCTGCAAGAGGCATCCTGCCCGACGACCGCCAGCGCATCGCCGCCCGCCTCCGCGAATGGATCGCCGATCCGGGCGTCGATGCGATCCTGACCACCGGCGGCACAGGCCTGACGGGCCGCGACGTGACGGTCGAGGCGCACCGCGACGTCTACGAGAAAGAGATCGAAGCCTTCGGCACCGTCTTCACAATCGTCAGCATGCAGAAGATCGGCACCAGCGCAGTACAAAGCCGGGCCTGCGGCGGCGTCGCCGGCGGCACCTACCTCTTCGCCCTTCCCGGCAGCCCCGGCGCCTGCCGCGACGCCTGGGACGAAATCCTGGCCTTCCAGTTCGACAGCCGCCACCGCCCCTGCAACTTCGTCGAGATCATGCCCCGGCTGGAAGAGCACCTGCGACGGAAGTGACGGACGCTTGCCCCCTGCCCCCGCTTTGCGATAGAGGGAAAAACCGGAGAGGGGACATCCATGGCCTTCCGCGCCCGCGATCTGCTGGGGATCGGGCATCTCTCGCCGCTTGAAATCACCACCGTCCTTGACCTTGCCGAGCGCTACGTCGACCTCAACCGCCGGACGGTGAAGCAGTCCGACACCCTGGCGGCAATCGAGGGTATGATTTCGACTTTTGGTGACCGACTCTATCTTTCGATCTGGCGTACCTCTCTGCGCTGAATACCGGCTCTGCCCACCGCCTTGGTATGTGCACCTCACCCCGGCGTGACACCACCCTGACCTTTCGTGCCTGTCATCGGGAGCGTGCCGTGAGACCGCCGCGGCATAGCGGTCTGGGAATGCCGACTTGCATGATCTGGAGGCCATAAGCATCGTCAGGAGACGCTCACGATAGGTCGGTGGAACGATGGACGGGCCAACACTAGCGACCCAGGCGACCATGCTGTTTCTTCATCCTGTTTTTCTGGCGGGAGCTATCGGGCTTGTCCTTCTGCCGCACCACTGGGCGATCCGGTGGGGGTTTGCCGCGCTTTTGGTGCCGGTCGCCGCAATACTGTCGGTCTCATCCGTGCATTTCTTCGGCCTGCAGGACCGGATCATGGACCTGGAGTTGGCATGGTGGGGTGCCGTCATTCTGGCAGGCCTGATCCTGCTGCGCTGGCAGCTGGCAAAACCGCGCGCGCCCGTCTACAGGTTTGACCCCGAAAAGCCCTGGGCCAGACGCGAACCCCTGCCACCGCCAGTTCCGGACGCTCCCAACCCGTGGCGTGACCGCGCGGATATGGCCCTGGCAGCAGGCTTCGGCATCGTGCTGGCCGTCGCGTTGTTCTGGCGGGCGGCGTGGTTTCTGGACGGGGCTTCACACGGCTATCTGTGGCATGCGGGGTTTGGCGTCATCGCCCTCGGCGCGCTTGCGACTGCCTGGTGGAGGCGCCGTGCGGTGCTACGGGCCGGCCTTGTCGGCTTTGCCTTGGTCACGCTGGGATTGACCACCTGGGGCGCGTTCATCTTCCCGGCAGAGGTCCGGGCGAACGCGGAAGAGGTGGCGGACGGCGCGCCGTATTGCATTGATCTGAACAAACGTCTGAGCAACGCCCTGTCGCAGGGGACGGTGCAGTCGATGGGTGATCTGACGTTCCTGACGATTTCAAAACCGGAAATCAATGATTACGGGGGCGAACCGAGCGTGGACTGGTTCGACAGCCCTCTCCTTGTCATCGAACGGGCTGGGGGTGCTGTCGACGAGCTTGGGAAGACGACTTCGCCTTTTCTAATCTATTCCTGGGCGCAGGCAGGGGCGGGGTTTGTAGAGTCGTCGCGTCACGACGACGTACCGCTTTACCCGGTAAACTGCATCCCGCGTCTGAACAATTTGCGGAACATACCGTCAGATGGCGCGTCGGAGATCATGGCTTTCTTGTGGGATGGTGAGATGACGGAAGATGGTGAAAAGCCCATCTTTACGACTGAGAGGTTTCGCGTGCCTGCGGCGTTTGAGGCGCAGTCGGGCACCTTTGGTTTTCGGATCCGGGTCAAGGCACCCGATTTTGTTCCCGTAGACGACAACCCTGTCCGAGACTCAAGCTGGGCCTTTGTATCGATGAGCTACGACATTCTGTGGTACATCAAAAATGGCATCAAGCCCAAGGATGTGAACATTGAAACCATGCCGCTGGTGCATGGTCTGCATCACTATCGGGACAGCGACGGCGTGGACTGGTATGCCGAGGTCACGCCCACAGACGACAACCCCACATGGGTCGACGATGTCACGACAGGGATCAGGTGCGGGCAAGTGATCGTGGAACCGCCCGGATTTGATCCGAACTGCGTACAGGGTTTTGTGCCGCGCAGCGCCACAGGGGGCAGCCCAACCATGCAGCTCTTCTTCAGCTACCCTCCCGAACTCCTGCCGCGATGGCGGGAGATGGAGGCACCGCTTACCGCGCTGATCGCCAGCTTCCTCGTCACCGACTGATCCTTGCCCCACCCGCCCGCTTTCTGCCATAAGCGGGCGAAACCGGGGGTAGCCCATGTCATTCCGCGCGCGTCACTTGCTAGGGATCGAGCATCTCTCGCCGCTTGAAATCACCACCGTCCTTGACCTTGCCGAACGCTATGTCGACCTCAACCGCCGAACGGTGAAGCAGTCCGACACCCTGGCGGGGATGACGCAGATCAACCTCTTCTTCGAGAACTCCACCCGCACGCAATCAAGCTTTGAACTGGCCGGGAAACGCCTCGGCGCGGATGTGATGAACATGTCGGTCGCGAATTCCTCGGTGAAGAAGGGCGAGACGCTTATCGACACCGCGATGACCTTGAACGCCATGCACCCGGACCTGCTGGTCGTGCGGCATCCTTCCAGTGGAGCGGTGAACCTTCTCGCTCAGAAGGTCGACTGCGCGGTCCTCAACGCGGGCGACGGGCGGCATGAACACCCGACGCAGGCGCTGCTCGATGCCCTGACCATCCGCCGCGCCAAGGGCCGCATCCAGCGCCTGACCATCGCCATCTGCGGCGACATCGCCCATTCCCGCGTGGCCCGGTCGAACTTGATCCTGCTGGGCAAGATGGAAAACCGCCTGCGCCTGATCGCCCCGCCGACACTGATGCCCTCGGGCGTCGAGGACTTCGGCTGCGAGCTTTTCGACGACATGCGCGAAGGGCTGAAGGGCGCGGACGTGGTGATGATGCTGCGGCTGCAGAAGGAACGAATGGATGGCGGATTCATCCCCTCCGAGCGCGAATACTACCACCGCTATGGCCTCGACGCCGAAAAACTGGCGGCCGCGAGCCCCGACGCCATCGTCATGCACCCCGGCCCGATGAACCGAGGGGTAGAGATCGACGGAGACCTCGCCGACGACATCAACCGGTCGGTGATCCAGGATCAGGTGGAGATGGGTGTCGCAGTCCGGATGGCCTGCATGGATTTGCTCGCCCGGAACCTGCGGGCCGAGCGAGGACGGAAGATCGTGGGGATGATGGCGTGAGCGAGGGAGAAATTGATTCACGACCCTTCCGGGAGCTGATGCGGCCCGGCGAGGACCTGATTTGGTCCGCAAAGCCGGTTCTGAAACCGATCGCCGGGCAGTTGCTGATCTGGCTATGGCTGGCTGCCGTCGGCGGAGTACTCGCCGCAGTCTATCTTGCCCTCGTGTTTTCGGGCCGTCTTTCCACCACGGAGCGGCTGTTCCAAGGCAGATGTGGAGGGTCCGGTCGCGATGTGTTCCTGGCGCTGCTTGCAGTCGGAATCGCTATCATCGTCCTGATGTTAGTCCGTGGCGGCCGCCGGAGACTGGCGGCGACATCATATGCAATGAGCGACCACCGGTTGTTTATGGCTGTTGAGCGCCCAAACAAATCGGAACTCATCGTTGGCACGAAGCTGACGAACGGGCGCGTTGCCCTGACCCGTGAGCGCGACCTGACAGGGCTATCCATCGAAGTGCGGGGTCAAGCCAATGACGCTGAGTCTGATGCATATATTCTGTTCGAAAAACTCTCTCAGAATGATGCAACTGCGGCGATGGCAATAATCAACCAGACAGTCGAGCCATGACCCCCGACCCCAACCGCAAGCCCACCAAACAAGAGATGCGCCAGGGCGGGATGGTCGCTGCGGCGGTCCTTCTGTTCCTTGCCCTCTTCACCCTCTTCATCGTCTTCATCGCCTGACATGGCCCGCATCGAACCCGATCCCATCATGGGCCACCCGACCGAGCTGATGGAGGGTGAGAAGCTCATCACCGAATTCCGCCCCGACGCGGAGACCTACTGGCGCGCGCATCTGATCATGGCGGTGATCCTTGGCACCCTTGCGGGCCTCGTCCTGTTGTGGCTCCAGAACCCCTATCCGGTCGCTGGCCCGGTCGGCGCGGTCCTTGCCGTCGCCGCACGCGCGGCTTTTGTTCAGCCCGAAGCGATGGCCGAGGTCTGGCGCCTGACCAACCGCCGCCTGCTTGGCCCGGCGGGCCGTGCGGTTCCGCTGACCCATCTTCTGACCGCCCGACCCTACCTCAATGCCGTTCAGCTGACCTCCACGACGGGCGACAAGCACTTGGTCAAGTACCAGTCCGACCCCGCTACCGTGTCGTACCTGCTGATGACTGCCGCCGGGCGGAAGACCCGCGATGGCTGAAGGCTGGGACGCCTACCTCCAGCCAGGTGAGCGCATCCTCTGGGAAGGCGCCCCCCAGCCCGGTATCCGCAACCGGGAACGGCTGGCCTTCATATCGCTCTTTGGTGTGCCGTTCTTCTTTTTCGGACTGGCAGGCACCGGGGTGGGGCTCCAGCACATCTTCTGGCGGGGCGACGTCGGCATCGGCCTTGTCACCCTTGCTCTGGGGCTGATCTTCATCGTCGTAGGCTATACGTTCGCCTTTGGCGAATGGGTCGAAGCGGCAAAGGCCCATCGGACAACACGCTATGCCTTGTCGACCCGTGCCGCGTATGTCGCCCGCCAGTCCCGCAAACGGTCGCTGAAAGTCTATCCGATCCTGCCGAAGACGGCGCTGGAGATTGACCACTGCGACGGCTACGACAATGTCTGGTTTCACGCGCGCAGCGAGGACGGTAGCGAAGGTGGCATCACAACCACCCGCATCGGGTTCGAGGGGATCAAGGACGGAACCGAAGTCTACCGGCTGATGCGCAGCATCCAGACAGGACCAACATGACAAGCCTGCATTTCACGAACGCCCGCCTGATCGACCCGGAGGCCGCAACCGATGCAGTCGGCAGCCTGACCGTGAAGGACGGGCTGATCCTTTCCCGCGATGCCACCGCCCCCAAAGGCGCCAAGGTCATCGACTGCGGCGGCAAATGCCTCGCCCCCGGCATCGTCGACCTCGGCGTCAAGATCGGCGAGCCGGGGGAGCGGCACAAGGAGTCGTTCCGCTCCGCTGGCCTTGCGGCCGCCGCGGGGGGTGTCACCACGATCATCGCGCGGCCCGACACCCACCCCGCCATCGACACGCCCGAAGCGCTGGAGTTCGTGACCCGCCGGGCCGCCGAAAGCCCCGTCCGCATTCGCCATATGGCCGCACTGACCAAAGCCCGCGAAGGGCGCGAGATGACCGAGATCGGGTTCCTCCGCGACGCGGGCGCCATCGCGTTCACCGATGTCTTCAAGGTCTCGACCGAAGCGAAAGCCATCACCCGCGCGATGAGCTATGCCCGCTCGCTCGGCGCGCTGGTGGTTGGCCACCCGCAGGACCCCGGCCTTTCGTCCGGCGCGTCGGCCACCTCCGGCAAGTTCGCCTCGCTGCGCGGTATCCCGGCGGTCTCGACAATGGCCGAGCGTATGGGGCTGGAGCGTGACCTCGCCTTGGTCGAGATGACGGGCGTCCGCTACCACGTCGACCAGATTACCACGGCGAAAGCCCTGCCAGCACTTGCCCGCGCCAGGGCGGGGGGGCTGGACGTCACGGCGGGAACGTCGATTCATCACCTCACGCTCAACGAATTCGACGTGGGCGACTACCGGACCTTCTTCAAGGTCACGCCTCCTCTGCGATCCGAACAGGACCGGCTCGCCGTGGTCGCGGCCGTGGCGGACGGTCAGATCGACATCATCTCTTCGATGCACACCCCGGCGGACGAAGAATCGAAGCGCCTGCCGTTCGAGGAGGCCGCCCCCGGTGCCGTGGCGCTTGAGACGTTCCTTCCCGCCGCGATGCGCCTTTATCATGCGGGGCACATGACCCTTCCGGGGCTCTTCCGGGCCATGGCCCTGAACCCCGCCAACCGTCTTGGCCTGCCACAGGGCCGCCTGACACCCGGGGCGCCCGCCGACCTTGTTCTTTTCGATCCCGACGCCCCCTTCCTGATGGACCGCTTCAAGCTGAGGTCGAAATCGAAGAACACCCCGTTTGACGGCGCGCGGATGGAGGGTAAGGTGATGATGACCTTCGTCGGGGGGACGCAGGTGTTTGCCGCGGAAGACTGAGACATGCCCGAACTAACGACCTCGCAAGGTCTGCTATTGCTGACCGCCGTCCTTGCCTACCTGCTGGGATCGATCCCGTTTGGCATCCTCGTCACGAAGGTCATGGGCCTTGGAGACCTTCGCCAGATCGGGTCGGGCAACATCGGGGCGACCAATGTCCTGCGGACCGGGAACAAGCGGGCGGCGCTTCTGACGCTGCTTCTGGATGGGGCGAAGGGGGCCGTCGCGGTTCTGATCGCGGGCTGGCTTCTGGCCGAAGATGCAGCCCAGTTGGCAGGCCTCGCGGCCTTTCTTGGCCACCTCTTTCCCGTCTGGCTCAAGTTCAAGGGCGGCAAGGGTGTGGCTACCTTCCTGGGTGTGCTCCTCGCGCTGGACTGGCAGGTCGGGCTTGCGGTCTGCGCGACCTGGTTCGTTGCAGCACTCCTTTCCCGGATCTCCTCGATCGCGGCCCTGATCGCGGCGGCCATGACCGGGCTCTGGATACTGGTGCTTACCGATGGGCAGCTTCTTCTTCTGTCGCTGGTCCTTACGATCCTGATCTATGTCCGGCATGCCGAGAACCTGAAGCGGATCAAGGCCGGGACCGAACCGAGGATCGGTGCGAAGAAGGCGCCGGAGGCAGAGGTCTGACTGGGCACGGTGCCCAAGTTTTTCAGGCCAATGAAATCAATGGCTTGCCTGGCATCCGTTTACACTTTCGCAAGGTTTGCCCGGCTTCATCTTCTGCACCGACACAGTATGGGCTGCCATGATTTCCGGCCCGACACTCACCAGACAAAATCGCTCTTGATCCGTCAGTAAATTCTGATATTTCTGTCAATACAGAAATAAAGAGCGATTCGATGCACCTCACACCCGCCATGCAAGACTTCATCCTCCACTGGGGGGAGATGGGCGCCAAGTGGGGCGTCAACCGCTCGGTCGCGCAGATCCATGCGCTGCTGCACATCGCGCCTGAGCCACTGGACGCCGAGGAAATCTCGGAAACGCTGGGCCTTGCGCGGTCCAATGTCTCGACCGGGTTGAAAGAGCTGCAGGGCTGGAAGCTTGTCAAAGCCAGCCGGGCGCTTGGGGAACGGCGGGATGTTTTCACCTCGGTCCAGGACATGTTCGACCTGGCGCGCGTGGTGATCGAAGGCCGCCGCGAACGCGAGTTCGCCCCGACCATCGCCGCGCTTCGCGATGTGGCAGAGGCCGCCGAAGGCGATGCGACGCCCGATCATGTGAAAGCGCGGATGAAAGAGACACTGCAGACCATGCAGATGTTCGACGACTGGTACCGCGACGTGTCCACCCTGCCGCGCGGCATCCAGCTTCTGGCCATGAAGCTTGGCGCAAAGATCGCGCGCTTCCTTCCAAAAGGGTGAGCTAAAAAAATTTGGCCTGTTATTTCAGGAGATACAGAAATGACCGCAAGACAAGAAATCCTCCCGACCCTCGACCCCATCGCCTTCGCCGGTGCGCTGTTGCTGGCTCCTCTGTTGGTCGCAGCGCTGTTCTTCTGGGTGTTGCTCGTCCCCGTCTTCGCCGTCCCGTTCGGCGCCGTGCCCTACCTGGTCTTCGGGACGCCGGTCCTTCTGTGGATTGTCACGCGATACCCGCTGAACCTTGGCACTTTCGCGATGGGCGGGTTCCTCGCCTATGTCCTTTTCATCTTGTGCTTCGCCATCTGGCAGTTCGCACAGCCCGACCGAAACCGCGAGATGCTGGAACTCTACGCCCTCTTCGGCATCCCGTTCTCGGCCGCCTGGTGTGCCGCCTTCGCCAGGATTTACCGCAGCTTCCATCAACCTGTTACCCGATCACCTGGCCAATCCGGCCAAGCATCAGAAAGGACCAAATCATGATGCTCCTCACCTACCTCTCCGTCTCGCTGCTTGCCCTGACCGGCCTTTCAGCGATGATCCTGTCGATCGCCAAAGCTCTGGCCGACTGCCCCGAAAAAGCCCCGCGCGCCAAGGCCGCCGGGATCACCATCGCAACCGGTTTCCTCGCCATCGGCGGCGGAGCGGTCCTGCTGATCGGGGCGCTTGCCACGCTGAAAGCGGACCTCAGCCTGCTGGTGTTCACGATGGGGCTCGCCTGCGTCGTGCTGGGTCTTGGTTTCACCCAGGCCGTGACCACCCTGCGGGCAGTTGTCGATGCAGGCCCGGCCGCCAAACCCCTGCCAAAGTCGGAAGACCTGCAAGTGCAGATGGAACCTGTCCTGGCGTGACTGTCTGAAGACCAAAAGAGGGCCGCCCCGCACCGGGCGGCCCTGATCGTATCAGTGTTCAGCGCTGAAACAGGCCGTCAGCGATCAAACCACAGATCGGGCAGAGGACCAGCCGAGGTCAGAATCTACGACCTGCCAACGGGTCGATACCGTGATAGGGGTTGTGGCAATCGGCATGGCTGGAAACCTTGAGGTCCTTGAAATGCGAAGTGCATTGATTGCTGCGTCCCTGACCGTCTTCCCCTCAATCGCGTCAGCTTTCGATCTGGAGGATCTCCTGGCAGAGGCCAATCAAGCCTGCGAAGTCGGCGGCGGCAACTTTTCGGTAGAAGGCCCCCGCGCAGAAGATCTCGAACTGACCGGTGACGAGACCCTGGAGGTCGTTGCCGATGAGGCGATGTTCTACTGCTCGAACTCGCCGAACCTTTATGTCGGCTCTGGCGGTTCAATGATGCATGTCTGGGCCGACGGGAAGCACTTTGCATGGCTGGTACACGACTGGGAGGTCATGAATCAGCAGGGCCAACCGATACTGGTGCTGTTCCAGGACGGCGGCGAGTGCGGACAGCCTGCAAAAGGCTGTGTTACAGCGCTGGCCTGGGACGGCGCCGCGTTCAGCCCGGTCCCGATGTCAGGATCAAACTGAGGCCTACAGGCTTGTGCTAAGATAGATCGGCGTCAGGTCGCGTTGCCATTCGCCCTCGTAAAGCTCCAGCCAGCGGTCCGCCTGAACGCGCCCGGTTTTCAGGCTTTCGACGAGCGGCGCAAGCTGAGCCTCCTCGCCCAGACCCCGCGCCAGCAGCCCGGCATGTGAGAGACCGACGGCGGCACGGGCAAGGTCCAGAAGCTTCTCGCCCCCCGCCTCGCCTTGCAAGGCCGAGACCGAAGCCGCGACCCGCAGCCCTTCGCGCGTTTCGGCATCCAGGCCCTTCACCAGGTCCCAGGCGGCGTCCAAAGCGGTCTGGTCGTACATGAGCCCCACCCAGAACGCCGGCAGCGCCACGATATGCGCCTGATCGCCGCAATCGGCCCCGCGCATCTCGATGAACTTCTTGGCCCGCGCTTCGGGGAAGACCGTGGTCATGTGATCGGCCCAGTCCGACAGGGTGGGCTTTTCCCCGGGCAGGGCCGGAAGCTGACCGTTCAGGAAGTCGCGGAACGACTGGCCAAGCGCGTTGATGTAGCGGCCGTCGCGGTAGACGAAGTACATCGGCACATCGAGGACCCAATCCACATAGGCCTGAAACCCCATGCCCGGCTCAAAGACGAAGGGCAGCATGCCGGTGCGGCTGTTGTCCAGCCCCCGCCAGATCCGGCTTCGCCAGCTGCGGTGGCCGTTCGGCTTGCCGTCGAAGAAGGGGGACGAGGCGAAAAGCGCGGTCGCCACCGGCTGCAGCGCCAGCGCCACGCGCATCTTCTGGACCATGTCGGCCTCGGACCCGTAGTCGAGGTTCACCTGCACTGTGCAGGTCCGGTACATCATCTGCGTGCCGTGCGTCCCGACGCGACCCATGTAGTCCGTCATCAGCCGGTAGCGCCCCTTCGGCATCACCGGCATGTCTTCGTGCCGCCATTCCGGCGGCGCGCCGATCCCCATGAAGCGCACGCCCATCGGATCGGCGATGGATCGCACCTCATCCAGATGGTTCTGCAGCTCTGCCGCCAACTCGACGGTCGAGGAGAGCGGTGCACCGGAAAGCTCGAACTGCCCGCCCGGTTCAAGGCTGATGTTGGCCCCGTTCCGGCTCAGGCCGATGACATTCTCGCCCTCGCGCGAGGGCTGCCAGCCGTAGCGCGCGGCAAGCTGGTCGAAGATCGCACTGATCGAGCGGTCACCGGCATAGGGCAAGGGCTTGCGGGTATCGGTCAGCCAGCCGAATTTCTCGTGCTCGGCCCCGATGCGCCAGTCGGCTTTCGGCTTGCAGCCCGCCTCCATATAGGCCGCGAGCTGGTCGAAGCTCTCGATCGGTCCGCCACCGGACTGAGGAATGGACATGGACCTTGGCTCCGGGACTTCGCTGCTTCGTGCTTCATCCGGCAACGGGCCGGGACGCCAACAGGTGTCAAGCGGCGCTTCCCAAGTCAAGAGTGCCCCTTGTGCGGGGACAGGTGACCGGCCGCAGAAATTCTCGCGGGACCGTAGATTTTCTTGCGGGCAGCTGCGCCAGCCCCTTCAGCGTACGACGACCCCGGCGCCTTTGCGGCTCCAGATCAGCTGGTCGACCTCGTTTAGCGCGACGACCCGGCTGTCCGAGGGCGTCTGGCTGCCCAACGCCGCGACCAGTGCGGCCGAGTCCATGCCGGGAAGTGCTGCGAACGCGTCAAAGAGCGCCTCGGCGCCATCGGCTTCGATGGGGATGTGAAGCATCGCGCCGTCGCCCTGCTTCAGCCGCCAGATCCGGCGGCCGCGCAAGGTGAGGAGCCGAAGCTCTGACAGCTCGGGCAGCCCGATGAAACCGCCGACCCGTGGGCCGAAATAGGCGATCTGCGCCTCGGTCACGCGGACGATCCCCGGCGCCTCGCCGTCCTGCTGGAACCGCAGGCGGCGAAGGGCCAGGACCGCCCAGCCCAGGCCAAGCCCGCTCATCAAAAGACCAAGCGGCAGAAGGAAGTACCCGCCGCCGCTTGCCAACCAAGCCCCAAGAAGGGCCAGCCCGGCCCCGGCGATCACTTCGCGGAACCGGTAGGCGCCGTCCCGCAACTCCGGTCGGATGAAGCTCATGGCCGCACCCGCTGCGCGCCGTCGAAGAGAACCAGAGCCACCGGTTGCGAGGGCTGAAAGCCGATGCTCAGGTACGCACGGGATGCCGCCTCGCTGGCCGCAAAGAGGACCGCACGGGCAACGCCCTTTGCCCGCGCCTCGGCCAGATGCAGGGCCAGGGCAAGCCGGGCGTAGCCGCGGTTGCGCAAGGCGGGCGGGGTGTAGACCCCGCCGATCTGCACGATCTCGGGCAGCGCCGCGTTGAAGCCGGTCATCGCCACGGGCTGGCCGTTCAGCAAGAGGACACGGTGGCGACCATTCGCGATGCAGTTGTCGATATCGCCTGCCGCGCGATCCGCCACTTGATCCTCGGGCGTGCCAAGGGTCGTCCGGTGATAGTCGGCGCGCCAATCGACGAGCAGTGCGCGATAGTCCGCCCCGACAGGGATCAGCTTTGCACCGTCGGCCGCCGGTATCCGCAGCGACGCGAGGTCCAGCGCGAAACCCGGCTCGTCGCGATCAACAACGGCTGGTCGACCCGCCAGCCCCAGTCCCGTCAGCAGCCTGCGGACCTGGCCGGCCGGGCCTACGGCGCCAGTGAGGTCCATATCGGCGAGCACCGGCACAAAGGCCCCTGCGTCGAACCCGTTCGGCAGCATCGGCAGCAGCATCCCCCCGCGCGTCAGCGCCAGAATGCCACCAATCGGATCGCCGTCGATCCAGAAGCGGGTGGCGTGCGGGTGAGCCGAGGCAAAGTCGCCCTCGCCCAACCCCTGATCGCGCAGATTGGACAGGGGAAACATCGCACCGTCCACATGCCGCAGCAGAAACGCCTCCAGCACCGCCTCGTCCTTTGGTACGGCGGCGCGGATCATCGATTTGGCGCCTTTCGATCGTGCGCCGCTGCTGGAGCTTCCTGCGGGTCGGGTGTCAGGCCGTTGAAGTCCCTGATCTCATTCAGATCGCTCAAGCTGCCGTCCTGCTCCAGTGCGACCGACTGCAGCTTTCCCCCTGCCGCAAATTGCAGCCTGCCCTCCCATGGTTCCGCCCATTCCCAGCCCGGAAGGTCAACCATCTCGCCAGTCGCTGCCCGCTCCAGCGCATGACAGCTTGAGGCCACCGCCCGCCGCGGCATGTTTTCGAACCAGCGAACAAGCTGCCAGCCGTGCCAAAGCGGGCGCTTCAACATGACGGCATAACCGGTGCCTTCCACAACCCAGCCGCGCAAGGCGAGGCGAGCGGCGACGGTATTCCCGCCAAAGAAGCCATCGATCGACCCCGGAAACGCGTCACCAAGTGCAACGCCCATGCCCTTGGGCAGCCATTCCTTTTTGTGCAGCGCATGGCCGTTCAGCCAAAGCCCTCCGTCCGGCGCAAATGCCCCACCCCCACCCCAGGTATCACCCTTCTCCCATAAGCGGAGCGCCTTAAGCCAGGGTGCGCGCGACAGGGCCGTGTAATACGACGACCCACCCTTCCCCGCAAAGTAGATCAGATGCCCGCCATCGGGCGAGAGGTCGCAGCGGTGCTCATAAATGCGCCCACGCAACCATTGGCCTGGGCTCATCGCACCCGTCGCACGGTTCCAGCCAAAGCTGGCAGACCAGGCCGAAGGCCCCCTCCGCAGCACAACTGCATGCTCCGATGCAAGCGCTGTCAGTACATGAAGGCGCGGGGCTCTCATCGCCAGTCCCCATGCGCCGCCTGCCAGAGCGTGATCGCCGCCACCGCTGCCGTGTCGGCGCGCAGGATGCGGGGGCCGAGGCTCAAGGCATGAACCCCAGGCATCCCGCGGAGGCGCTTCGCTTCCGTCTCGGCAAAACCGCCCTCGGGGCCGATCAGGATGGCGGCGGGGCCTGGCTGCCCGCCAATCGCTGTGGGCTGGCCAGCCGCCGCCTCGTCGCACCAGTAAAGCTGCCGCCCGTCAGGCCAAGTCGCCAGCAACCGGTCCAGGGGCTGCAACTCTGTCACCTCTGGCACATAGGTCGCGCCGCATTGCTCGGCGGCCTCGACCGCGTGGGCCTGCAGCCGGTCCTGCCGGATGCGTTCGGAATTGGTGTGCCGCGTCTGCACGGGCAGGATGCGGCGGACGCCAAGTTCCACCGCCTTTTCCACGATGAAATCCGTCCGCGCCTTCTTGATCGGCGCGAAGGCCAGCCAGAGGTCGGGGGGCAGCACCAAAGGCCGCGTCAGGGCCTCGCAGACCGCCACCGCGCCGCGCTTGCCCGCTTCGGCCAGCGCCGCCCGCCATTCGCCGTCGCTACCGTTGAAGAGAAGCACTGGCGCCCCGACCGCAAGCCGCATCACGCCGACCAGGTAATGCGCCTGATCGACCGAAAGCCGCACCGCTTGCCCCGGACCAAGCGGCTGATCTACATAGAGTCTGATCTTCGCATCCGACATGAGCGTGAACCTATGTC
>NZ_JBOFBI010000019.1:0-2202 GCF_051645465.1 Tabrizicola sp. | reverse complement strand
CTATGCCGAGGATGGCATGACGCTGGAACAGCTGATGGCCTTCACGGTGAACCCGGATCATGCGCGTCAGCTCCAGGTCTGGGAGGCGATCAAGAACTCCTGGAACAAGGAGCCCTATGCCATCCGGCGTATGCTGACCAAGACCTCGGTCCGGGCCTCGGATCGTCGCGCCGTCTTCGTGGGTGTTGATGCCTATGAGGCGGCGGGCGGTGTCGTGCTGCGCGATCTCTTCCAGGGCGATGACGGAGGCTGGCTCGAGGACCCTGCCTTGCTCGACCGGCTGGTTGCCGAGAAGCTCCAGGCCGAAGCCGAGGCACTGTCCTCCGAGGGCTGGAAGTGGATCGAGGTCGCGACCGACCTGCCCTACGGCTACAGCCACGGTCTGCAGCGTCTGGCCGGTGATCCCGCGCCGATGACCGACGAGGAAAGCGCGGCCCACGCTTCGCTCCTCGCCGAGTATCGTGCGCTGGAAGAGGAATACTCCGGCCAGGACGAATACCCCGAGGAGGTCGACGCCCGGCTTGGTCAGCTCGAGACGGCGATGGAAGCGCTTGAGCAGCGGCCCTTGGTCTACGAACCGGCCGAGGTCATGCGCGCGGGCGTCTTCGTCACGCTGGATCGGGAAGGCGCGCTCGCGGTTTATCGCGGCTATGTCCGGACTGAGGATGAGCCAGGCGAGGAGACTGCGGTCCAGGATGGTGATGGCGCGGACGGCATGGGGCAGGGGGGTGAAGGCGCTGGTTCCAGTTGGAACCCCTCGACCAGTCCGGCTGGCGGCACTGTCATCACCTCGGGTGGTCAGCCGATCGGCGCGGATGCGTCCGAGGAGGAAGACGACGGCGCGCTGAAGCCGCTGCCCGAGCGGCTGGTCATGGAACTGACGGCCCACAGGACCCTCGCGCTGCGCGAGGCCATCGGGCGGTCGCCGGACGTGGCGCTGACGCTGCTGCTCCTGAAGTTGGTGACGGACACCTTCCGCACCTCCTCTGCCTCGGGGAGCTGTCTCGAGGCCTCGGTGCGCCACGTCTACATGTCAGCGCAGGCGCCCGATCTGAAGGACAGCATCGCGGCCAAGCTGGTCGACGAGCGTCATGCGGCGTGGGAGGCCGATCTGCCCCTCGGTGACGATGTCGCGCTCTGGGACTATCTGACCGTGCTCGACCAGGGCAGCCGTTTGGCGCTCCTGGCGCATTGCCTCAGCTTCGGGATCAACGCGCTCCATGAGAAGGTGAACCCCTACGGAGCGGGCATCTCCGCCAGCGGACTGACCCGCCGCATGGCCCATGCCGATCTCGTGGCGCGGGCGGTCGATCTCGACATGGTGGAGGCAGGCTGGGAGCCGACGGTCGACGGCTACCTCAACCGTGTGCCCAAGGCCCGCATCCTCGAGGCCGTGCGCGAGGCGAAGGGGGAGGGGACCGCTCAGCTTCTCGACCACCTTAAAAAGGGCGAGATGGCCACCGAGGCCGGGCGGCTTCTGAAGGGCAGCGGCTGGTTGCCCGAGGTCCTGCGGCGCGCGGATCTGGCAGCACTCGACGACGAGCTGATTGCAGAAGGGCAGGGGGAGGACGCAGGCCAGCCCGAGGACGTCGATCTCCCGGCCTTCCTGACGGCCGATCTGCCGGAGAGCGCCGCGTCGATGATGGCTGCGGAATGATCTGAGCCATTCAGGGGCGGGGAAACCCGCCCCTCATTCCAACAAAATACAGCAATATCAATATGATGAATGCGAAATCTCGCATTCAGGATGAGGAATCATGTCTGCAACGACCATCATCGACTCAGCCCCCCTCGGGGCGCTTATCCGCTACACCGACGGCAGTCCCAAGCCGCCGGCACGATTCACCAAGAAGCTGGCAGCCTGGGAGCGCTCGAACGGCGTGGGCCGTCTCGTGAAGAAGGAGCCTCCCCGGGTCTATCCGACCTGGACCGCTCCGGCCTCCTTCACCCTGCATGAAGGGAACTTCTCTTCGGACGGGGTGATCCTCGTCACCATCATGCGCAGCCATTCGGCAGACAGCAGTCTGATCTTCGAGGTGGCGGAGGAACCAAAGCTCGGGCAGGTCCGCGTGCTGCTGGATTTCGGTGGTAACACCGAGCTTCTGCATCTGGCGGAGTCTGTCACTGCGGCCGAGCTTTGGAGCGCACGCGAAGGCTATCGCAACGCGCGACTCGAGATCGTCGGTGCCGACGACGGCGAAG
>NZ_JBOFBI010000018.1:0-17059 GCF_051645465.1 Tabrizicola sp. | reverse complement strand
AGGGCGGAGAGGAGACCCTCAACGCCCGATACCTCACGGCGAACCGTCTTGCGTTATCCGATCAAAAAACCAGCCGCAGTTTGGTCGGCGCAAACGATCGCAGCATGTCCGGAAAAATCCCTGCCCTGAATGGCATCGGCGTGAGATGCACGGTCTCTCCTGTGCGCGCCGCCTCGTCGATGGCCAGAAGCGTGCGCATGTCGGCAAGACCCTCTTCACCGTCCGCCTCAGGGGGCACGCCGTTCACAATGCAGTCAGAGAAATAGCCTATTTGTCCTGCGAAATGATCCACCTGGTCGAACTGTGTCGTTCCTTCGCTGCCACCGACACGAACCGTCATGCGGAGCGCCGAGTCGAACTTGAAAGCCGGATCGAGGATCAGTTCCCCAAGCGACCCCACGACACGGATCGATTCCGAAGTCCCGGATCCGAAAGAGCAAAAGAACTGAGCGAGGCGCTCGCCGGGGAACTTCAAGGTCACAGCCATACCCGCGTCGATCTCCATAAAGCGCGGGTCGCTTGCAGGACGGTTCGACATCGCCTGCACGGCGATAGGCTCTGCGGCGAAAACGTGCCTAGCGGCATTGAGACAGTAGACGCCGACATCAGGCAAGGCGCCGCCCCAATGCCCTGCTTTCAACCTGTGGTTTCCCAACTGAGATTGGAAGCCGAACGTCGACGCGAAGTAGACTGGATCGCCAATCCGTCCCGAACGGACGGTTTCGATCATGGCATGGGTGCCGGGCTCGTTGTGAAGCCGGTAGGCCGTCATGAGGAACGCACCACTCTCCCGCGACGCAGCGATCATCGCCTCGCTTTCCTGAAGCGTCGTCGCAAGCGGCTTTTCGACCATCACATGCTTGCCGGCCTTCAAGGCGCGGATCGTGTAGTCCGCGTGCATCGAGTTCGGCAGGGCGATGTAGACGGCATCGATGCGGTCGCTGGCCAGCAGGGCATCGTAGCCCGTGTAGTCCACGACCTCCGGCACGCCGTGGAACTCGGCCAATTTGCGAGCGGTGTCGGGGCTACCCGAGACGATGGCCTGCATGCAGGAGTTTCCGGTCAGGGCAACGGCGGGCATGAAGGCTTCTTGCGAAATCCAGCCCGCGCCTACGACGGCATAGCGTATCATGTCGGTCACTTAAAGATTGCGGGATGCGCCTGAAGGCGCATCCGTCAGGCAGCCAGATGTGCCGGCTTCTTGCCGAGGATGATCATCCCGAGGATGTCGTCGTCGGTGACTTCGTTCACGTTCACCGTGCCGACAAGCTGGCCGTTCTTCATCACGCTTGCCCGATCGCACAGCTTCATCACGTTGTGGATGTCGTGTTCGATCAGGAAGATGCCCAGCCCCTGCGCCTTCAGCTCCTGGATCAGCTCGGCCACCATCTGGGTCTCATGCGGACCCAGCGCAGCCGTCGGTTCGTCCATGATCAAGATGCGTGCGTTGAAGTAGACGGCTCGCGCGATGGCGACTGACTGACGCTGACCGCCAGACAGTGCCGAAACTGGCACGTTGAACTTCCGGAAGTTCGGGTTTAGCCGGCCCATGATCTTGCGTGTTTCCGCCTCCATCCTGGCGTCGTCAACAAGCCCCCCGCGTTTGATTTCGCGGCCAAGGAAAAGGTTCGAGGCCGCGTCCAGATTGTCGGCGAGAGCCAGGGTCTGGTAGATCGTCTCTATGTTGAGATCGCGGGCGTCGCGTGGATTGTTGATTTCCACCGGTTGACCATTGATCCGGATCTCGCCGCTGTCCTTCTGATAGGCGCCCGAGAGGCACTTGATCAGTGTGGATTTGCCAGCGCCGTTATGGCCAAGCAGCCCGACGACTTCACCCGGGAAAAGGTCGATGGACACGTGATCCACGGCCTTGATCCCGCCGAAGGAAATCGAAATGTCGCGCATCTCGACGAGGGGTTTGGTTCTGTCGATCATTTGGAAAGCCCCAGACGCTTGCGATATAGGATGTCGACCCAGACAGCGATGATCAGCACGAGGCCGACAACGATGTTCTGGAACGGGGTGTCGACGCCGACCATGGCCATGCCAGATTGAAGGGACTGCATGATAAGCGCGCCGAGGATCGCGCCGTAGATCGTGCCGACCCCGCCGGCCAAGGCTGTCCCGCCGATGACGGCGGCCGCGATCACGCGCAGTTCCTCCAGCATCCCAATGTCGTTGCCGTGGCTCTGCAGGCGTGCCTGGGCAATCAGAGCGGCAAGGGCGCAGAGAAAGCCCATCAGGGAAAAGATCTTCACCGTAAGGGCACGGGTATTGATACCGGAAAGTTCGGCAGCGTCCGGGTTGCCACCCATGGCGAAGATGTAGCGCCCAAAGGTCGTCTTGCGGGCGACGATCGTCATTGCGACGCCGACGGCAATGAGGATCAGAACAGATATCGGAAGGCCATGCATCGCGGTATAGCCCTCAGGCATCACCTCACCACGTGCCTCAAACAGGCGCTTAAGCTTGGCCTCGGGGATAGGGTAACGTGACAGCCACCCGACGAAGAACAGGATGGCGCCGACGATCAGGCCAGCCATCACGGTCTCGGCCCAGACCGGTTTGACGATGAAGCCGTGGCTTTGCTTGTTGCGGCGCGATGCAATGATGGCCCAGACCGCGACCGCAGCAGCAATCAGACCAAGGATCCAGCTCGCTGTGGCACCAAGGACGCCTTCAGTACCGCCGAACATCAGCAGGTTCGGGTCGGTCAGCGAAACCGACTGGCCGTTTGTGGTGAACCAGTTCACGTTACGCCAGACAAAGAGGCCCCCGAGCGTGACGATGAAGGACGGGATGCGCTGATAGCCGACCAGCCAACCGGTGATGGCCCCCATCAGCGTCCCGGCGGTAAGGCCGATAACCACGGTGGTGGCAAGGATAGCCGGGTTGCCATATTCGGTGCCGAAAACAGACGGCAGCCAATACGTCTGGCTCATGGCCATGATAGCGGAGCACATCGCCAGCATTGAGCCTACCGAAAGATCGATGTGCCGTGCAACGATCACGAAGACCATGCCGCACGCCATGATCGCCACCGGAACGGTTTGGACTGCGATGTTGAATACGTTGCGCGGGCCAACAAACGTGCCGCCCGTCCAGATGGTGAACACGATCGCGACCGCGGCAAAGGCCATCAGCATGCCAAGCAGTCGGACATCAATTTCCAGCGTGTCGATCACGCTGCGGCGTTGTGCCGTTCCCTGGGCGGAAAGCCCTTGATCAGACATCTTCTCTTTCCTCCCTCAAGCACCTTGCGGCGCTTTCCCCCGTTCTTGGAGACGCCCCGGCCAATAGGCTGCCGGGGCGATCCGATGGTCTTTAGATTATTCGCAGACCGCCACGCCGGACACCCCGGCGCAGAGAACGTCCTTGGTGATCCAGCCAGCATCCAGCACCAGGTTCAGGTTGTCCTTGGTGATCGGCTGCGGCTTCAGTAGAACCGAGTGCAGCTCCTTGCCGCTGGGCGAGGTGAAGATGGCCGAGCCTTCGATCGCGTCCATCGCGGTGCCCGAGGCCAGCGCAACTGCGATCTCGCCGGCGGCTTTGCCGAGTGCACGGCTGTCCTTCCAGACCGAAACGGTCTGCGTGCCAAGCGCTACGCGGTTCAGCGCGGCCATGTCACCGTCCTGTCCCGACACCGGGATACCGGCCATGCCCTGTGCGGTCAAAGCTGCAACGACGCCGCCAGCGGTGCCGTCGTTCGAAGCCACGACGGCGTCAACGCCGTTGTCGGTTTCGGTCAGGATCTGCTCCATGTTCTTCTGAGCGTTGGCCGGCTGCCAGTCGTCGGTGTAGGCTTCGCCGACGATGGTGATGTCGCCAGCGTCGATCGCCGCCTGCAGGACTTCCTGCTGGCCGCCGCGCAGGAAATCTGCGTTCGGGTCAACGGGCGAGCCCTTGATCATGACGTAACGGCCCTTCGGCATGGCTTCCAGAACGGCGCGGGCCTGCATCCGGCCAACCTCGACGTTGTCGAAGGTCAGGTAGAAGGCGCGCGGGTCGTCGATCATGCGGTCGTAGCCCACAACGGGAATGCCCGCATCAGCAGCGGCATCCAGCGCCGGCCCGATCGAAGCCGAGTCCTGTGCCAGGATGATCAGCGCCGAGCAGCCCTGCGTGATCATGCCTTCAATGTCGGCAAGCTGCTTGGTCGCAGAGGTCTGCGCGTCAGCAGAGATGTATTCGGCACCCGCTGCCTCCAGCGCACCCTTGATTGCAGCTTCGTCGGTCTTCCAACGCTCTTCGCGGAAGTTCGACCAGCTCACGCAGACTTTCAGATCGGCTGCCGAGGCGGCCGAGGTCAGGCTCGCGACCGCGACTGACGCGAGCAGAAGAGTCTTCTTCATTCCTGTTCCTCCCATGGAATCACCGGCCCTCTAGATGCCGGTCTGGCGACCATCGCCTGCAGTGATCTGACGCATTTGCACCACAGTTGTCAATTTATGTTTTTGGCAATGAATCTTGCGGTGCAATCTGTGTTGTCTCCTGAACCTTGCTCACGGCAGCGAGCAAGGCATCATGACCAGTCGTCCGACGCCGCCTTCAGGCAGGCGATTTCAGGAGTGTCGCAACATACTCAAGGCTTGCCCGCAGATGCGCGAGCAACTCAGGATCTTCCTGGACGGCGGGGCTGAACGGTTCCATTGAGACGAAGCCTGTGTAGCCGGCACCAATCAGCCTGCGCAGCTGGCCAATATTGCCAACGCGGTCATCGACAAAGATCAGACCTCGGTCGGGCTCCGTAAGGTCGGCCGGGCCAAGGTCCTGCCGGGATATACCCGACATGTGTGCAAGGCCGATCCGCTCGGGGATAAGCGCGGTGTCGCCGCATCGGAAGAACTGGAACGTGTCGTAGCAGAGTTCGTATGCATCCCATCCGTCAATGTCGGTCACGGCGGCCACTGCCATATCCTGCCGCTTCATTGTCGAGCCCTTCATTCCAAGGGGTTCGACATATCCGGTCACGCCATGATCCTTGAGGATCGGCCGCAGATGCTTCAGCCCATGCCGGAGATTCTGCTCTGCCTCTGCGGTCGTCCATCCATGGTCCTCGTTGTGAACGGGGCATAGAACGAGGCCAGGTGCCCCCAGTTTCGCCGCATAGGAAATGATGGCTTCTGCTTCCCTAGCGCGTTCCTGGGTCCATTCATTGAAACGCTGAAGGGCATTGACCGAGGCGACGGCCAGCCCTGCTGCATCGAGCTGGGCCTTGACCTCGCTAGCGGGGGTCCCGTCAGCGAACTCGCGCCCTTCGATGTCGTTGCGGATCTCTACAGCGTCCACTCCCGAGGCCGACGCAAGCGAAATGAAATCGGACAACGACAGTTGTGGGGCGCAGGTTCGGTTCAGGGCGAAACGGATGGGCATTTCTGTGTCCTTGAGTTTGCCTGTATCAGGCATAGAGTTCGGGCCGGGCGCCGAGGAAGAGCTTGGTCTTTGTCGCCGTCTGCAATGCCGTGACGACCTGTTCGGCAACGGCGGTGGCAACATAGCCATCCCAGGCCGATGCGCCGACAGGCTGCCCGGATACCACCGACCGCACCCAGTCGTTCATCTGCAAACGATAGGCATCGCGGAAGCGCGGCACCCAGTTTTCGGGGTAGCCATGACCGTGGTGACGGTTGCCGTTCGTCAGGGTCAGGGACGGCTGCGCCATCTGAACCGTCCCTGCCCGCCCGACCAGCTGGGCATGGACGTGATATCCGTAGTGAGCGTTCATGAAGACCTCGGTGGAGACGATTTCACCCCGGTCCGTCTCCATCGTGATGAGAAGAGGATCACCCCCCGGCGCAGCATGCACGATGGCCGACACAAGTTCAGAGCCGAGTAACCACCGGCTGATGTCGATCTCATGCACGAACGAATTCGTCACGGACATCGGGCCTGTGAACCACTCGGGCGCAGCAGCATTGCGGTGAACGTTGTGCAGGATGACAGTTGCACCGATACGCCCACTGTCTGCCACCTGCTTCATCTCAACATAGGCGGGATCGAAGCGCCGCATGTAGCCCCCCTGAAGAAGCCTTCGGCCGATGGCGACCTCTGCATCTACGACTCGCAACGCCTCAGCCGCGCTGGTTGCCAGCGGCTTCTCGCAGAGCGCTGGCTTGCCTGCTGACACACAGGCAAGAGCAAGGTCGGCATGTGTCGCGTCGGGTGACGCGATAACGATGGCATCGACATTGTCCGAAGAAATCAGCGCCATCGGATCGTCCAGGACCACTGAGTCCTGCGCCAACAGTCGCGCTCTCTCGGTATCGGCGTCACAGATCGCTGCTACCCGCACACCTGTAGACTCTTCGCGCAAGAGGCGCAGATGTTCAGCGCCCATGACGCCCAGACCGATGACCCCGACAGAGAGTGTCATTTCACGTCGATCCACCGCGCTTCACGGGCAGAGGTCTGAATGGTTTCGACCAGAGTCTGAATGCGCAGTCCCTTGCGGAAGTTGAACGGCTCAGCCGACTTCCCGGCGATGGCGTTGACATAGCCTGCCACTTCGATTGCTTTCAGATCGTTGAAACCGATCTGATGCCCGGGAGCGACGCAGAACAGACCGTAAGGCGGGTGATCGGGCGACGCTTCGATCCGGCGGAACCCCTGGCGCCCCTTTGCATCCGCCGTCGAGAAGTAATGCAGAACGTTGAAGTGTTCCTGACTGAAGGCCAGCGCGCCCCTGGTCCCGTAAACTTCGAAATCGTGCTGCATCTTGCGACCCGTGGCGATCCAATTGCCCTCGATGCTGCCCGTCGCCCCGTTCTCGAACCGCAGGAAGGCGCGGCCCACGTCATCGACTTCGACCTTTCGGCTGCCGCCTTTTCCATCGGGACGTTCCGCGATCATCGTGACGCAATCGCCCATAACACGGGTGATCGGACCACAGAGATGCTCCGCCGTAGCCAGTGCGTGGCTGCCGATATCCGCAAGCGCGCCGCCGCCGGCGGGGTCGTGTCGGAAGGTGAAGGCACCAGCTGCATCGGCCATGTAATCTTCACAATGGATGCCGCGGTAGCCCCGAATCTCCCCAAGCTCGCCCGCCTGGATCATCTCGCGCGCGAGCGTCAGCATCGGGTTGCATAGGTAGTTGAACCCGACTTGCGTCTTCACACCTGCCGCCTCGGCAGCCAGTGCCATTTCGTAGGCGTCCTGCGCCAGCGGAGCCAGAGGCTTCTCACAGTAGACATGCTTGCCCGCGCGGATGGCAGCCAGCGCCATTTCCTTGTGCAGTGCGTTCGGAGCGGTGATGTCCACCAGATCGATGTCCGGGTTGTCGATGATCCGACGCCAGTCGGCCGTCGCATGCGCGAAACCAAATGCGGCGGCCGCGCGATTGGCTGCGTCCACGGTGATGTCGGCAACCGTGTGCAGTTCCAGATCGAAGGGCAGATCAAAGACGCGCGGCGCGGACGCAAATCCGAAGACATGAGCCTTGCCCATGAAGCCGGTGCCAATCAGGCCGATGCGGAGTTTCGGTTTGGTCATTTCGCAAGTTCCTTCAGGCCGTCCACAGCGGCCAAATTGACAACAAGGTTCGGGTCCAGCTTACCGGCAAAGAAGTCGAGGACGTTCTGGACCGATGCGATGGCCATCCGCTCGGCGCACTCCACCGTCAGAGCGGCGTTGTGCGGGGTGACGATGGCGCGTTCGATTCCGAAAAGGGGATGATCGGGGGCGGGCGGTTCGGCCTCGAATACCTCGATCCCTGCCCCGCCCAGTCGGCCGGCCCGCAGCGCATCAGCAAGGGCGACCTCATCAAGAAGTCCGCCGCGGGCAGTGTTCACTACCACGGCCGTCGGCTTCATCGACGCAAGCTCGGAAGCACCAAGGACGTGCCGATCCGCGCGCGGCAAGTGAAGAGAGACCGCATCTGCTTCCGTCAGCGCCCTGGCCAGATCGCTGACCCGGGCAGCGCCGTCAGGCCAGTGCTCAACGGAGATGTAAGGGTCATAGGCCTCAACCTGCATTCCGAACGCCCGGGCCATTCCCGCAAGCTTCTGCCCGATCCGGCCAAAGCCCACGATCAGAAGCCGCTTTCCTGCAACTTCATGCGTCTGCAGCCCGTTCCGCCATCCCCAGTTGCCCGCTCTGGTTTCACGGTCCGCGGCAACTAGGCGGTGGGTGGCCGCAAGTATCAGCATCATGGCATGTTCCGCCACGCCGGAAGAATTCACATCGCCGACAATGCAAAGAGGAACACCACGGGTGTTCAGGGCTTTCATGTCGACGGCGTCATACCCGACCCCATGGCGGGACACGATCCTGAGGTTTGGCGCTTTGGCAATCGACGCCGCCGAGAGCGGCTGTGTGCGGATCACCAACCCCTCGGCCTTTGCAAGATGCGCCTGATATGACGGTTCGGAAATCTCCTCGACATAGTCGAAGGTCACTGGAGCGGCGCGCAACAGTTCAAGCCCAGAGGGATGAAGCTTTCCTGCGATCAGGAGGTGCGGCATCAGTAGGCCCCCTTCTCGGATCGGGTCGCTGCGGCTTCGGTCAGTTTGCGGAACCCAGCCACGGCCGCCCCTGCTGCGGCAGCAAGGAAGCGCGAATCGCCGCCGACGGTCGTCATATCGAAGCCCCAGCCGATTGCTCGCGCCGCATAGTCGGGAGTTCCGCAATGCAGGGCTGCCCGGATGCCGTTCTTCTTGCAGGCGGCAACGATGCTTTGCAGCGCGGCGATCATCTCAGGTTCTTCGCGGTCGAAACCGGGGGCAAGGCGTCCTTGCGTCAAGGACAGCGTCAGGTCCGCAGGCCCAACATAAATGCCATCGAGGCCCGGTGTCGCTGCGATGGCGTCAAGGTTCGCCATGCCTTCCGCCGTTTCGATCATTGCAAAGGCGAGCATGTTGTCGTTGGCCTCAGCGGCATAATTCGCGCCTGCCGCGAACGAAACGCGCGTCGGACCGAAGCTGCGCTGACCATGGGGCGGATAGCGCATGTAGCTGACAAATCGCGCTGCATCCTCGGCGCTGTTCACCATCGGGCAGATGATCCCATAAGCGCCGGCGTCCAGCGCCTTCATGATGATGCCGGGCTCCAACCACGGCACGCGCGCCATCAGCGTAGCCCCGCTTGCGCGCATCGCCTGGAACATCGGCAGGATCGACGAGTAGTCGAGAGCCCCGTGCTGCATGTCGATGGTTATGGAATCGAAGCCCTGCGCCGCCATGATCTCGGCGGTGAAGGGATTGCCGATACTGCACCAGCCGTTGATGGTTGATTTTCCCTCGGCCCAGAGGGCCTTCAGCTTGTTCGGGATCATGCCCACACCATCTGGCTGGATTTTACATCGAGGTAGTCGCGGATGCCTTCGATCCCGCCCTCGCGGCCCATACCGGAGTGGTTCGTGCCACCGAACGGAGCCTCACTCGCCGCCATCGCGAAAGAGTTGATGCCGACCATCCCCGCCTTCAGTGCTTGGACTGTGCGGCGGGCCCGGGCCGGGTTGGTGGTAAAGGCGTAGGCCGACAGACCCATGTCGCTGGCGTTGGCCCGAGCCAGGGCTTCCTCTTCCGTTGAAAAGCGGGTGATGGCTGCTATGGGACCGAAATTTTCATCGGCCATGACGCCCATCTCATCCGTACAGTCGGTCAGGACCGTTGGCTCGAAAAAGTGTCCGGCATTGAAGCCTGCCGCTCTGGCGCCGCCAGTCGCTACTTTGGCTCCTTGAGCGACAGCTCCCGCGACAATCTTCTCCATTTCGGCCAGCCGACCACCGTTGATCAAAGGACCCATCGCGACGGAGGGATCAAGCCCATCGCCCAACTTGATGGCCTTCGCCCGCTTTACAAAGCCGTCGACGAAAGCATCGTGCAGGCGCTCGTGGACATAAAAGCGATCGCCCGTCACGCAAACTTGCCCAGCATTCGCAAACTTGGTTGGTACCGCCACGTTCAGCGTGGCTTCGAGGTCGGCATCCTCATAGATGATGACCGGGGCGTTTCCGCCCAGTTCCATCGACACCTTCTTCAGGGTCGCCGCCGCATCGCGGATCATCTGCTGGCCAACGCGGGTGGACCCGGTGAGCGAGACCTTCCGTACCGCTTTGGCGGCCATCAACGGCGCATAGGTCGTCGCCGTCGGCCCAATAACCAGGTTGACTGCGCCGGCCGGTAGGGATCCGGCACGGCAGCAGTCAACCATCACCATCGCTACGCCCGGCGTCTGCGACGACGGGCGGACGATGATGGAACAGCCCGCTGCAAGGGCGGGAGCGACCTTGCGTGCAATCAGGGCTGCGGGAAAGTTCCATGCTGTAAAGGCGGCAACGATACCCACAGGCTCGTGGTGGATCTCGAAGCGCCCTCCTGGCACGCGGGATTCGACGATACGCCCATAGATCCGGCGCGCTTCCTCGGCGTACCAGCGGAACTGATCGATGCTCAAACCCCATTCTCTTTGCGACTGAGCAATCGGCTTTCCCGTCTCAAGGCTGATCATGCGCGCCGCTTCGTCTGTCCGCTTCAACATTTCGTCGGCAATGCGGTGAAGGCTATCGGCGCGCGTAAAGGCCGGCGTTGCAGACCACGCCGCAAGTCCTGCTCGTGCGGAAGCGATTGCTGCAGCGGTATCCGCTTCGGCAGCGACAGGGCAGTCGCCGAGCGAAAGCTCGGTGACAGGGCTGAGGACGGGTGCTGTCTTTTCAGCGCTGCTGGCGCGCCATTCGCCCGCAATGAACAGTCCGAACGGGGCATACATCAGGCGATCTCCTTCACGTTCACTACACGGGCTTCGGCGATTGATCTCAGGGCCGCTTCAGCCAGGACGAGCGCCAGTCGCCCATCTTCGAAGCCGACCGACGGCTGACGACCTGATTCCATGGCGTCGACGAACTCCGAAATCTCGGCATCGAACGCTTCCCGATACCGCTCGATGAAAAAGTTCAGGAGTGGCTCCGCCCTGTCGGTGAAGGTCTCGGTGTGCAAGGTCATTTCATGTGGGCGGCGGTTTTCGGAAATCGCCATCCCCTTGGTGCCAAGCGCTTCAACACGCTGGTCGTAGCCGTAGGTCGCACGCCGCGAGTTTGTGATGATGGCCTGCTTGCCGCTGGCTGTCGTCAGGACGACTGTCACAGTGTCGTGGTCGCCCAACTTTTCCATCAAGTCCGGGTCGACCAGTCGTGATCCCGTCGCGAAGACCTGCGTGACCACTTCACCAAGAATGAAGCGTGCCATGTCCAAGTCATGGATCGTCATGTCACGCAGAATGCCGCCCGAGACCCGCAAGTAAGCTTCTGGCGCGAGGCCGGGATCGCGCGAGGTGATCACTACCTGATGCAAGTCGCCGATGTCGCCGTTCACGATCGCCTTGCGAACCGCCGCGTGGCCGGGATCGAACCGGCGCACGAAACCCAGTTGGATCAAAGCCGACGCGTCCGCAATCGTTGCCGCGCAGCGGTTAACGCGCTCAAGGCTCAAGTCGATGGGCTTTTCACACAGAACCGGCTTGCCAGCGGCAACAGCCATTTCCAGAAGGTCGGCATGCGTGTCGGTCGCCGTCGCGATCAGCACGGCATCCACCCCTGGCGATGCGAGCACAGCTTCGACCGACGCGAACACTTTTGCACCTGTCTTCCGGGCAACAGCGTCGGCGGCAGGGGCATGAATGTCGTAGACACCTGCAAGGGTTGCGCGCGGATGAGCGGCGATGTTCGCGGCATGCATCACGCCGATGCGCCCGCATCCGAGCACAGCGATCCGGATCATAGTCTTCCTCCCGATTCAGTTGAGCAATATTCATTGCGTTGAACAGCTATTGTCAACTGGTAATGCATGAGGTTAAGTTCACGCAGGCTTCGAGGAGGAGGAACAGGGATGGAACGCTCAACGATTCGTCTGACAATGGCGCAGGCGCTGGTGAAATGGCTGACCGCGCAGAAAACCGTGATCGACGGCCAGCAGATCCCGCTCTTCGCAGGCGTGTTCGGCATCTTTGGTCATGGCAACGTGACTTGCCTGTCCGAGGCTTTGGAAGCGGTCCAGGACGAACTGCCGACCTGGCGGGGTCAGAACGAACAGTCCATGGCGCTGGCCGCAATCGGTTTTGCCAAGGCCAAGCGGCGGCGGCAGATCATGATCGCCACCTCCTCCATCGGGCCTGGGGCTCTGAACATGGTGACGGCCGCAGGCACGGCACATGCGAACCGCTTGCCCGTGCTGTTGATCGCGGGCGACACCTTTACAAGCCGCTTGCCGGACCCGGTGTTGCAGCAGGTTGAGCACTTCAACGATCCTACCGTGACAGTGAATGACGCATTCAAGGCGGTCACCCGCTACTGGGACCGCATGACCCATCCCGCGCAGATCATCCAGTCCTTGCCTCAGGCTGTGGGGGCAATGCTTGATCCGGCCGATTGCGGCCCGGCCTTCATCGCATTGCCGCAGGACACGCAGGAACTGGCCTTCGACTACCCTGTTGCTTTCTTTGAGGAGCGGATCTGGACCATCCCCCGCCCGCGCCCCGACCGCAAGGCGGTGGCCAGCGCCGCCGCACTTCTGAAGACGGCGAAGAAGCCGCTGATAATTGCCGGCGGCGGCGTGCGCTATTCCGGTGCAGAAGGCGCTTTGTCGCGCTTTGCCGCCGAACGCGGCATCCCGGTGGTGGAAACCATCGCAGGGAAGGGCGGACTGACTCACAACCACCCGGTCCATGCGGGTCCCATCGGCATCATTGGCTCTACCGCCGCCAACGCGCTTGCCGCCGAAGCAGATGTCATTCTGGCGATTGGCACGCGGTTGCAGGACTTTACCACCGGATCCTGGACGGCGTTCGCCCAAGATGCCCGGTTCATCTCGATCAATGCGGCTCGTTTCGATGCTTTGAAGCATCGCTCCCTGGCCGTGGTAGGGGACGCGCTTGAGGCGATCGACGAACTCGACTCTGTACTTGGAGCATGGAAAGCGCCTGAAGGCCATCTTCCCCACGCCAAGGCGCTGTTCAATGAATGGGATGCGCTGTTGGATGAACACCAGACACCAACCAATGCGCCCGTCCCCACATATGCGCAGGTCGTCAACGTCGTAAACAAAGCCGCAGGTGACAAGGACACCCTGATCGCTGCCGCCGGCGGCATTCCGGGTGAGGTGGCCAAGGGCTGGCGTGTCAAGGCCCCAAACACCTTCGACCTCGAGTTCGGCTTTTCCTGCATGGGATACGAGATTGCCGCCGGCTGGGGCTGCGCCATGGCGCAGTCTGGTCCCGGAGCAGTCGGCGGTACGCCCATCGTCATGCTGGGTGATGGCACTTACATGATGATGAACTCCGACATCTATTCGACGGTTTTGTCAGGCCACAAGATGATCGTAGTTGTGTGCGATAACGGCGGCTATGCGGTCATCAGCCGCCTTCAACAGTTCAAGGGCGTGCCAGGATTCAACAACCTGCTCAAGGACTGCCGGATCACCGACAAGACGAACCCACTGCACGTAGACTTCGCCAAGCATGCTGAAAGCATGGGTGCGGCGGCTCGCAAATGCGAAAGCCTTGCCGATCTGGAGGCCGCGCTGGAGTGGGCCAAGGGCAATGACCGTACCACGGTCATTTCCATAGTCACGGACGCCTATTCCTGGGTGCCGGGCGACGCGGACTGGGATGTTGGTGTCCCAGAAGTGTCAGACCGCGAGAGCGTTCACAAAGCCCGCGCCCACCAGACCGAAATCCGCGCAAAGCAGCGCGTTGGAGTGTGAGAAGATCTATGAAAGCCAAACTAGGCATCGCCCCGATTGCATGGTGGAACGACGACCTTGCCGAACTCTCGGACGACGTGAGCCTTGAAGAATGCCTGCGTCAGGCTTCCGTCGCCGGCTTCACAGGCATGGAGACCGGCCGTCGTTTTCCGATGGACATGGCCGAGCTTGGCCCGATCCTGCAACGCTTCGGCATCTCGGTCTGTGGCGGCTGGTTCTCTGGCCTTCTGCTGGACGGAGACATCGAGGTGGAAAAGGACCGCATCGCCCAGCAGATGACGTTCTTCAAGGCCGCGAAAGCCCCCTGCATCGTCTATGGCGAAACCGCCCGTTCCGTTCAGGGAATCAAGTCGGCACCTCTCGCCACAAAGCCGAAGCTGACTGAGACGGAAACTGCAGCCTATGGCCGCAAGATCAGCGACTTTGCCGACTGGTGCGCCGCGCAAGGGATGCCGATCAGCTACCATCATCACATGGCGGCCGCGATCGAGACCGAGGCCGAGCTTGACCTATTCATGAAGCACTCCTCGGTGCCGCTCTTGTTCGATGCGGGTCACATGGCGTTTTCTGGCGGTGACAACCTCCGCGTGATCGAAAATCACTGGAAGCGCATCACCCATGTCCACACCAAGGATATCCGGCGTAGCGTGGTCGACGGCCTTGACCGCACGAAGGAGTCCTTCCTCGATGCTGTCGTCAAAGGCGCGTTCACTGTTCCGGGTGACGGTTCGCTCGATTTCGAAGCGATCGTGAAGGCACTCGCTGCCAAGGGCTATGAAGGCTGGTTCGTTGTCGAGGCGGAGCAGGATCCGAAGGTCTCGCCGCCCCTCGAAATGGCGATCAAAGGCCACAAGGAACTGATGCGTGTCATGTCGGCGGCGGGCTATGAGGTCGTGCAATGACGGAGTTTTCCGGGAACCGCATGGACGGAAAGGTCTGCGTTGTCACCGGGGCGACGCAGGGCCTTGGTGCGGCCATCGCTCGACGGCTTGCCGCTGCGGGAGCCAAGGGCATCGTGATCACGGGCCGAAACGCGGAACGCGGGGCGCATGTCGCCCGAGAGATCGCCGAGGCCCATGGCATCTGGGCCCATTTTCTCAAGGCGGACTTCACCCAAATCGAAGACTGCCGGATGGTCATCGCCGAAACGGACCGGCTCTTCGGGCGTATCGACGTTCTGGTCAACGCTGGCGCATCGACTGCCCGTGGGACGATCGTGGACACCACGCCTGAGACCTTCGACGCTCTCTTTTCCACCAACGTGCGCGGCCCCTACTTCCTGATGCAGGAGGCGATCAAGCTTATGATCGCCAAGGGGATCGAAGGCGCGATTTGCAATATCGGCTCGATCTCGGCGCTTTCCGGCCAGCCGTTCATCAACGCCTATTGCGCCTCGAAAGGTGCGCTGACCACGCTGACCGCCAACACTGCGTTTTCGGTCATGGCCAACCGCATCAGGGTGAACCAGTTGAATGTCGGCTGGATGGCCAGCGACCATGAGCGGGAAATCCAGGCCGAGGGTGGCGACCCCGATTGGGAAGCCAAAGCGGCAGCTGCCCTGCCGTTCGGTCGGCTCGTTGATCCGAACGAAGCCGCCCGTGCAGTGAACTTTCTGGTCTCGGATGACGCCGGCCTGATGACCGGTGCCATCGTCAACTTTGACCAATCTGTCTGGGGCGCGGTTGCGGAAGGTATGCCCGTTCCAAAGGGTCCTTTGCAGGTGATATAACGACGTGGGGCCCTAGGGCCCCGTCACCACCGGAATCCGCGGTGTATCGCTATCTTTTTGCAGACGCGCCGCCAAGGCGACACTCAGCGCCTGAGCCAGACACATCGGCGCGGCCAGACTGCGCGAAAATGTGTACTCGTGCTCAGGCACCGCGAAAAGCACCTGGGCGAGCTTTGCAAACGGCGACAAGGTGCTGTCAGTGATTGCGATAATGGGTACGCCACGAGCTGCCGTTTCTTCCGCGACGTTCACGACTTCGGTCGCATAGAATCGGAACGACACAAGGAACAGCAAGTCCGATGTCCGCGCCACTTTGGCCATGTGGGTCGCGAGACCCCCGCTCGCATCCAAGAGGACAGTTCGTTTGCCAAGCATCGTCAGAACATACCGAAGCAGGTCCACAACAGGTGCAGACCGCAGCTGGCCGATCAAATAGACGGTATCCGCCCCCTCAAGGAGGTCCGCGGCACTGGCTATCGCGGCAGGGTCGATATTCGCCAGCAAATCCTGCAAAGAGGCGACGTCCCTTGCGACCAGATCGCGCAACAGCCCGATGTCGCCTTCCCGCGCGCCGCCAAGCTCAGCTTCAAGTGCCTTTACGCGCGCGTCGAACCCCGGGGCAGCAGTCGAGAGCCGACGCTGAAAGACGACCTGAAGTTCCTTGAAGCCCTTGTATCCCAGCGACTGCGCATAGCGCACGAAGCTCGAGGCATGGATCCCGCACTTTGCTCCGATTGCGTTGACCGAGAGAACCGCCACATCGTTTGGGTTCTGCGTCAGGTACAGTGCAATCTTCTGATACGACTTGGACATGTCGTCATACCGATCATGGATCAGCTTGATCAGCTCTTCATAAGATTCGGGGGGACGATATGACATCGGTGACTTCCTCGGTAACGGGCTCAACCCGCTGCCTCACCATCGAGCATACTGCACAGAACTTTGTCAATTAGCTTGCAATGCACAAAATGATGCAGCGAGGTTCCCGACTTAACCAGCTTCTGGGAGGGTCCGCTATGGGCAGAGACCGACCGAACCCGGCGGGTTTCCCCGCCGGGCCCGAGGGGAGACCCCGTTTTGTTCAGAACGGGATTTCGTCGTCGCGGTCGACCAACTCGGGGTTTTCGTTCTCGGCCGACTTCGGGCGGCTCAGGAAGTCGACCTTCTCGGCGATGATCTCGCAGCCGTAGCGGTCGGTGCCGGTTGCGTCGGTCCATTTGGTGTAGTGGATGCGGCCGTGGACGAGGACCTTCATTCCCTTTTCGCAGTGCTCCGCGACGGTCTTGCCGAGGCCGTTGAAGCAGGTGATGCGGTGCCATTCGGTGTCCATGACCCGGTAGCCGTTCTCGTCGCGCATCACGCGACCCTCGGAGAGGCGCGGCCGCGAGGTGGCCAGGGTGAAGTTGGTGATCTTCGTGCCGCTTTGGGTCGAGCGCACTTCGGGCTTCTGACCGATGTTGCCGGCGAGGATGACGATGTTCTGCATGGTAAGCTCCTGTATTTCCTGTCCCTGGGACCGTCCCTTCGACAAGACCCGAAAAAAGCCTGTCGGCTGAGGCGTGCACGGGAGACGGAACGTCGACCGGAAACCTCCAGAGGGCCGGGGTGGAGCGGGCAGCCCTGAAAGGGCAACACGGCC
>NZ_JBOFBI010000017.1:0-12281 GCF_051645465.1 Tabrizicola sp. | reverse complement strand
GAGCGTCGGAAGCACTGGTCATGGCTCCGGTTTGCGGCATCGCCGTTCTGGGCATCAGATCACCCCATCCAGCGCCGCGACAGCGACGCTGGCCTGTTCGACATCGTCGAAGGGATAGATGTCGGTGCCGACGATCTGACCGCTTTCATGGCCCTTCCCTGCGATCAGCAAGGCATCGCCGGGCAGCAAAGCATCGACCGCCCGCAGGATCGCCTCGGCCCGGTCGCCGACCTCATGGGCGTCCGGGCAGGCCGCAAGGATCGCGGCGCGGATGCTGGCGGGGTCCTCGGTCCGGGGGTTATCGTCGGTCACGTAAACCACGTCGGCATGGGCCTTCGCGGCCGCCCCCATCAGCGGGCGCTTGGTGCGGTCCCGGTCGCCGCCCGCGCCGAAGACGATGATGATCCGCCCCATGACATGCGGGCGGAGCGCCCGTAGCGCGGTCTCGATGGCGTCGGGCGTGTGGGCGTAGTCGACATAGACCGCAGCACCGTTCTTGCGGGTCGCGGCAAGCTGCATCCGGCCCCGCACGCCCGTCAGACGGGGAAGGACGCCCAGCACCGCCTCGGGCGCATCGCCTGCCGCAATCGCAAGGCCCGCGGCCACGGCAACATTCTCCGCCTGAAACGCACCGATGAGATTGAGCCGGGTCTGGAACGCCCGGCCCTGCCAGAGATAGCGCACCTCCTGCCCGGTCGCATCAGGCCGGGTCGCGGCGATCTGCAGGTCCGCCCCCTGCCCCTTGCCCACGGTCAGGACCCTCAGACCCCGCGCCAGCGCGAGTTCCGCCATGTCCGAGCCACGCGCGCCGTCAAGGTTCACCACCGCCACGCCATCGTCCGGCAGCAGCCGGGTGAAAAGCTGGGCCTTCGCCTCGAAATAGGCCTCCATCGTGCCGTGATAGTCCAGATGGTCCTGCGTCAGGTTGGTGAAGCCCGCAGCGACAAGGCGAACCCCGTCGAGCCGCCGCTGGTCGATACCGTGGGACGAGGCTTCCATCGCCGCATGGGTCACCCCGCCCTGCGCGGCGGCGGCCAAAAGCTTCTGCAGCGTGATCGCATCGGGCGTCGTGTGACTGGAGGGCGCGGTCCAGGCGCCTTCGATGCCCGTCGTGCCGATGTTGATCGCCTCATGCCCCAGCGCCGACCATATCTGCCGGGCGAAGGTCGCGACCGATGTCTTGCCGTTGGTGCCGGTCACCGCTGCGATGGTTGCAGGCTGCGCCCCGAACCAAAGCGCCGCCGCACAGGCCAAGGCGCCACGCGGGTCTTCCGCGACGACCAGCGCGATATCGGCATCGGCCAGCACGCCCGCCGCCAGACGCGCGCCCTCGGCATCGGTCAGGACAGCGGACGCGCCCTGATCCACCGCCGCCGGAATGAAGTTCGCGCCATGGGTCGCCGTACCGGGAAGCGCCGCAAAGAGCATTCCCGCCCGGACGGCCCGGCTGTCGGCGGTCAGGCCGGAAAGCGCGGGGTCGCGTCCGGCCCGGGCGGTAAGCCCGAGGTCGGATAGCCGTATCGCGCGCGCCGTCATGCCTTGTGGCCCCCTCAGTTGCTGGCGGCTGTTACCGCATCTGCTGCAGGAGGTTCAAGCTTGGGCCTCAGACCCATCAGTGGCGCGACCCGCCGGATGATCTCGGCCGCGACGGGCACGGCCGTCCAGCCTGCAGTGCGGCGGGTCTCGGAAAGCGTTGTGTCTATCGGCTCGTCCAGCGTGACGATCAGGACATACTGCGGGTTCGAGGCCGGGAACACTGACGCAAACGTGTTCACCACCTTGTCGCTGTAGTAGCCCCCGGTCTTCTTGGGCTTGTCCGCCGTTCCGGTCTTGCCCGCAACTTCATAGCCCGGCACCTCGCCCAAGCTCGCAGTCCCCTCAGTCACCACGCGGCGGAGCATCTTGACCGCTTCCATCGCGGTCTTCTCGCTCATCACCCGCACACCCGTGGTCGCACCTTCACGCTTCAGAAGCGTGGGCTTGATGGCCACGCCCCCATTCGCAATTGCTGCATAAGCTGCGGCCAGATGCATGGGCGAGGCTGACATGCCGTGACCGTAGGACGTGGTGATCGTCACGATCTCGGGCCATTTCTTCGGGATCAGGGGCTTGGCCCACGGCGCTTCGATCAGTTCCAGGGGCGTCGGGTCGAAGAACCCCAGCGATTTCAGGAAAGCCTGCTGCCGCAAGGGCCCGATCATCAGCGCGATATGCGCAGTGCCGACGTTCGAGGACTTGGCGATCACGTCCGAGACCGACAAAAGCGGCCCGTAGTTCTTGCCCTCGAACTCCTTGATCTTGTGCTTGCCCCAGGTCATCGGCGCGTTCGCGTCGACCAGAGTGTTGGGGTTCACCAGGCCCAGCTCCATCGCCTGCGCGGCGGCAAAGATCTTGAAGGTCGAGCCAAGCTCGTACACCCCCTGCACCGCGCGGTTGAACAAGGGGCTGTCGCCGGGTTCGGCATTCTTGTCGACCAGCGCAACTGGCCGGTCGTTCGGGTCGAAGGTCGGAAGCGACGCAAGCACAAGGATTTCGCCCGTCCGCGCGTCCATAAGGATCGCCGCCGCGCCCTTGGCGTTCAGCATTTGCATCCCCGCGCCAAGCACTTCCTCGACCGTCGCCTGCAGCGAAAGGTCAATCGACAGCGTCAGGGGCTTCCCCCCCTGCGCCGGGTCACGAAGCCGCGCGTCAAGCGCCTTCTCGACCCCCGCCGTGCCGATCACTTCCGCCGAATGCACCCCCTCGGCCCCAAAGGACGTGCCGCCAAGGACATGGGCCGCAAGCGTCCCGTTCGGGTAAAGCCGCATCTCGCGCGGGCCGAAGAGAAGACCGGGATCGCCGATCTCATGCACCAGCTGCATCTGTTCGGGGCTCAGAACCTTGCGCACCCAGACGAAGCTGCGGCCGTCAGTGAAGCGGCGCTCCAGCGCCTTGGCGTCAAGCTCGGGGAAAATGGTTGCGAGCTTCGCCGCCGTGCCCTTGGGGTCGACCATGACCTTGGGGTGGGCGTAAAGCGCATGCGTCGTCATGTTGGTCGCCAGGATGCGGCCATTGCGGTCGGTGATGTCGCCCCGCTGCGCGATGATCTCGGCCCCCGGCGCGCTGGCGCGGGGTTCCACGGGTTCGGTCGCGGCCATGAGGCCCATCCGGGCGCCGATCGCCACGAACGCGATCACGAAGCTTGCGCAAAGGATGAGAAGCCGGAACTCCGCCCGCCCCCGCGAGGTTTCGCGCATGGCTTCGTGGCGAAGGCGAAGGTTCTCCTTCTCGATGCTGTCGGGGTTGAGGCCCTCCTGGCGGGCCTGAAGGATGCGGGCCAGCGGGCGTAGGGGCGTGCGCATCAAAGGCCCTCCTCAGGGGTGGTGATCGTGCCCTGAATGTCGGTGGTGAACGAGATATCGGGCATCGCCGACGGGGGATAAGCGACCTGCGCCGCCGCGCCGAACTGTGTGGGTTCCATCGGCAAGAGGCCGAGGCGGTCGAAGTTCGCGGTCGCAAGGTCGCGCAGGCGGTCGGGGCGGTTGAGGTAAGCCCATTCCGCGCGTTGCACCGACAGCGCTTCACGGAGGCCCACGATCTGGCGCTGCAGGCTCTCGACCTCTTTCAGCGCGGATTGCGTCGCGTAGTTCTCGCGGTAGGCCCAGAAGCCCAGGGCAATGAGCGCAAGGAAGCTGAGCACGTAAAGCACGGGGCGCATCAGCGGCGTCCTTTCTTCTGGAAATCCGGCAGGCCAAGGTCAGCCGGGGGAATGGCCTTGGCCGCGACATTGGTCCGGCGCCCGACGCGGAGCTTGGCGGACCGCGCGCGGGGGTTCCGGGCGATCTCCGCCTCATCGGGTGCCACCGCACGGCGGGTCACAAGGTCAAAACGCGCCTCTGTGTCGGCCTTTGCCGGGGCATAGCGGTTGGCATTCGCCTCATGACCGCTTGCGAGCTGGAAGAAGCGCTTCACGATCCGGTCTTCAAGCGAGTGGAAGGTGACCACGGCCAATAGCCCACCGGGCTTCAGCGCGCGTTCAGCTGCCGCAAGCCCTTCTGCCAGTTCGGAAAACTCCGCATTCACCGCGATCCGGATCGCCTGAAAACTGCGCGTCGCCGGGTGGCTCTGGCCCGGCTTCGGGCGCGGCAGGCAGCGTGCGACGATCTCGGCCAGCTTCGCCGTCGTCGTGATCGGTTCCACCCCCCGCGCGGTGACGATGGCATGGGCGATCCGGCGCGAGGCGCGCTCCTCGCCGTAGTGGTAAAGGATGTCGGCCAGAAGGGCCTCCTCTGCGCCATTGACCAGATCGGCGGCACTGGCGCCCTCCTGGCTCATCCGCATGTCGAGGGGGCCGTCCTTCATGAACGAAAACCCCCGCTCCGCCTGGTCAAGCTGCATCGACGACACGCCAAGATCCAGCACCACGCCGTCCAGCGGCTCGCCCGCCAGCCGGTCGAGGTCGGAGAACGTGCCCGACACCAGCCGCAGCTTCGGGCCATAGGGCGCGGCCCAGACCTCGGCCATCTGCAACGCCAGGGGATCCCGGTCGATCCCGATCACCCTGTCCGCCCCCGCCGCCAGAAGCGCGCGGGCATAGCCCCCCGCCCCCAGCGTGCCGTCAAGCCAGACCCCGGTCACAGGCGCGCATTCCTTCAGGATCGCGTCGATCAGGACCGGAACGTGAGGATCATTGGAAGGGCGGCCTGGCAGCGGACCCTGCATGGCGCTACCCCGTCCGCTTGTGCCGCCCGACAAGGGTCAGCGGGTCGGTATCGTCGTCGTCTTCTTCGGCCAGCTCGGCGTCATAGACCTCGCGCCGGTAAAGCCGGAAGCGGTTGGTGAACCCGGCAAAGGCGGCCTCACCGCCGCTGGCGAGGTCATCGCCATGAAATCCCATCTTCTCGCGCACTTTCGGCGGCAGAACGATGCGCCCGTCGGGTTCGATCTCGGCCATCACCGACCGGCTGATCAGGTCGCGTTCCGCCCGCACCCGTTCCGGCGAGCCAAGTTCCATCGCCTCGATATCGGCGGCCAGCTGATCGGCCCCGCGCTTCGAGTAGCATTCGACGAAGCTTCGCGTCTTGCCGCCATAGACTATGTACAGCCGGGGCCGCGCGTTTTCGGTTGTTGCGGGATCGTCGGCTTCCAGAATGCGGCGGAAGGCAGCCGGGATCGACACCCGGGCCTTGGCATCTACCTTCTGGTAGAACTCGCCTCTGAACGCCTCTGCCATCGCCTTTCGGCCTTTTCAAAACCCGAACCAAACCCCCCGCCTTCAGATCCATGCGATGAAATGAAAAAGGCGGACCGGGTTGCTGCCACTACCCGATCCGCCGCTGTCCCATCGCTGGGCGTCCAGCTACGCGCGCCACCTGGGGGAGATGTCTGCTCGCTCGCGCGCCGGATCCTTCTTCGCCGATGAAATGGAGCTGCCTGTATGAAGCTGCCTTACGCCTGTTCGGGGTCTTGAAGCCGCCCCTGCCGTTCACTGCCCATCGCATCGTCGTGAAGCCAAGGTGCATGGGAATCTATGGGATGGCAAGGGAAAAGTTGGATCAAAAGGCCCAGCATATTGTGTCCGAGGGGTCGCAAAGGCAGCATTTTGTGCTGAGTATGCGACGCTGAATCCAATTTGTGGGATATAACGATCCGCCACCCTCTATATGTTGTGTTTCCGTCACGCCTGTTAACAGTCCCGTGATTTCCCAATTATTTGCCGAGAGCCCTGCCGTAGCGGCAGTCTTTCCGCCGCTTTAGCAGGGTTGATGACGGGAATACGTCATTTGAACCATCGGATAACGACCGTTTCCCATGCTTTCCCGTGTCGTGTGATTCGTATCGCGCCAGTCAGCGCGGGGCGGCCGGCCGGTTGAAGAGCAGCCGCAGATAGCGCTCCAGATGATCAAACGCCTCATGTGCGGGGGCCGGGTCATTCGCGGCCTTCGCCAGAATGATCCCCCCCTGCACCGCAACCTGGAACTGTCGGGCCAGGCCCTCCGCCGTCACACCCGGCACCGGATGCGCCTGAAGCGCCTCGGCCAGATGCCCCCGCATGTGCTCCACGCCCGAGGCCACACTCTTCGCCGCCGCATCGCGCATGGCGGGCGAGGTTTCATAGGCCTCCTGCACGCTGGTCCCGGCAACGCAGCTGAACTCCGGGATCGGCTGGCCCAGAAGCTGCCGCCGAAGGTCGAGATAGCCAAACACCCGGTCCAGAGGATCGGGCAGGTGGTTGTAAGGATGCGCCGCGAACATCGCGCCAGTCGTCTCGGTCCAATCGTCGATCAGAGCGACTCCCAGCGCCTCCTTGGTCGCGAAGTGGTGGAAGAACGCCCCCTTGGTCACCCCGGCGGCAGCGCAAAGCTCATCGACACTGGTGGCCGCAAAGCCCTTGCGGCGCACCAGCGACCGCGCGGCCCCGATCAGCCGCGTGCGCGCTTCGCCCCGGGGAGCGCGGGTCATGCGGGACGGTACCTGGTGCTGCTCATTGTTCCTCCGGTTCGGCTTGGGGTTACGGGGCTGCCACCGCCGCTGCCTCGATCTCGGCGATGTCGATCTTCATCTGCTTCATCATCGCCGCCATGGCCTTGGCCGCGACCGCCTTGTCGGAATGCAGCGTCAGCTCGGTCAGCCGCCTTGGGAAAACCTGCCATGAAACGCCGAAACGGTCCTTGAGCCAGCCGCAATGGCTTTCCTGCCCGCCATCGGCCGTCAGTGCATACCAAAGGCGGTCGGTTTCAGCCTGGTCGTCGGTCTCGACCGAGATCGACGCAGCTTCGGTCAGTGTGAAGTGCGGCCCCGCGTCGAGGATCTGATAGGGCACGCCACCCAGGTTGAAGTCGATCAGCGAGGTGCCCTGTTCGGCATCGAGGACAAAGACGTTCTCGACCCGGCTGCCCGGGATCAGGGAACAGTAAAAGGCTGCCGCCTCCGGTCCGCGACCGTCGCGGAACCACAGGCAGGTGCGTATGGAGTTGGTCATGGTCAGTCCTCCCTTGCGTCGGATTAAGATACCAACCAGTCGGTATGCATTCAAGCCAAATCGCTGCCTTAGCGCACCGCTTGCGTGCGACCGGCCATCGCAAAGAAATGCGCGGCTTGATCAGTAAGATGAACCCTGAACCGCCGCCAACGGCGCACGGCACCGTGTTGCGATTACGGACACCGCCCAAGCGGCTTCGTCACAGCTTCGTCAACCTCCGCCTGACTGGCGAGACCTCTGTCGGCCAGCTCCTGAAGCAACCGATCCCGCGCCTCCAAGAGCCGCGCCGCGCTCTCGACATCCGCGTATCTGGAGGGAGCCCGCGTTCGCGTCACCAATTCCGCGGCTTCAGCCAGGCCCAACTCAGAGGGCAACTTCCCCATACAGTCGGCGGCAAAGGCGGCCAGATCCTTATGGCCCCTACCGTAGTAACTGTTCGATGCGATGAACGCGGCCCGCTGCTCTGCCGAGGTGAAGGCCAAAAGCCGCGCCGAAAGCGCTACGTGCAGAAGATGTCGCTGCAGCCCTCTCCCACCTTCTCGGCCCATTAGCAGTTGGACAGCGCGGGTTTCAGTATTCCCTTCCGCCTGAAACGCAAGCCGCACCTCTGCCGAGACCGCTCTGGGCTCAACGTCCAGGACGGGCGCAATAGAGAAGGGCAGCGGCCAGAAGAGCATAGCCAGGATAAGCAACAAAACCGCAGCCAGCGCGGAAATGGCGGCCCACTTCACCAGGCGCAACAGCATCCGGCCCAGCACCGACCTCTCACCCCATCCCACCAGCAATCATCCGCTCCGCCAGCGCCAGATATGGCGCAGCCAAGGGACTATCCGTCGCGGCAATCGGTGTGCCGCTGTCGCCCGCAACCCGGACATCCAGGGCCAGCGGCAATTCCCCAAGGAACGGCAGGTCCAGCTTTGCGGCCTCTGCCGCGACCCCGCCATGGCCGAAGATATGGCTTTCGTGCCCACAGTTCGGGCAGACGAAGGTCGACATGTTCTCGATCAGCCCCAGGACCGGGGTCTTGAGCTTCTGGAACATGTCCAAGGCCTTCCGCGCATCCAGCAGCGCTACGTCCTGCGGCGTGCTGACGACAATGGCCCCCGTCAGATGCGTCCGCTGGCAAAGCGTCAGCTGCACATCTCCCGTCCCCGGCGGCAGGTCGATGATCAGGACGTCGAGCTTCCCCCACGCCACCTGCCCCAGAAGCTGCTGGAGCGCGCCCATCAGCATCGGCCCCCGCCAGACCACCGCCTCGTCCTCCTTCAGCATCAGCCCGATCGACATCATGGTGACCCCATGCGCGATGAGCGGCTCGATGATCTTCCCGTCCGGAGACGAGGGCCGCTTCGACACGCCCATCATCTTCGGCTGCGAGGGCCCGTAGATATCGGCGTCCAGAAGCCCCACCCGCCGCCCCTTCCGCGCCAGAGCGACCGCCAGGTTCGAGGCCACCGTCGACGTCCCCACCCCGCCCTTGCCCGAGGCCACCGCAACAATCCGGTCGATCCCCGAAATCCGCTGCGGCCCGCCCTGGTGCGGGCTGGGGTGCTGGCCGATCTTCACGCTCGGCGGCTTTGGCGCCGGCCCATGCGCCGTCATCACCACCTGGACCGCTTCCACCCCCGGCAGCGCCCTCAGCCGAGCCTCGGCTTCACCCTGCGCCGGGGCCAACGAGCGGGCTTCATCGGGCGTCGCCGCTTCGATCACGAAGCGCACCGCCCCCCCGTCCACGGCCAGCGCACGAATCAGATCGCGGCTCACCAGATCGCCCCCTCCGGGATGCGCGACCCCGGCCAGAACCCGTATCACCTGATCGCGATCGATCTCCATCCGTTCCTCCGTCGCACAAGTTTCACGCTAAGGTCGTGATCTTTGCGCAGAAGGGCAAGGTCCGTTGACCATTTGCTCAAAATTTCGTCGAAGCGCTTCAAAAATCATGACAATTTCGTGTCTTGAGCCATGCGGATGCTGCATGGCAGCATTGCAGCACTCCGGTATTGTGCATCTGCAGCATAGGGTCCATGTTACCCCTAACAGCGCAACAGAACGCTACCAATGAACCTGATGAGGCTAGAGTGACATGGCATACGTAAACAGCACCGGCATCGCCCGCAAAGGTCTTCTGGACCGCGTGATGCTTCTGAAAGACACCCTCGTGACCGCGTTCAATCAGCGCCGGGTCTACGAGCGGACCGTGGCCGAGCTGAACGCGCTCAGCGACCGTGACCTCGCAGATCTCGGCATCAGCCGGCTTGCGATCGCCGATGTCGCCCGTGAGGCAGCCTACGGCAAGTGAGTTTTCAAGAAGGCCCGCTCCTCCTCCCTAGGGCCTTTGCGATCTGCGGCGATGCCCTCCTCCTCCCTGGCATCGCCGCAATTCTTCCGGGACCCACGGGTCCCAACTCCATCGGGTGACCCCCTCCTCCTCCCTGGTCATCCGATATCGCGGCGGTGCCTCCCTCCTCCCTGGCATCGTCGCCCCCATTCCGGGCCTTCGGGCCCAAAACCGATCGGGTGACCCCTCCTCCTCCCTGGGTCATCCGGTATAGCGGCGGTGCCTCCCTCCTCCCTGGCACCGCCGCCCTAGTCTTTCCGGGGCCGCACGGCCCCAAGCTCATCCGGCGCCCCACCTCCTCCCGGGGCTTCCGGTCTTGCGGCGGCCCCTCTCCTCCTCCCTGGGGTCGCCGCCTTTCTTTCCCCCCTTGCGGCCATCCTGACAGCACGGAATAGTCCGCCGACATCCGGCGCGGGGGACATTGGCATGCGGGCATCGGTGATCTCGGCCGCAACCGTGGCCGCGCTCGTAGGCTACGCCGCCTCGGTCGCGATCCTTCTGGCCGCCGCCGCCGCCCTTGGCGCCACACCCGCACAGGCGGCAAGCTGGCTTCTCGCCATCAGCCTCGGCAAGGCCGTCGGCTCCGCCCTCCTCTCCTGGCAATCCCGCGTCCCCGTGGTCCTCGCCTGGTCCACCCCCGGCGCCGCACTCATCGCCGCCGCCAGCGGGATCAGCTTTGCCGAAGGCGTCGGAGCCTTTGTCGTCGCGGGCGCCCTTATCGCCGCGACCGGCCTGATCCGCCCGCTCGGAGCCCTCGTCGCCCGCATCCCCGACGGCATCGCCGCCGGAATGCTGGCCGGAGTCCTCCTGCCCTTCTGCCTCAAGGGCGCCCTCGCGGCCGAGACCCTGCCCGCCCTCGTCCTCCCCATGGTCGCCGTCTTCCTGACCGTCCGCCTCTGGAACCCCGCCTTCGCCGTCCTCGCCGCCCTGCTCACCGGCATCGTCCTGGCGCTCCTCACCGGGTCAGACCTCTCCACGCTCCGCCTCAGCACGCCGATCCTCACCCCCGTCGCCCCCGAGTTCCGCCTCTCCGTCATCCTCGGCCTCGGCCTGCCCCTCTACCTCGTCACCATGGCCTCGCAGAACCTCCCCGGCTTCGCGACCCTGCGCGCCGCAGGTTACGAGCCCCCGGTCAGCGCCGCCCTGACCACCACCGGCCTCATCTCCACCATCACCGCCTTCTTCGGCGCCCATACCGTCAGCATGGCCGCGATCACCGCCGCCATCTGCCTTGGCCCCGATGTCCACCCCGACAAGGACAAACGCTGGATCGTCGGCCTCGCCTATGCCGCGGTCTGGGTGCTCCTCGGCCTCCTCAGCCCCACGGTGATCGACCTCCTCGCCGCCCTCCCCGCCCCCGTAGTCGCGGCGCTGGTGGCCCTCGCCCTCCTCAGCCCCCTGATGGGCGCCCTGACCGCGGCCTTCGCCACCCCCGACCAGCGCTTCCCCGCGACCATGACCCTTGCCACCACCGCGTCAGGAGTAGCCGCCTTCGGCATCGGCGCCGCCTTCTGGGGGCTTGCGATAGGCCTTGCAGTCTGGGGCCTCCAGCACCTCCGCCCCGCGCGGTAGCGCCCGGCAGGAACGAGGCGGCCGAAGGTATCGGCAATTGAACGCGAAAGCCCCGATCCCGGGCACGACAGCTTTATTGAACGACGGCTTTGGGGGACAAAGCGGCCATTGACCCAAACGACCGGCAGAGCGCCGCAATGGGCTTTTCACGTAGAAGAGCCACGATGTGAGCTGGTCAGAACCCGTACGGTTCGGTCCCCCGTGAAACCGAAGATTTCGACTTCAGGAAGCGCCGGCAGTTGCGGAACTGCTCTATTCAAGCTTGACAGGGACAAACCTGTTGATCTTGCTGACGGTTATAGGCTTCTTGTTCAAAACAGCTTTGACCCCCGGTGAGAATAAACAGAAGGTTTGTTGGCAGCTTCGAATCTGTTCTTTTCCAACTGGTACTCGGCGAACCGTTTAAGCTCACCTGTGCTCAGTTGCCGCTTGTACAAGACCACCTTGCCGCCGGGTGAGAAAGAAAACTCTACCTTGTAAAAGTAGTCGTCTACGCGACAAAGATTCTTCCAACGATACTCTTGGGTGACAAACGGAAGGCCAGTGATGTCCGGAAAGCTGTTCCAGATCAGAACATCATCATCAAAGCGCACTTTTTTGAAAAATACGACGTAGATCATAAGAGCCACGCAAAGCGCCGCAAACAGCTCGAAGACCAGCAAGTAGGGATTGGCCGCATACCTTGACCAATCCCATCCTACGTACCGGCCAGCAGCGATGCTGTCTTGCCGAGCATCGATCAAGACAACAAGGCATGCCCCAACGACCCAGAAAAAAAAGAGCCTTACCGCAAGCGAAGACCGCAGCACCCATTTGGTCGGGGTCGGCCCGGCAGGCTTGTCACGAAAAACCGTGGTCAGAATGCCGCGGTATCTTGGAAAAGGCCCACCCAAGACAAAACTCGCCGGATCAGCGGCCCCCGCCTCACTTTTCGATTTGGACCACCGCAAAAGCGAGCCCAGGTAGTCCCAGACGCTCGCAGCAATCAAGCTAAATGCGGTGAGCAGGAAAATGAAGCGCAATATCTCTCGCCGGTCAAAGCCCAGGAGCTGTGCCTGTTCGAATTCCATTGGTGTTCACCTCAGTTGAACGAGATGGTTATCCTTCGGTCTACATAGTGTGCCCAAAGACCGGCCACAATAGGCTGCATCTTGAAGCGGAGGGGCTGACGGTTTCGATTTCAGGAAGATCGGGTAGTTGCGCATCGGTTTTGTTGTTGCCGCGCCTGCGCATAGATTTTGATGATGTCGCCGCCCTTCGAATGACCGCGTTGGGCGGTGGGTTCAACTGATCGACGCAACACACTCTGCGAATCTCTCTGCTGGGGTTTGATATTGCAAGGTCTTGCGTGGTCGTTCGTTCAGCTGTCTGGCAATTGCGCTGAGTTTTGCCTGTGAATGGACAGATAGA
>NZ_JBOFBI010000016.1:0-9444 GCF_051645465.1 Tabrizicola sp. | reverse complement strand
CCTCAATGAACGCGGGGGGATAGAGGCCGACCTTACGGTGACCCGGCTGTCCGAGACCGCCTATCTGGCCGTTGTCCCCGGCGCGACACTGCAAAGGAACCTCGCCTGGATGCGCGATCATTTGGGCGACGACTTCGCCGTCATCACCGATGTGACTGCCGCTGAGTCGGTCCTCTGCGTGATGGGGCCGAAGTCGCGTGACCTTCTGTCCCGTGTCTCGCCCAATGACTTCAGCAACACCGCGCATCCCTTTGGCACAATGCGGGAAATCGAGGTCGGCATGGGCCTCGCCCGCGCCCATCGCGTCACCTACGTAGGTGAGCTAGGCTGGGAGCTTTACGTCTCCTCCGACCAGACCGCCCACGTCTTCGAGGCACTGGAAGAGGCGGGCGCAGACCTCGGGCTAAAGCTCTGCGGCCTCCATACCCTCGACAGCTGCCGGATCGAGAAGGCCTACCGCCACTGGGGCCATGACATCACCGATGAAGATCATGTGCTGGAAGCGGGCCTCGGCTTCACCGTCAGTCGCAAGAAACCGTCCTTCATCGGCCGCGATGCCGCTCTGCGGGCCGAGCAGACGGGCCTTGGCCGTAAGATGCTCCAGTTCCGCCTGAAAGACCCCGAACCGCTCCTCTTCCACAACGAGGCCGTGGTCCGCGACGGCAAGATCGTCGGCCCCGTGACCTCCGGCAACTACGGCCATTTCCTCGGCGGAGCCGTCGGCATGGGCTATGTTCCCGCCAAAGGGCAGTCGGATGATGATATCCTTGGCTCGCGCTATGAAATCGAGGTCGCGGGCCAGAGGCATGAGGCGATTGCTTCGCTGATACCGATGTACGACCCGAAGTCGGAAAGGATCAAGGCATGACCCTCGCTGCACGCCATCAGGCCTTCCACGACCTGCACCAACACGGCTGCTTCGTCATCCCGAACCCCTGGGATCGCGGCTCGGCCCGGATGATGGCAGCACTCGGGGCAAAGGCGCTAGCCACCTCATCCGCAGCCCACGCCTTCACCCTGGGCCGCCCCGACCTTGGCGGCGTCACGCGGGACGAGGCGTTGGCCCACGCCGCCGACCTGATCGCGGCCACCGACCTCCCGGTCTCGGGCGATTTCGAGAACGGCTTCGGTGACAACCCGGAAGACGTGACCGAAACCGTCCGCCTTTCCGGCGAGGTCGGCCTCTCCGGCATCTCGGTCGAAGACACCCAGATGATCCCCGGCAACGCCCCCTATGCCTTTGATCTGGCAGTAGAACGTATCCGCGCCGGGGTCGCCGCCGCCCGCGCCTTCAAACGCCCCTTCATCTTCTGCGCCCGCGCCGACGGCGTGATGCACGGCACCTACGACCTCGCCGAGGGCATCCGCCGCCTGCAAGCCTTCGAGGCCGCCGGGGCTGATCTCCTCTACATCCCGGTCCCGCCCGGCAAGCCCGAACTCGCCAAGATACTGGCCGCCGTGAAGAAGCCGGTAAACGCCCTCGCCGCCGGACCGCTCAAGTCCCTGACTGTGGCCGAGCTTGCCGCAATGGGCGTCCGCCGCATCTCGACCGGCAGCCAGATCGCCCGCCTGACCCATGCCGCCATCCGCGACTCTGTGACCGCAATGCTGGAACAGGGCTCCTTCGCCCCCCTCGCGGGAACCGCCAATGGCGACGACATCGACGCACTCCTCCTTAAAGGATCATCCAAATGACCGAGATCGGTGAGATCTGCGAACCCGCCCGCGCCCGCCGATCTGGCGGCCGCCAGGCCCGCGTCGCCATGCGCGCGGCCCCCTTGGCCGATGACGTGCGCCCCGTCCGCCCCGGCATGCCCGGCGGGCAGTACAAGCCCCTGACCGAAGTGGCAGTGCAGCAGATCCATGCCGCCGCCCTCGACGCCCTTGAACAGATCGGCCTTAGCCAGGCCCCGCCCTCCGGCGTCAAGCTCCTGACCGAAGCGGGCGCGATCCAAGGCGACGACGGCCGCATCCGCTTCCCCCGTGCGCTGGTCGAGGACATGCTGACGATCGCCGCCCGCGACATCACCCTTCACGCGCGCGACCCGAAGTACGACCTCCACCTCACCGGCACCAACGTCCACTACGGCACCGCCGGGGCTGCCGTGCATATCGTCGACCCCATCACCCTCGACTACCGCGAATCCACCGCGCAAGACCTTTATGACGCCGCCCGCCTGGTCGATAACCTCGACAACATCCACTTCTACCAGCGGACGATGGTCTGCCGCGACGTTGTCGACAACAAGGAGATGGACCTCAACACCCTCTACGGCTCGCTCTCCGGCACCGTAAAGCATGTGGGCACCAGCTTCTCCGACCCCGCCCATGTCGCCGACTGCTTCGAGCTGATCCACATGGTCGCAGGCGGCGAAGCCGAGTGGCGCGACCGACCCTTCGTCAGCAATTCCAATTGCTTCGTCGTCCCCCCGATGAAATTCGCCGAGGAAAGCTGCATAACCATGGAGGATTGCATCCGCCGCGGCATGCCGATGCTCCTCCTCTCCGCGGGGCAAGCCGGGGCCACAGCACCAGCGCCCATTGCGCTGACCATCGTCCAGGCCGTCGCGGAATGCCTGGCAGGCGTCGTCTACGTCAACGCCATCAAGCCCGGCGCGCCCGCCATCTTCGGCACCTGGCCCTTCGTCTCCGACCTCCGCACCGGGGCCATGTCCGGAGGCAGCGCCGAACAGGCGCTTCTGACCGCAGGCTGCGCCCAGATGCACCGTTTCTACAACCTCCCCGGTGGGGCCGCCTCCGGGATCAGCGATAGCAAACTCCCCGACATGCAGGCCGGATGGGAGCAGGGCATCACCAACGCCCTCGCCGGTCTCGCAGGCCTCAACATGTGCTACGAGGCCGTCGGCATGCACGCCTCGCTGCTCGGCTTCTGTCTCGAAAGCCTCGTCCTCGGCGACGACCTCCTTGGCCAGACCATGCGCCTTGTCCGCGGCATCGACGTGACCGCTGACAGCACCTCCATCGAGGCGATGAAAGAGGTCTGCCTTGGCGGTCCCGGCCATTACCTTGGCTCTGACCAGACGCTGAAACTGATGCAGACCGAATACATCTACCCCAAGGTTGGCAACCGCATGTCGCCCAAGGAATGGAACGAGGCTGGCAAGCCCTTGCTCCTTGACACGGCGATTGCCCGGAAGAACGATATCCTCTCCAAGGCCGGCTGCCGCGTCGATCCGGACATCGACGCCGCTATCCGCGCCCGCTTCAACATCTACTTCAAGTGAGGTCGCAATGATCCCGGCTAACATGCTGAAATTCTACATCAATGGCCAGTGGGTCGATCCGATCTCGACCAAACGCATGGGTGTCGAAAACCCCGCGACCGAGGAAATCGTCTGCGAGGTCGCCCTCGGCAACAGCGAAGACGCCGACCGCGCGATTCTCGCGGCCCGCGCGGCCTTCGATGGCTGGACCTACCGGCCCGTCGCCGAACGGATCGCGCTGGTGAAGCGGATACTGGAGGTCTACAACGACCGCTACGAAGACTTTGCGCAGGTGATGTCCACCGAGATGGGTGCGCCGATCGAGTGGGCCCGCAGCGCGCAGGCCTGGGCCGGGCAGGTCCATATCGAGGCCACGATCAAGGCCGCCGAGGAGATGGTCTGGGAATACAACCGCGGCACCACGCGGATCATCTACGAAGGGATCGGCGTCTGCTCGCTTATCACCCCTTGGAACTGGCCGATGAACCAGATCGCCTGCAAGGTCGCGCCCGCGCTGATCGCGGGCTGCACGATGGTCCTGAAACCCTCGGAAATCGCTCCACTTTCCGGAACGCTCTTTGCGCAGGTCTGCCACGACGCAGGCGTGCCACCGGGTGTCTTCAACCTCGTCCACGGCCTCGGCCCCGAGGTCGGCGCGCGGATGTCGGTCCACCCGGAAGTGGACATGGTGTCCTTCACCGGCTCGACCCGGGCAGGCACCCAGATCGCCGCGGCAGCGGCCCCCACGGCCAAACGCGTGGCGCAGGAGATGGGCGGCAAGTCCCCCAACATCATCCTGCCGACCGCCAATATCGCCGAAGCCGTTGCTGCAGGCGTCAACGCCGTGATGGCGAACACCGGCCAGTCCTGCGACGCCCCGACTCGGATGCTGGTGCCCCGCAACCGGCAGGCCGAAGCGCTCGCCGTGGCCAAGGAAGTGGCCGAGGGCATCAAGGTCGGCGATCCGCGCGACGAAGCGACGGGGATGGGCCCCCTCGTCTCGAAACTTCAGTTCGAGAAGGTCCAGCGCCTGATCCAAGCCGGGATCGACGAAGGCGCGACCCTCGTCACGGGTGGTGTCGGCCGCCCCGCCGATCTCAATCGCGGCTGGTTCGTGCGCCCGACCGTCTTTGGCGATGTGGTCAATTCAATGACCATCTCGAAAGAGGAAATCTTCGGGCCGGTCCTGGCGATCCAGCCCTACGACAGCATCGAAGACGCTATCCAGCAGGGCAACGACACGATCTACGGCCTTGCCGCCTATATCGCCGGTCCGGTCGAAGACGCCATTCCAGTCGCGCGAAAACTCCGTGCCGGGACCGTGAACCTCAACTACCCCGACTGGGACACCTCCGCCCCCTTCGGCGGCTACAAGCAGTCCGGCAACGGCCGCGAGTACGCCGACTGGGGCATCCACGACTTCTGCGAGGTCAAAGGCATCGTCGGCTACGGCGCGTAAGCGCCGCTTCCGATTTTTCGCAGGAAAATCGTGCAGACAGGAGAGATCATGCACTACGGATACATCGGCCTCGGCAACCTCGGGGCCGCTTGTGCCGGCTGTCTCTTGAAGGACGGCTTCAAGGTCACGGTCTACGACTTGAACGCCGCTCTTGCGGCCCCTCTGGTCGCGAATGGAGCGGTGCTGGCCAAGAGCGCCGAGGAACTCGCGGCCTCGGTCGACCATGTCATCACCTGCCTGCCATCCCCCGTGGTCTCGGAGAAGGTGCTGCGGAACATCCTGCCGCATATGCGGAAAGGGGCCTCCTGGCTGGAAATGTCCACGCTTGGCCGCGACGAGGTCTTGACGCTCGCCGCTGTCGCGGCCGAGGCCGGGGTCCGAATGATGGAGCTTCCCGTCACCGGCGGGGTGCATCTGGCCTATCAGGGCAAGATCACCATGCTCGCGGGCGGCGACAAGGATCTCTTCGATCTTCACCACAAGGCTATGCAGGCGATGGGCGACCGGATTTTCCACATCGGGCCATTGGGCGCGTCCTCGATCATCAAGGTCATCACCAACATGCTGGCCTTCATCCACCTCAAAGCGACCTCCGAGGCGCTGATGCTGGCCAAGCGCGGCGGGCTTGATCTTGCGCAAGCCTGGCACGCCATCGCGGCCTCATCCGGCAACTCGTTCGTGCATGAGACGGAAGGGGCGCTGATCCTGAACGGGTCCTACGACATCGCCTTCAACATCGATCTTGCGCTGAAGGACCTTGGGTTCGCGCTTGGTTTCGGCAAGGAATTCGGCGTGCCGCTCGACCTCGCCTCGATGACCAACCAGACCTACATCGCCGCCAAGGCCGCCTATGGCGGCGAGGCGCAGTCGCCGATGATCGCGAAGCTTCTGGAAGACCTCCTTGGCACCGACCTTCGCGCCGAGGGCTTCCCGGCCAGGCTGGAGTGAGGTGTCCCACGGTGGGACAGATGGCCAGATCTAAGGAAATCAATGGGTTGCGGTGTCGTTAACCCTTTGGAAAGGAATGAAGTACCGTGATGGGCGAGAAGGACGCAACCCGCGCCGCGAGGCTTTTACATCATCGCAAGGCCGGGCTTGCGCCGGGCGACCCGATTGCGCCACCACTCGTTCCGGCCACGACGTTCCATCTGCCCGCGAACGGAACCGGCCCGCACAGCTATTCCCGCGCGGGCAATCCGACGCTGGACGAACTTGAAGCGCAACTTGGCCTTCTGGAGGATGCGCCGGTCGTGGCCTTCCCGTCCGGCATGGCGGCGATTTCTGCGACGCTCTTCGCGTGTCTCAAGGCCGGGGACCGGGTGATCCTGCCCGCCGACGGCTATTATGTGACGCGGGTTCTGGCCGACGAGTTCCTGAAAGCCTTCGGCGTTCAGGTCCAGATGCTGCCAACCACGGGCTATGACACAGCGGATTTCACTGGCGCGGCGATGGTTTATCTGGAAACCCCGTCAAACCCCGGCCTTGATGTCTGCGACATCGCGCTGGTCGCCGCGCGGGCAAAGGCGGCCGGGGCAAGGGTCATCGTCGACAACACCACGATGACGCCCTATCTGCAGCGCCCGCTCGATCTTGGCGCGGACCTTGTGGTCGCGGCGGATACCAAGGCGCCGGGCGGGCATTCTGATCTTCTGGCGGGCCATGTCGCGGGCCGGGACGAGGCGCTGATCGGCCGGGTACGCGACTGGCGGCGGCTTTCGGGTGCCATGCCGGGGCCTTTTGATGCCTGGCTTTTGCACCGAGGGCTGGAGACGCTGGAGGTAAGGCTGGAGCGGATGTGCGCCAGTGCGGCGGTGATCGCCGGGCGGTTGGCGTCGCATCCGACGGTCAAGGCGTTGCGCTATCCTGGGTTGCCGGGAGATCCCTCTCATCGGGCCGTCGGCGGGCAGATGGTGAATGGGGGCTTCCTGATCGGGCTGACGCTGGAAAGCGCGGGCGTCGCCGAGCGGTTCCTTACGGCCTGTCCTTATCTCGCGCAGTCCACCAGTTTCGGCGCGACGCATTCCTCGGCCGAACGCCGGGCGCGTTGGGGCGATGCAGTGCCCGAAGGGTTCGTCCGCCTTTCGGTCGGGCTCGAGCCCGTTGAGGTGCTGTGGCAGTCCATCGCTGCGGCGCTGGGGTAGGCACGATTTTTCGGCGAAAAATCGGGGCCCTGCGGTCAGAGCGTGTCGAGAATCCGAGCGGCTTCGATCTGGAGATCGGCCAGCTTGTTCCGATCCTCGCCGGGGAAGAAGCGGGCGCGGGTTGCCGTCGGGAGGGGCGCGGGGGTCTCGATCAGGACCCGGGGGCCGTGTCTGCGCGTCTCGGCCTGCCAGCTTTTCGCCAGCGCGATCTGGGCGGCTTTGGTCGCGCCGTAGGCCCCGAAGAAGGGCTCGCCCGCGCGGGGATCGTCGAAGAAGAGCGCTGTCCCCTCATGGGCGTGCAGAAGCGGTTCCACCATAGGGATCAGCATGCCGGTCGCGCGGGTGTTGGTGGCGACGGATTTCTCCCAATCCTTCTGGTCGAGAGATCCCATCGGTGCCAGCGGGGCCGCATGCACTGCCGCATGGACCCAGAGGCCGACCCCGCCCCAGCGGTCATGGACGCTGCGGCAGAGATGGCGCATCGCGTCGTCGTTGGTCACGTCCATGGGCGCAAGCGTGAGGCCTCCGGCGCCCGGCTGGCCTGCGCGCTTCACCCGGTCGTCCAGATCCTCAAGCCCTCCGACAGTGCGGGCCACGGCCACGACGTGCCAGCCGCGGAGCGCTAGTTGTTCGGCGACGGCAGCCCCAAGGCCGCGCGAGGCGCCGGTGACTAGCGCGACTTTTGGGGCGATCTTCTCGGTCATGCGTTGGTCCTTGCGGAGGTGTCGAAGCCTCCGGCGGGGATATTTGGGCAAATGTGAAAGGGCAAGGGGTCAGCGCGTGCCGTGAGCAGAGGCAAGCTCGGCCTGCCGGGTGCGGATGATCTGTTCGAGGAGTGCGTCGGGGAGCGGGCGGTCGGGGGTGAAGAGGACGCCGGACTTCGAGGTCTTGAAGGGGGTGCAGTCGATCCGGGGGATCACGGTCCCGGAATGGGGGTAGAGGCCCAGGTGCTTGGCGAAGGCCGCGTAGCCGATGACCATCTTGCCCCTCGGGCCGGGCTTGCGGAAGCCGGGCATGGCGTAGGACATGACCTCCAGGTGGCCGGGGAGGAGGGTGCGGAGGCGTCTGCGCAAGGATTGCAGGGCGGCGCGCTGGTCCGGGGGGAGGGCGGCAAGGTAGGTGTCGACCTCGGCGCTCACTCCGCCGCCTTCATCTGGAAGCCTTCCTCGATCTTGTCGGAGGGGGCCACGGGGTAGTCGCCCGAGAAGCAGGCGTCGCAGAAGCGGGGGCTGGCGGCGTCGCGGCCCTGGGCTTCGCCTGCGGCGCGGTAGAGGCCGTCGAGGGAGATGAACTTGAGGCTGTCGACGCCGATCCAGTCGCGCATTTCGTCCTCGCTCATCGTCGCGGCGAGGAGTTTGGAGCGTTCGGGCGTGTCGACGCCGTAGAAGCAGGGCCAGGCGGTCGGGGGGGAGGCGATGCGGAAGTGGACCTCGGCGGCGCCTGCTTCGAGGATCATGTCCTTGATCTTGCGGGAGGTGGTGCCGCGGACGACAGAGTCGTCGACGAGGATCACGCGTTTGCCTTTGATGAGGGCGCGGTTGACGTTCAGCTTCAGGCGGACGCCCATGTTGCGGATGTGGTCCGTAGGCTCGATGAAGGTGCGGCCCATGTACTGGTTGCGGATGATCCCCATCGCGTAGGGGATGCCGGATTCCTGGCTGTAGCCGATGGCGGCGGGGGTTCCACTGTCGGGGACCGGGCAGACGAGATCGGCATCGACCGGGGCTTCGCGGGCCAGCTCCACGCCGATCTGGCGGCGGGTTTCATAGACGGAACGGCCGCCAATGATGCTGTCGGGGCGCGAGAAATAGACGTTCTCGAAGATGCAGAAGCGGGATTTGGCGGGGGCGAAGGGGCGGGTCGATTCGACCTTGTTGCCTTCGATGACGACCATCTCGCCCGGCTCGATCTCGCGCACGAATTCGGCGCCGATGATGTCTAGGGCGCAGGTTTCCGAGGAGAGCGCCCAGCCGTGGTCGGAGATGCGGCCGAGGACGAGGGGGCGGACGCCTAGGGGGTCGCGCACGCCGATGAGCTTGGTCCGGGTCATGGCGACGACCGAGAAGGCGCCCTCGACGCGGCGGAGCGCGTCCTTGATGCGCTCGGAGAGGGTTTTCTGGATCGAGCGTGCCATCAGGTGGATGATGCATTCGCTGTCGGAGGAGGACTGGAATATGCTCCCGCGCTCGATCAGTTCGCGGCGGAGGGCGGCGGCGTTGGTCAGGTTGCCGTTGTGGGCGATGGCGCAGCCGCCCATCGAGAACTCGCCGAAGAAGGGCTGGACGTCGCGGATTGCGGTCGCGCCCTTCGATCCGGCGGTGGAATAGCGGACATGCCCGATGGCCAGCTGGCCCGGCAGCGTGTCCATGACATCGGGTTTGGTGAAATTGTCGCGCACGTAGCCGAAACGGCGGGCGGAGTTGAAGCCGTGGTCGGGGTGGTAGCAGACGATCCCCCCGGCCTCTTGCCCGCGGTGCTGCAGGGCGTGGAGGCCAAGGGCCACGAAGTTCGACGCGTCGGCCACGCCGACCACGCCGAAAATGCCGCACGCCTCCTTCAGTTTGTCGTCATCGAAGGGGTGAGAGAGGAAGGGGGGCATGCGTGTCCGAATCCTGTCCAG
>NZ_JBOFBI010000015.1:0-5880 GCF_051645465.1 Tabrizicola sp. | reverse complement strand
TAGGGGTCGGACGGCCCCCCACCCCCGGCCCCTCCCCACGTGGGGGTGGGGTGGTGCTTGGGGCGGCGGTGGGGGTGGAGTGGGTCATGGGGGGTCCGGGGTAGGAGTGTTGTAGGGCGCGCTGTAGCGCACCCTACTGGGCTGGTCGAAGTCGGTTTTGCTTTGCTCTCGATACGGCTCGAAGCAATGCCCAAATCTGCACTGCGTCAAGAAGCAGACCAAGGCCGAGAACGAACGATTGCTCGACAATAGTTGGAGTATCATAGGGCCTCGTCGCCCTAATTCCGCTGCCAGCTAGCCAGCATGTCAGCGAAATCATGTACAGGTCATATTCGCGATTACACAGAAGTCCAATTGACCACGCCTGCAACACCGAGGCCACAACCGCCAGAACGACGATGATCCAGACGTCGGCCTGTTCTGACACGGCAAAGAACTGCGAATCGCCAAGGAAGTAGACGGCCAAGCCTATTGCCATCGTCGCGACCATAGCCGCCACTGTCGAAGACCAAATTCCGACCGCCGTCACTTAGCTCTCTCACAAATCCATCAGCAACCTTCTCGGATCCTCCAGCGCCTCTTTCACCCGCACCAGGAACGTCACCGCCCCTTTGCCGTCCACGATCCGGTGGTCGTAGCTGAGGGCGAGGTACATCATCGGGCGGATGACGATCTGGCCGGCGACGACGACCGGGCGGTCCTGGATCTTGTGCATGCCGAGGATGCCGGATTGCGGGGGGTTGAGGATGGGGGAGGACATCAGACTGCCGTAGACGCCGCCGTTGGAGATGGTGAAGGAGCCGCCCTGCATTTCGGCCATGGAAAGCTTGCCGTCGCGGGCGCGGAGGCCGAGTTCGGCGATTTTCTTCTCGATGGCGGCGAAGCCCATCTGGTCGGCGTCGCGGACGACGGGGACGACGAGGCCGGAGGGGGTGCCGACGGCGACGCCCATGTGGACGTAGTTCTTGTAGACCACGTCGCCGCCGTCGATTTCGGCGTTGACCTCGGGGACTTCCTTCAGGGCGTGGCAGCAGGCTTTGACGAAGAAGGACATGAAGCCGAGCTTGACGCCGTGCTTCTTCTCGAACGCGTCCTTGTATTCGTTGCGGAGCGCCATGATCGCCGACATGTCCACCTCGTTGTAGGTGGTCAGCATGGCGGCGGTGTTCTGGGCATCCTTCAGGCGGCGGGCGATGGTGGCGCGCAGCCTTGTCATCTTTACCCGCTCTTCCCGCGCGGCGTCGTCGGCGGGGACGGGGGCACGGGGGAGGGCGGCGGGGGCCGGAGCTGGCGTCGCGGCGGTGGCAGTGGCTCCTGCGGTGCTCGCGACAGTGCGGGCCACGTCTTCCTTCATGATGCGGCCATCGCGGCCGGTGCCCTGGACCTGGTCGGGGGTGAGGTTCGCCTCGGCCATGGCTTTCTTGGCGGAGGGCGCGTCTTCGGTGGCTTTGGCGGGACGCTCCTCCTTCCGCTCTTCCTTCGGCGCCGGGGGCGCCTCGGTCTTCGCGGAGGTCGTCGCTGCGGCGCCCTCGGTCACGATCGCAAGGCGGGCGCTGGCCGCGACCGTCGTGCCTTCCGGCGCGAGGATTTCCGCCAGGACGCCGGTCACCGGGCTTGGCACCTCGACTGATACCTTGTCGGTCTCAAGCTCGCAGAGCATCTCGTCCTGCTTCACCGCATCGCCCGGTTTCTTGAACCAGGTGGACACGGTGGCCTCGGACACGGATTCGCCGAGGGCGGGCACCATTACGTCTGTCATGTCTAGTCTCCGGTATGCGGGTCAGAGGCCCAGGGCCTGGGCGACGAGGGTTTGCTGTTCGTGTTTGTGGCGGGAGGCGAGGCCCGTTGCGGGCGAGGCCGAGGCCTTGCGGCCGGCATAGGACATGCGGGTCGGCTTGCCGCGGATCTTGGTCAGGATGCCCTCCATGTCGGGCTCGATGAACGACCAGGCGCCCTGGTTCTTCGGCTCTTCCTGGCACCAGATGAACTCGGCCTTCGGAAAGCGGCTGAGTTCCTGGGTCAGAGAGATTGCCGGGACCGGGTAAAGCTGCTCGACGCGCAGGAGGTACACGTCGTCAAGCTTCTGAGCGTCGCGTTCGGCGAGGAGATCGAAGTAGACCTTGCCGGAGCAAAGGACCACGCGCTTGATCTTGTCGTCGGCCTTGAGCTTCTGGGTCGAGTTGCCCTTCTGCGCATCGTCCCAGAGGACGCGATGGAAGGTGGAGCCGTCGGTGAAATCTGCCGCCGCCGAGATGCACATCGGGTGCCGAAGGAGAGATTTCGGCGTCATCAGGATAAGGGGCTTCCTGTAGGTGCGGTGCAGCTGGCGGCGCAGGATGTGGAAGTAGTTCGCCGGGGTCGAGCAGTTGGCGACGATCCAGTTGTCCTCGGCGCTGAGCTGCAGGAAGCGTTCGAGGCGGGCGGAGGAGTGTTCCGGGCCCTGGCCTTCGTAGCCGTGCGGCAGAAGGAGGACGAGGCCCGACATGCGCAGCCACTTCGACTCGCCCGAGTTGATGAACTGGTCGATCATGATCTGCGCGCCGTTGGCGAAGTCGCCGAACTGGGCCTCCCAGATCGTCAGCGCGTTCGGTTCGGCAAGGCTGTAGCCGTATTCGAACCCGAGGACGGCATATTCCGAGAGCATCGAGTCGATGACCTCATACCGCGCCTGGCCGGGGCGGATGTGGTTCAGGGGGTAGTGGCGTTCCTCGGTCGTCTGGTCGACCCAGCCGGAGTGGCGCTGCGAGAACGTGCCGCGGGAGCAGTCCTGGCCCGAAAGGCGGACGGCGAAGCCTTCCAGTTGCAGCGACCCGAAGGCCAACGCTTCGGCGGTCGCCCAGTCGAAACCGTTGCCCTTGGCGAACATCTCGCGCTTGGCGTCGAGCTGACGGGTGACAGTCTTGTGCATGTCGAAGCCGTCGGGGATGCGGGTCAGACCCGCGCCGATCTCGGCCAGAGTGTCGGCCTTGATCCAGGTTTCACCCCGCTGGTAGTTGTTCAGGTCCCTGGCACCCATGTTCTTCCAGCGGCCATCCAGCCAGTCGGCCTTGTTTGGAAGAAAAGCCTTTCCAGCCTCGAACTCTTCGTTCAGGCGGGCCTGGAAGGCGGCCTTCATATCCTCGATCTCGCCTTCGGGTATCAGGCCGTCGGCGACGAGGCGTTCGGTGTAGAGCTGAAGCGTGGTCTTCTGCTTGCGGATGCGGTTGTACATCGCGGGGTTGGTGAACATCGGCTCGTCGCCTTCGTTGTGACCGAAGCGGCGGTAGCAGAAGATGTCCAGAACGACGTCCTTGTGGAACTTCTGGCGGTATTCCGTGGCCACGCGGGCGGCATGGACCACGGCCTCGGGGTCGTCGCCATTCACGTGGAAGATTGGCGCTTCCACCATGAGTGCGATGTCAGTCGGGTAGGGCGAGGTGCGGCTGAAGGCGGGGGCCGTAGTGAAGCCGATCTGGTTGTTGACGATGATATGGATGCAGCCGCCGGTGCGGTGGCCCTTGATGCCGGAAAGCTGGAGGCATTCGGCCACAACGCCCTGGCCCGCGAAGGCCGCGTCGCCGTGGAGGAGGATCGGGAGAACGGCGATCCGTTCCGCAATGTCGTTCATCTGGTCCTGCTTGGCGCGGACCTTGCCAAGGACGACGGGGTTCACCGCCTCGAGATGCGATGGGTTTGCGGTCAGTGAGAGGTGGACCTTGTTGCCGTCAAACTCCCGGTCGCTTGAGGCCCCAAGGTGGTACTTCACGTCACCTGAACCATCCACGTCTTCGGGCTTGTAGCTGCCGCCCTGGAATTCGTGGAAGATCGCCCGGTAGGGTTTCTGCATCACGTTCGCAAGGATGTTGAGGCGGCCCCGGTGCGGCATCCCGATGATGACCTCGCGCACGCCAAGGGCACCGCCGCGCTTGATGATCTGCTCCATCGCCGGGATCAGCGCTTCGCCCCCGTCAAGGCCGAAGCGTTTGGTGCCCATGTATTTGACATGGAGGAACTTTTCGTAACCCTCGGCCTCCACGAGCTTGTTCAGGATCGCCTTGCGGCCTTCGCGCGTGAAGGCGATTTCCTTGCCGTAGCCTTCGATCCGTTCCTTGAGCCAGGAGGCCTGTTCGGGGTCGGAGATGTGCATGTACTGAAGCGCGAAGGTCCCGCAATAGGTGCGCTTCACGATGTCGATGATCTCGCGCATCGAGGCGTGGGTGAGGCCGAGCACGTTGTCGATGAAGATCGGGCGGCCCATGTCGGCTTCGGTGAAACCGTACGAAGCGGGGTCAAGCTCGGGGTGGGTGCCTTTGGGCGCGATGCCCAGGGGGTCGAGGTCGGCGGCGAGGTGGCCGCGGATCCTGTAGGCGCGGATGATCATGAGCGCGCGGATCGAGTCGAGGACGGCGCGCTGGATCTGGTCTTGGGTCAGGCTGACGCCAGCTTCGGCGGCCTTGGCGACGATCTTGTCGCCCGCGGCTTTAGCCTCTTTGGCAGGCGACGCCGCCCACTCGCCGGTCAGAGCGGCGGTCAGGTCATCCACCGGCTGCGGTGGCCAGTCGCCCCGCGCCCAGCTTGGCCCGCTTGCGGCCCGCCTCGCATCAAGCTCGCTGTCGCCGAGGGCGCGGAAGAACTCGGCCCATTGCGGGTCGACCGAATTGGGGTCGGCGGCATGGCGGGCGGCCAGCTGGTCGACATAGTCGGCATTGGCCCCGTCGAGGAAGGACGAAGCGGTGAACGCGGCGGTGGGGGATTGATCGGTCATGGGGTCACCTCAAGGGGACTGGGGATATTCCGGTGGAGAGAACGGATGAGAACGGCGTCTTAGCCTTGGAGTCGGCAAGCAGTGCCGTGATGGCGGTGCTGGTAGTGAAGTCGGAATGGTTGAGGCTCAGCCGGAAGCTATCTGCCGCGCCTTCGACCCAGATGGAACGCCATGTCATTTTTGGCGGGCCTCCCCGGCGTTTATCCTTGGTCACCTTGGCGCCGTCCGGCGGGACGCGGGTGGCGATCATTTCGGGATCAAGCGCGGGGCCAAGCATCAGGTCGCATTGCATAATCGCCGAACCAACATCATCGCTGCGCAGGATAAGCCGAACGATGAGGTTCGCCGATTGATCCGGCAACTCGTACTGGAAGCCCGAGAGGCCCCTCTTTTCCACGGTTTCGATCATGATCGTGGCAGTCGGCGTCTGGCCGCCGGTATCTGGTAGAGGTTGCAGGGGCCTGGATCGGATCAAATTGAACTCTTCCAGCCGCTTCGGGTCTCCTGGCTTGGAATCGAGGCCACGGCGCATCAGGTTGTAGAGGGCATAGCGGTCGCGCCCCGCAGTCGTGTCGCCTTGGGTTACCCAACCGCTTGCGGCCAGTGCCTCGATCCGTGCCGTCAGCGAGGGGGCGGGGTCGAGGCAGGCGTCAAGCGCGGCCTCGATACCGCCGGTGCTGTCTGCGGCGGCAAAGCCCGGCAGGGCGCAGAGCACCATCGCCATCAACAGCCGTGCGGTCGCGTGTTGGCCGACGGGGCTTGGCCAACGGTATCCGGTTTCTGTGAGGCGCCGCATCATGACGCAGCCACCGGCGGCAAGCCCAGTACCCTGCGTTGGACCCCGTCGTAGAACGCGCCAAGGGTTGCGCGGTCATGCCGCATGATCGGGATTGTCATCAGGGCCGACTTCACCACGCCCAGAAACTGCGGAAACCGCCACCGACGGGAGAGGAGGTCCTTCAGGAACTCCGCCAGTAGGCGCCGCGCGATCATCACGTAGAACTGGATCGTGTGCCGGACGGGATAGCGGGAGTGTTTGCGCAGCAGAAAAGCGATGTTCAGCACGCTCAGCATCGTCGATTGCTGCCGTTTCAGGCGGCCTGCCATCGCCTCGTGATGGTAAATCTTCGCGTCCG
>NZ_JBOFBI010000014.1:0-2717 GCF_051645465.1 Tabrizicola sp. | reverse complement strand
GTCCGGCACCTGGTCCGAGGCCATCAGCACCCGGATCTTGTCCTTGTAGGGTTCATCCGCGACGGCCTCCATCACGATGTCGATCGAGGGGTTGGCGGCTTCGAATTCGGCCACGGCGGCGTCGAAGTAGGCCATGTTCTCAGGCTCGGGGAACTTGTGCAGGAAACTGACCACGGTCTTGTCCTGGGCCAGCCCCGGCAGCGATGCCAGGATGCCGGTCGCCAGTGCGGTCACGGCGAGAAGGTGCTTCATCGAACTCTCCCTTGTTGGTTGACCGGACTATACCAGTTTGCCCGGTTTGGTTAGCATTGGTATAATAGTTTCCATACCAAGTGGACCAAGGCAACGGTTTTCTTGCCGAAATCGGCGAATTCCCATGCCGCGCTGCGGCGTGACAGGGAAGAAGGTGGCTTTTCGTTTGCCCCGCGCGGAACATTGGTATAGTAATTTGGGCAAGTGGCCCCTGCTACCGGCGGAAAATCGGGCCGATTTCAACGCTTGCCCTGCTGTCGGTGTATACCAAATGCCCATCCCAGCCTTCATAAGCCAGGAACAGCGCCCCGGGTCGGCGCTGGCCCGGGTGCACTTGCTTTTGCGCAATCTCATGCTGGAAACCGGCATGTCGCACGGCGACCGCATTCCATCCGAGCGCGAACTGGCCGAGCGATTCGGAATATCGCGCATGACAGTGCGCAAGGCGCTGAACCAGCTTGTTGACGCGGGGCATCTGGAACGCCGCGGCACGGCAGGCACGTTCTTGCCCGAACCCGCAGTCGTGCGGCCGCTGTCCAAGCGGGTCTCGACGGCGATCTCGGAAGTCGTGGGCCAGGCCGGTCATAAACCCGGCGCGCGCCTTCTATTCTTCGAGCAGGCGCAGGCCGATGCAAATATCGCGCGCCGGCTGCACCTAGACGAAGGCGCACCGGTCATCGTGATCAAGCGGCTTCGACTGTCGGACGCAGTGCCCTTCTGCGTCGAAACCAGCTACTTGCCGCAGCACCGCGTTCCCGGACTGGTCGCCGCCGATGTTTTCGCCGCGCCATCGCTTTACGCCCTTTTGCGCGAACGCTTTGGCATGACCTTTGCGACCTCGGACTTCCACGTGAGCGTTGCCGCCGCCCCAGAAATCGAGGCAGATCTTCTTGGCCTTGCCCCGGGGGTTGGTGCCCTTGCCATGCGCTCGACTGTCTATGACCGCGACGGTCAACCGGCCGAATTCTTAATTTCCTGGAACCACCCCGACCGCGTAGCGTTCGAATCTCTGCGCGATGATGCAGGCCCGGTAAAGAGCGTTTTCACCGACTGGGCGAGTCCAACGCCGTGAAGGCATGACAGCGAAAAGCAACTGTCCGCTTTGGGCCGAAGCCTGCCCATAAGAGGATGCGGTGCGGGTCAGCAACTAAGTACTCGTCAGACCCGAGCGGGCACCTTCCTTGTGCGCTTGGCGCTCTTCGCAATTTCCTGAAACACCCGTGCCGCTTCTCCGAAGACCTCGGCGCCCGCCGGTCCAGCGGACTCAGTCAACCCTGACAGCTTTCCGACAGGCGCAAGCCTGCTATCCGCCCCGCCCGTTTGTATTGTCGGCAGCGCCTTCCCCTTCCGTGCTCGATCAATCGGACCAAAGTGCCGATCCTCATAGTATCGGATGTGTCGCGCCCGGATCGGATACTGTCCCTCGGGCAGCACCAGCACCTCATCCAGCGGAAACCGCAGCACCTCGTTCGCCGAAATCAACGGCCGCTCCTCGGACCGCCTGCTGACATTGGCGCTGTCCTCGAGCGCACGCACCCGTGATTGGCTTTCGGTCACTGCGGTGATGGTGGAGCGCCCCAAGGCATTCGACAGTACCTCGGCCGTTCGGTCATCCTGCGGCGTCATGTATATCTGCACACCAGCGCCGCCCTGCAGAGAGCGCCGCCCGGTTTCGCCATAGATGTCATCAAGACCGGGAATGGTCTGAGAGATGATGAAAAACCGTCCGCCGAAGCTGCGGATGGTCTTGATGGAAGAGAGGACAAGGGGCTGACGGCCGAGTTGGTCGAATTCGTCCATCAGGAACATGACAGCATGGGGTTCGTCAGGACCAGGCTCACGGCGCTGGAGGGAGGCGATGGCATCCGCGAAGAGAAGGCGGACGAGGGGAGCCAGGGTTTTCAGGTGCTCGGGCTGGACGACGATGTAGAGGCTTTGGGGGTCGCGGCGGAAGGTTGAGAAGTCGAAGTCGCTGGCTGAGGTCACCCGGTCGACCGCGGGGTCGTTCCAAAGCTCGAGCCCGGATCCCTGGATGACAGACACATAGGCCCCAAGGGTTTTCTCCGGGACGTCGGCCATCTCCAGGAAGGTGCGGGAGACGATCGGAATATTCGTGGTCTCGGCAATGGCCGTGTAGCTCTTCTTCTTGTCGCCACCCCCGGCCATGATTTCACCGGCAAAGCCCAAGGTCGGGCGGCGCTGTTCGATGGCGTAGAGGCACGAGGCGATGAAGAGCCGCTTGCCTGCATTGAAGAAGCTCTGGGCGCTTTCGCCTTCCGGGATGAGGAAGAGGTCGGCCATCGAGTTCAGCGCGGTGTACTGACGCTCGGCGGAGGGCAGGGCGGCGATCCGGGCGAGCGGGTTGAAGCGGTGCGATCCCCGGTCCTCATCGAAGGGCGAGAAGTACCAGATGCTGTTCTTCAGCCCGTGCTTGCGATGGATGGAGGTCTTGGCGAAGTTCTCGC
>NZ_JBOFBI010000013.1:0-2628 GCF_051645465.1 Tabrizicola sp. | reverse complement strand
CGTCGTGGCCGAGGAACTGGGCATCCCCTTCGACGATCGCATCCGCGTCGTGTTTCCGACCGACGCCCACCCAGCCTATTCGAACTGGTTCAACGTCCTCCAGATCCGGCCGGAGGAGGCCGCGGGCCCTGTCGCCTGGGTTGGACGGCGGGTTCTGGGGCAGATGGGGTTCATCGCCACCGGCGCGTCGGGCTCGACGATGGGCATGTGGCATCCGATGCGGCTGGCTGGTGCTGCGGCGCGGCAGATGCTGGTCGCGGCGGCGGCGGCAGAACTCGGCGTACCCGAGGCCGAGCTTTCGACGGACGGCGACGGGTTTGTCCGGCATGCCGCCTCCGGACAGGCGCTGGCCTATGGCGACCTCGCCGGAGCCGCGGCGCAGCTGTCACCGCCGGACGAGCCTGCTTTGACCCCGAGATCAGAATGGCGGCTCATCGGTCGGTCGCAGCCACGGGTGGACATTCCCGCCAAGGTTCGGGGCGAGCCGGTTTTCGGCATGGATGTGGTCCTGCCCGACATGCTTCACGCGGCTATCCGCCAGGCACCCGTGTTCGGGGCAGAGATCGCCCGCCTTCTGAACGAGGCCGACGTTCGGGCCGAACCCGGGGTTGTGGACGTGGCGGTGATCGACGGACGCCAGGTTGCGGTGCTCGCCGGGTCCTGGTGGCAGGCCGAACAGGCGGCTGGGCGGCTGGACATCGAATGGACAGCGACAGAGGCCGACGGGGTCGACAGCGCCGAAATGAGCCGGCGTCTGGCCGAGGCGATGGAAAGCGACGGGCCTTACAGCCATATCGACGAAGGGGATGTGTCCGCGGCCTTTGCCGCGCCCGGTGCGGTGGTGGTTGAGGCTGACTACACCGCACCCTTTGTGGCCCATGCCTGCATGGAACCCATCAATGCCACGGCGATCCTGCGCGAAGATGGCGCGGTTGAGGTCTGGGCCTCGATGCAGAACGCCACAGCAACGCGGGGTGGCGTGGCGCGTGGCATGGGTTGGGCAGGTGTCGAACCTGCCTCGGTCACGGTCAACATAACGCAGAACGGCGGCGCCTTCGGACGGCGGAGCGATCAGGACGTGATCGCCCAGGTCGCCTTTTTGGCCGCCCGGCATCAGGGCCGCCCGGTGAAACTGATCTGGTCGCGTGAAGAGGATATCGCATGCGGTCTTTTCCGCAGCCACGCCGCCACAAGGCTGCGCGCGGCCCTTGGGCAAGACGGGCTGCCAACAGCCCATGATGCGCTTGTCGCGGCGCAGGCGGCCATGAACTCCATCGCCTCGCGCAACTTTCCCTTCACACCCGGACCGGAGGGAGATGCTTTTACGGTCGAGGGGCTGGACAAGGCGCATTATGCCTTCCCCTCCCGCCGGATGCAAAGCCAGCACGTGCCAAGCCACATGCCGATCCATTTCTGGCGGTCGAACGGCTTTTCGTTCAACACCTTCTTCACCGAAAGTTTCATCGACGAATGCGCCGTGGTTGCCGGAGCAGACCCGCTGGACTATCGCCGCTCTTTGTTGCGCGACAGCCCGCGGCATCTCGCGGTCCTGAACCGGGTCGCGGAGCTGGCGAGCTGGGGCACGCCGATGGCACCCGGGCGCGGTCGCGGCATTGCGATCGAGGAATGCTACCGCAGCGTCGTGGCGCAGGTGGCCGAAGTCACGGTTGCGCCGGACGGCGAGATCGTGGTGGACCACATCTACTGCGCCATCGACGCAGGATTGATCATCAATCCCGATCAGGTCGCGGGCCAGATGGAAGGCGGCGCGCTCTTTGGCGTCACCACCGCCCTGATGAGCAAGATTACGCTGCAAGACGGCGCAGTTCAGGAAAGCAATTTCCACGACTTCCCCGTCCAGCGGCTGGCGAATGCACCCGATGTGACCGTCGCCATCGTCGAGAGCGATCTGCCACCCTGCGGTGTCGGTGAGCCGGGGGTTGTGCCCACCGCTGGCGCCATCGGCAACGCGATCTTTGCCGCGACCGGTCGCCGCCTGCGCAGCCTGCCGCTGGCGATCCCCGAAACCATCGGCGAGCGGCGGATCCGCACCGTCCTGCCGCCCGCCGAGGCCTGACGCCTGCGGGCCTACACGACGGCGCACATGGACACCAACTTAAAGAAGGACGCCAGCCTATCGCTGGTCGTAGCGGGCGAGAAAAGGGTCCTATCCGTCAGGGACAGAAACGCATGAGGTTGGGCAGAATGGGCAGTTTAGGCAACGTCCGTTTTCTTAGCCCACAGCCGCCATTCGGGCAGCTGAGGATTTTCCCCTAGCAAGCGTCAGGCGGGCAAGCTGCACCCTGTATCGCCGCAACAATGGCGGCTGCTTCGGCAGTGAGTTGATTGCGCGTCGGCGTGATCCCCAGGACCACCATCCGCCAATAGAGCGGTGCTGGAAGCAGATCGAGGGCCAGATCGCGATCAACGGCATTGCTCAGCTCACCCCGCTCAATTGCGCGGTCAAGGATAACCTGCGCCTGGGCCCTGCGCGCTTTGGCGAGCTCGGTGTTCAGAACCCGCATCGGAGCAGACCGCGCAGCTTCAGCGTGCAGATCCGGCAGGATGCGACGGACCAAAGGATGGCGAAGGACCGCTCTCAACCGGATCAGGAAGGCAAGCACATCG
>NZ_JBOFBI010000012.1:0-3738 GCF_051645465.1 Tabrizicola sp. | reverse complement strand
CTGCCGGGGCAATCGATGATGATGAAGTCCTTGACCCTGTCCATCTCCGCGATGGCGTTGGTGATGCGGTGGTCATAGGCATTCTCGCCTGTGGCAAGCGCTGCGGGGTCCGCCTCGGGCAGATCGCGGTAATCGGGTGTCGCTATTGTCAGCCCCGCCCGCTCCAGATAAGCACGGCGGTTTTCGATGTAGCGACCGAAGGTTTTCTGCCGCAGGTCAAGATCCAGCGCGCCCACGCGGTGGCCCAATCGGGCAAGGGCGGTGGCCACGTGCATGCAGGTCGTGGACTTGCCCGAGCCGCCCTTTTCGTTGCCCACAACGATGATATGCGCCATGTCCTAGTGAACCTTCGAAACACCCCGGACCTCTCAGATTCGCAGCGTTGCGGGGAAGGAAGCGGGAACGGCGTCGGGAAAGCAATAATACCTTTCTGCGTCGGCACGAAGAGCGATTTCTTCGAAGAAATCGTTACGGAGTTTTCGAAAACTCCGGCTCCCGGACCCGCTTTCAGGGCTGGAAACTGAAAAGGGGCATGCGTTGCCACATGCCCCTTCAGAAAGACTGCGCGGACTGGCTTAGAAGCCGAGGCCGGCGTATTTGTTCTTGAACTTCGACACGCGACCGCCGGTGTCCATCAGCTTGGCGTTGCCGCCGGTCCAGGCGGGGTGCGCCAAGGGGTCGATGTCGAGCGCCATCTGGTCGCCTTCCTTGCCCCAGGTCGATTTGGTCTGGAACACGGTACCATCCGTCATCTTGACGTTGATGGTGTGATAGTCGGGGTGAATGCCCTGTTTCATGGCTCGGGTCCTTATTCGTCTTTGGCTTTGTAGGTGGCGTCCTCGGCGATCCGGGCCGATTTGCCGCGACGGGCGCGCAGGTAGTAAAGCTTTGCACGACGGACCTTGCCGCGACGCACCACTTCGATGCTGTCGATGTTCGTCGAGTAGAGGGGGAACACCCGCTCCACCCCTTCGCCGAACGAAATCTTGCGCACGGTGAAGCTGGCCGAGATGGTCGCCCCGCCTTTGCGGCCGATGCAGACGCCTTCATAGGCCTGCACGCGCGAACGGGTGCCTTCGGTCACTTTGTAGCCGACTTTCACGGTATCGCCGGCCTTGAAGTCCGGGATGGTCTTTCCGAGGGCGGCAATCTGCTCCGCCTCGATCTGAGCGATCAGGTTCATCGCGTATACTCCGTTGCTCGCGGTTTTTCCCGCGAAGATGATGCCGCCTCAGAGCTCTCGGTCTTCATTCGGGTCCCTACCGTGCGCCGCACAGTAAGCCCGCCAGAGATCAGGCCTGCGTTCCTTTGTCAGCCTTTCGGCCATTGCCTTCCGCCAGACGGCTATGTTCGCGTGATGGCCCGACTGAAGCACTTCGGGTATCTCGCGGCCTTGCCAGACGGTGGGCCGAGTGTAGTGCGGAAATTCCAAAAGCCCCTCCGAGAAGGATTCCTCCTCGGTGGACTGCTGATTCCCAAGCACGCGGGGTATAAGGCGGACGGTCGCATCAATCAAGGCCGTTGCGGCAATCTCTCCTCCGGTGAGGACGAAATCACCCAAGGAGATTTCCTCGACGGCGTGATGGTCGAGAACGCGCTGATCGACGCCCTCGAAACGACCGCAGAGAAGGGTGATCCCTTCGGCTGCGGCAAGGCGGCGGGCGGTGGTCTGGTCGAACGGTCTGCCACGCGGGGAAAGGTAGATGACCGGCCAGCGGCTGCGGTCAGTCGGCGTCCCGTCGGCCGCGGCGGCAAGTGCGGCGTCGACCACATCGGCGCGCAAGACCATGCCTGCACCGCCGCCTGCGGGGGTGTCGTCGACGTTCTGGTGTCTGCCGATGCCGAAGGGGCGCAGGTCGGTGGTTTCCAGCCGCCAGAGGCCGAAATCAAGCGCCTTCCCAGTCAGCGACAGGTTGAGGATGCCGGGAAACGCGTCGGGGAAAAGCGTGATGATCTTGGCGGTCCACGCGTCTTTGACGATGCGCGGCTCTTCCAGCAGGTCGCGCGGTTTCTGGCTGGCGCGGATCGACAGCCTGCCGTGGCTTTTGGGTGGTGAGATCGGGTCGGACATGACCCGTGCCATACCCGCAAATACCGGCAGTTAGAAGTGCGATCAGGCGTGACGGGGTTGGGCGGTGGCCGGGGCCTCGCGCCGTACCGGATCGGCGGTCGGCTGGGTTTGGGCTTGGGCCATCTCGACGGCATGGGCCAGCGCGATCAGCCCGTCGCGCAGATCGTCGCGCAGATGACTGGGCAGATCGTTGGTCGGGCCACCGACAAGACCGTCGGCCGCAACCTGCCGGATCGCAGTCGGAGCAGGGAAGCCGTCCGCGCGACCGGGAAAGGCACCAATCAGTGCCATTGCGCGGGGGACCAGAAGACGAAGAAGATCCGGGCTGCCATCGGCGATGGAAAAGGCATTCGCCATCGCGTCTGGGACCAGGCCGGGGGCAACCACCTCGGGCTCGGAGGCCCAGATGACGAGGGCCCGGCGCAGGGCTGCGTGGGTCCGGTCCGGGCGTTTCAGTGCAGCCGTCAGCGCGTTGAGGCGCAGAGCCGCGCCATTGGCATACATGATGTTGCTGACGAGCGGGCTGACCTGAGCCTCGGGTGCATCGTCGGGAAGGTTGAGCAGTGGCACGATGGCCAAAGCGGCATCGGCGGCTGCGCGGGGAATCTGGGCGCGTTCGGCCTCCTCATCCAGAAACACGCCAGCCTCGGCGGCCTCGCGCGCGTCCCAGAGTGAGCGGCCGAGGGGTATTGCCAGGAAGGATATGGCGGCGGGCAGCAGCGGGTTGATGACCGGAAGGAACCCGGCGATGCCACCAAAGCCGCGACCGATGCCGAAAAGGACGGCGACCAGCAGGATTTGCGACAGGACCTGGGTAAGGGCTGCACCCCATGCCGAAGCCGTCAGCCACTCGGCCGGGGTGGCGGGCCACTGCTCGGGCCGCAGGATGATCAGCCACAGCACGAATATCGCCACGAAGAACGGCACCTGATCCCAGCCTGAGCCCGAAAGACCTGCGAAGAGCGGGCCGAAATACAGCAGGGCGGCTGCACCTCTCAGAAGACGCAAGCGTGCGAGCATGGCAATTTCCTCACTTAACAACCAGACAGGGCAGGCCAGATAAGTCGGAAGTTCAATCAAGTCCTTCCGGCAGATCGGCGACCAGACGTCTGGCCGCAAGATCGACATTGGGCACGATCGCCTTGGTAAAGGGCAAAAGAAGGGCCGATTTATGACCCGGCGCGGATATTTCGAGGATGTCTCCGGCCCCGTGATTGTGAATTGCGGCAACTTTCCCGATCAGCGCGCCGCCGGGATCACGCACTTCTAGGCCGATCAGATCGGCGTGGTAAAACTCGTCGTCGGGCAGGGAGGGCAGCTTTGCGCGGTCGACGAAAAGGCCGGTGCCACGCAGGGCGTCAGCGTCGTCTTTCGTTGCCACGCCTGCGATCCGCGCGCCAAGGCCGCCGGCGACGGGGCGGGTCAGGGTGATGCGGAACTGCCGGGTGCCGTCTTCCGACATTAGCGGTCCGTAGCTGGCGATGTCTTCGGGTTGGGTGCAGAACGACTTCAGCCGCACCTCGCCCGACACGCCGAATGCCCCGGCAATCGCACCCACGCATATGCGGTCCGACATCAGCGCTGCTCCATCCATAGCGAAGGGGACCGGGTTTCCCAGCCTGCGGTTTCCAGTTCCGGCACCTGACTTTCCTCCTCGGGCCAGCCAA
>NZ_JBOFBI010000011.1:0-8146 GCF_051645465.1 Tabrizicola sp. | reverse complement strand
GGACGGGCGCAGTGCAGCATGTGGTGACCGACCATCTAGGCACGCCGCGCGAGCTTTTTGACGAGACAGGCCGCCTGATCTTTGCGACCGAGCACTACAGCTGGGGGGCGGTGCGGCGTCAATGGGTGCCCGCGCCGGGTAATACCAACGCGGCTCCGCTGGGCGAGGGCGTTCCGTCTTCCCCGCGCAGCTTTGGCGCGCTGGCGCTGGTTCTGGCCGCCGATCCCGAGCCGACGCCGCTCTGCCCGATCCGCTTCCAGGGTCAATGGGCGGATGAGGAAAGCGGGCTTCACTACAACCGTTATCGGTACTATGATCCGCTGACGGGGAGCTACCTCTCGCCCGATCCGATCGGTGTGATGGGCGGGCTCAGGCCGAATGGGTATGTGAATGAGCCGACCGGGTGGGTCGACCCACTAGGGTTAAACGCGCTAAGGCAGAACCTGATCAATGCAGGTCAGGGCCTGAGTGTTCCATGGCAGGCGCACCATTTGATTCCTTGCGCAGTATGGAGAAATCACAAGGGTATGTTTGACGCAATTGGCATGAAGCGGGACGCAGCCAGCAATGGCATTCCATTGCCAACAAACCAGGCAGACGCAACGACACTGAACCTGCCGCAACACTTGGGTTCGCATGCAGCATATAACACACGCAACGAGCTCGCAGTAAGTGCAATTGAAAAGAGCTGGAGGCAGCAACGCCGCTGCGCTAAAAGCGCCACAGAAAGAGCGGCGGCAGATAGACGAGCAAGAAGCGCATTGCAGCTGCTTCAAGCAGAAAACACTCAGATCATAAAAAACTTTGGAAGTGCGTTCCCTGGATCCAACATGAATGCCTGCCCATGACATACCATATCCTTACGTACAGCGGCGACTATGATCGACGTGTTCCTCCATTTATCGAAGGTGGTTTGACGCTTTCCCCTGTCAAAAACATCTCCGAAATCGATCATCAAGCTCACAGAAAGTTCTTCAATGATGATGAGCGAAAGGCTGTTTTTCCAGAACCACTTTGGTTCATATCAAAAAGCAAGAGCATCAACTTGGACTACTATCCATTTAACCCGGGTTTTCTCGCCTCCGAGCGCTTCGTAAACTTGCTACAGTCATATGTGCCTGACAATCTGCGAGTTCAGTCTATCACAATGCTTTCGAACAAGGGGCAGTCAAACACTACTCACCAAATGTTCTTCTGCCAGATCATCAACAGCGTTACGGTATGCGATCTTACTAAGATGGACATTGATGGTGCTTACCACCCAGAACTAGATAGCCCCAACCGTGTTGAATATCAGGATGGTCAACCGCGGTTGATCTGTGCGCTCCGTCTCGTGTTGAAACCCAGTTTGGCGCCAATTTCTTTGGCTCATGATATCCCTCTTTGGGCCAATGTGCTGATTGTCTCGCAAGAGGTACGTGACCGGATGAGTGCAGAAGATATAATGGGCGCTCGGTTTGTATCTACAGATGACGTTATGGTGGTAGATTTCATACCCAACGGTCCGGGATCATTCTCAATCCTGGGGCCATCATGGCGCGAGCGCGCCGACCTCGATCGATGGAAGAACCATGGCTACTGGCCTGTCGATCGCAAGACAATGTTTGATCCAAAGCGGGCGCCTGTCCATCCCTTGATTGCGGAGATGCTCAAGAAGTCGCAATCCAGTTAGAGACACCAGACAGCCCGGGCTTCGGTGCTGTCAGAAGAAATGTCCTTGCGACAGGGCAGGGCGCCTGGGTAGCCTGCCGACATGCCCAAACACTCCGCTTTTCGCTACTTCAAAACTAGCCCCTAGATCATCCGCCTTGCGGTGATGCTCTACATCCGGTTCCTGCTGTCGCTCCGAAATGTCGAGGATCTGTTGCACGAACGCGGCATCGAGATCAGCCACTAGACCGTGCGGTACTGGTGGAACCGGTTCGGTCCGATGTTTGCCGCTGAGATCCGGCGCAAGCGTTTAGAGGCGATGCGCGCTCACCGTCACTGGCACCTGGACGAGGTGTTTGTGAAGATCAATGGCGTGATGCACTACCTCTGGCGCGCGGTCGATCACGAAGGCGAGGTGCTGGAGAGCATCGTGACGAAGACGCGCGATCGTAAGGCAGCGCTGAAATTCTTGAAGAAATCGATGAAGCGGCATGGTTGGCCCGAGACCATCGTTACGGATCGGTTGCGGTCCTGCGCTGCTGCGCTGAAGGACCTGGGCCGTGGCGACGATCGCGAGATGGGACGCTGGCTCAACAACCGAGCTGAGAATTCGCACTTGCCGTTCCGACGACGCGAGCGGGCGATGTTGCGGTTCCAGCGCATGCGAACGTTGCAGAAGTTCGCCTCAGCCCATGCCTCGGTCCACAACCACTTTCCGACGGAGCGCCACCTCCAGAACCGCAATACCTACAAGCAGACCCGCGCCGCCGCTCTCGCAGAGCGGCGCCGCCTTCTCGTTGCCTGAAATCTGCGCAGGGTAGGGGAACGCAGACTGGTTCGCATTTGTCTGACAGAACCGTGCGCCAACCATCACTCAGTTATCCGGCGCCGCCCCGTTCAGCCGGCTCCGTAGCGCGATAGCATCGTGGCGACGGCTTCTTCCACGACCCTGTCAACCTGCTTTGCCGGCAGAACCAGGCTGGGTATCAGCAGTCTCGGCCAGAACACGATGTCGTTGATCATGCCCAGAAACTGGCGCGCGGCCAGCGGCACATCGTCGATCGCCAGCATTCCAAGTGCGACTTCGGCCGACAGGTAGGCGTGCAGCCGGTCGAGGTACGGCTTCTTTCCACGCTCGTAAAGCTCTTCCCCAAGCTCGGGGAAACGCGGCACTTCCGCCGTGACCAGCCGAAAGAGATCGACCGTCCGCTGCTGCGTCAGAAGGGCTGCGTAGTCGCGCCCGATCGCGAGCAGCCCTGACGATGGATCGCCGCTGGCGGGCGGGACCGGTGCTGCGTCCCCGTCGTTGTCCCACAGACGAGCCATGATCCCGCCGAACAGCGCCGCTTTGGTCGGGAAATGCTTGTAAAGCGTGGCCGAAGACAGGCCAGCCGTCCGGGCGACCTCTTCCAGCGAGGTCCGGTCGTAGCCCTGCGCCAGAAAGCGTTCGATCGCTGCATCCAGCAACGTGTTGCGGTTCTCCGACAAGACCCTGGCCCTCCAGGCCGTCAGCCCGCCCTGCGTCTTCTGTTCATCCGTCAAGTGTTCGTGATCCATTTCATAAAGTGAGTGCTTCACCTTGTTATGCAGCTTCCAGCTCTCATCTAAGGCGAGTTAATCAACTCATCATAGGAGATCGACCTCATGAAGCCAACGCCCATTGTTATCGCGCTGCTTGGCGCGACCGTCTTGCCCGCCTTCGCCCAGAACCGTGACGCAGCCGCACCGATGGACTTTCAGGGCCGCTACATCGTGTCGATTTCCGATGCCGACATGTTGGCGTCCGCTTACGTCAACGGGCAGCTTGGCCCGCGCGAGGGCACGGATGCGCTGTCGGTCATCAATCTGGACGGCGATCCGCGCGACTGGGCGGCGGTCGAAGTGCCCGCGTCGAACTCGGTCGCAGGTCCGCCGGCCGCGGTGGAGTTGTCGCCTGACGGTCGATGGGCCTTCGTCATCGAGACCTTCACGCCCCGCCCCGAAGGCGACGCGCCCCATGCCTTCGCCGATCTGCGCGTCGGCAACACCCTCACGGTGATCGATCTGGCAGACCCTGCGGCGCCAGTTGTCGCGCAGACCATCGAGATTCCGATGCGCCCTGATGCCGTGCGGATGAATGCCGCCGGAACGATCCTCGCCGTAAGCTTCAACCCCGCAAACGGTGCCGGTGGTGAGACCCCGCTTGCCCTCTTCCGCTTCGATGCTGGCACGCTCAGCGCGATCACGACGCCTGTCATCCCCGACTGGCCGCTCGACTCCGGGCGTCTTATCGACATCGACTGGCACCCGACCGAGGACGTGGTGGCGATGATCGACGGAAACAACAACACCGTCCGCTTCGCCCGCATCACCGCCGACCTCGCGGTCGAACCCTTCGGCAATGTCGTGGATATCGAGCGCGCGCCCTACCGGGTCGAGTTCACGCCCGACGGCAACCATGTTGTGATCAACGCCCTTTACTGGGGCCCCGACATCGCAGGCACCTGGATCGAGGCGCCACGCGGTACGGTCATGACCGTGCGGATGAACGCCGAAGGCGAGGGGGCCGAGGCCCGGCACACCTATGTCAGCCGCGTGATAACCGGCGTCTCGCCCGAAGGGCTGGCCGTGTCGCCCGATGGCCGCTGGGTCGCCACGACCAACCTTGAGCGCAGCTACCTGCCGTACGACGATCCGCGCGTGACCTACTTCTCGTCGATCACGCTTGCCCGGCTTGACCAGGCCACCGGCCAGCTGAGCGAGGTCGGCACCTTCAACTACGATGGCATCCTGCCCGAGGCGGCGGTGTTCGATAACTCCGGCAACTTCCTGGCGGTGGCCAACTACGACCATTTCGACGACCGTATTGCGGGCGGGTCCATCGACTTCTGGCGCATCCAAGCCGATCCGCTTGATCTGTCGAACGTCCAGCTGGTGAAAACGCAGGAATCCGTGCCGGTGACACGCGGTGCGCACTCGATGGTGATCGCGCGTTGACCTCTGTTCATCTGGGGTCGCCTTCGGGCGGCCCCGGTCTTGTGATAAATGACATCCACAACCCGGAGGAGATGAAATGCACATTGCCTGTCGCGCGATATCTTACGGATTGGCCATCACGGTCGCCGGGGCCGCCCTCGCCCACCATGGATTTGGCGGAAGCTACGACCGGGCAGCCCCTGTCTACCTCGAAGGTACGGTGGCCGACGCCTACTTCGGCCAGCCACACCCCGAGGTCGAACTGCAGGTGGACACGCAGGCGCAGCTGCCGACGACCCTGCCGACCGATGCCGAAGAATTCGCGGTCGGTTTGCAAGCATGGTCGCCTGAACTGGCAGAGACGGTGACCATCGAGTTTCCACCCGTTGGCCGGTTCTTCGATCTGGACGGCAGGGTTGCCGTCGGTGACCGGGTCGCGCTGATCGCCCTGCGGAATTGCGAGGCTCCGCATCAGCTGCGCGGCCAATGGATCGCCCTTGCCGACGGAACCGAGGTCGTGCGCCAGGGCACGACGCAGACCGAGGTGACAGGCTGCTGAATGGTCGAGATACTCGCAGAGATCGAGGCGTGGGGGCCAGTCGCCGCGGTACGTACTTCCGGCATCCTTTATCCGCTTCTGAACGGCAGCCACATCCTGTTTATCGGTTTGCTGTTTGGTTCAGTGGTCGTGATGGACTTGGCGCTGATCCGGGGCGGGATCGACAGGTATCGCGATGCCGCCGCACTGGCCTTCCCCGTGGCCTGCCTCGGCCTCATTGGCGCTGTTGCAACCGGGATCGGTCTGTTCTCTGTCAGGGCCACGGACTATGTCGGCAACCCCGCGTTCCTTCTGAAGCTTGGCCTTCTTGTGGCTACGGGCCTGAACCTGTGGGCCTTTCGCACCGCGTCGGGGGGCAGCGGGGTCCGGCTATTCGGGGTTGCGTCGCTGATGCTCTGGACCGCGGTGATCTTTTCCGGACGTTGGATCGGGTTTCTGTGAAGGCAGGATATCCCCCGCTTGCGTGTGGACGCCTGCGGAGGTGGGCTGGGCGACGGCTGGTTGGCCTGATCTGATCAGCGAGAGGTTCGTCGGGGCTGCGAAGTGGAAGGGAGAAAGATGGCCAACGACCACGCTATGAGAGCATCAGCTGAACAGCTTGACTGTCTGCCTAAAATCTTGCCGCGCAACCAGCGATGTGCCGGATCTCGCTCATTGCGTTTGTGCCAGTAAAGTGTGTCGCGAAATCCTGGATACGGCAGGGGCAGCGGAAACCGTCGCGTTCCCGGCCAAGCCGGCAGCTCGGCGACGGAACGGGAAAGCGATACGATCAGTTTGGTCTGGGCCAAGAACGTCGGTGCCAAAAGATGGAACGGCACGCTCGTGGCGATCCACCCCCATCAACTCGCGGATATCCGGGCTGAGGTCCGAAGGCGGAGGACACCTGTTCGGATCGCACCGGGTGCGCCATTTCTTCCAGCTCCGGTCCTGCCTGGCCTGACTGCGGCCCTGGCCAGGCCGCCCCGGCCGCATTGACTTATTGCAAATAGTTCTCATTTACATCTAAGATAGACCGCCCGGAGGACTCATGCCCACCACACGCCGTTCCCTCTGTCTTGCCGCCCTCGTCGCATTGCTGCCGCTGCCGGTTCTGGCCGAGCAGCCGCTGAAAGTCGTCACCACCTTCACGGTCATCGCCGACATGGCCCGCAATGTCGCGGGCGAGGGGGTTGAGGTCGTCTCGGTCACCAAGCCCGGGGCTGAAATCCATGGCTATGAGCCGACGCCGCAGGACATCGTGGCCGCTTCGGACGCCGATCTGATCCTTTGGAACGGACTTAACCTCGAACGCTGGTTCGAGCAGTTCCTGACCAATCTCGGCGATGTACCCTCGGCCACGCTGACCGACGGGATCGAGCCGATTTCCATCTCCGGCGGCGAATATGACGGCAAGCCCAATCCGCATGCCTGGATGAGCATCGAGAACGCGCTGATCTATGTCGACAACATCCAGAAGGCGCTTTCGGCCGCCGATCCGGCCAATGCCGCGACCTACGCCGCCAACGCCGAGGCCTACAAGGCCAGGATCACGGCCGAGCTTGGGCCCCTGAAAGAGCAGATCGCCGCACTGCCCGAAGATCGCCGCTGGCTTGCCACCTGCGAGGGCGCGTTCAGCTACCTCGCCCGCGATCTTGGCCTGCAAGAGCTGTACCTCTGGCCGATCAACGCCGACCAGCAGGGCAGCCCCCGCCAGGTGCAGGCGGTGATCGATGGCGTGCGCGAGCACAAGATCCCGGCGGTCTTCTGCGAAAGCACGGTCTCCTCTGACCCGGCCGAACAGGTCGCCCGCGAGACGGGGGCCGCGTTCGGGGGCGTCCTTTACGTCGACAGTCTTTCCGAAGCCGACGGGCCGGTCCCGACCTATCTTGACCTTCTGAAGGTCACCACCGAAACCATTGCCAAGGGTCTTGCCCCCTGAACTGACGCGGCTAGCTGAGGGAAACATGCGCGATACCGCCAAGCTCGAAGGGGACGGGATCCTTGCCGAAGGGGTCACCGTCACCTACCGAAGCGGCCTGACCGCGCTGACCGACGCAAGTTTCGCAATCCCGAAGGGCACGATCACGGCGCTTGTCGGCGTGAACGGGGCCGGAAAGTCCACGCTTTTCAAGGCGATCATGGGGTTCCTGCCGCTCGCCCGCGGTCGCATCCGCCTTCTCGGCCTTCCAGTGCGTGACGCCCTGCGGCAGAACCTCGTGGCTTACGTCCCCCAGGCCGAAGAGGTCGACTGGTCCTTCCCGGTCCTCGTCGAAGACGTCGTGATGATGGGCCGCTATGGCCATATGGGCCTTCTCCGCCGCCCCTCGCCGCAGGACCGCGCCAAGGTGGACGAGGCGCTGGCGCGGCTCGGCCTTACAGACCTCCGCCACCGCCAGATCGGCGAGCTTTCGGGGGGCCAGAAGAAGCGGGTGTTTCTCGCGCGTGCCCTGGCGCAGGAAAGCCGGATCATCCTTCTCGACGAACCTTTCACCGGCGTCGATGTCACGACCGAGGAACAGATCGTCGGCCTTCTCCGCACCTTGCGCGACGAAGGCCACGTCATGCTGGTCTCGACCCACAACCTCGGCTCAGTCCCCGATTTCTGCGACCGCACGATCCTGGTGAAAGGCACGGTCCTGGCCCACGGGCCGACCGAGACGATCTTCACCCGCGACAACCTGGAGCGTGCCTTTGGCGGCGTCCTCAGGCACTACACTTTGGGCGGAACCGACCTTCACGAAGACGACGACACGCGCGAGATCCGCATCATCACCGACGACGAGCGCCCGTTCGTCCAGTACGGCCGGAAGGGCGACAAGTGATGCCGGACCGACTGTCCTGTCGCGGAGCCCCCCACCCCCAGCCCCTCCCCACCAGGGGGAGGGGAGGCGCTCTGGTCCAGCGTCGGTTGCGATTCCGACGGCATGCTCCCGCCATACTCCGCTGGGCGTATGACACGCCGCCGGGCATGGGGCACCTCCCTCCCCCCTCCGTGGGGGAGGG
>NZ_JBOFBI010000010.1:0-33176 GCF_051645465.1 Tabrizicola sp. | reverse complement strand
TCCCTTCGCTGACGGCGCGGAGGGTGGGGAGGGGGGTGGCCCTTGCGGCCTCGATTTCGGCTTGTTGGTCGGGGGTGAGGGGCATTTCGGGGCCTCATGTGTGAGTCGGGGGCGACTATAGCTTGCGGTTTGTGGGGGCGATACCGCAAGATGAATGGATCAATGGAGGATATGATGGGCATACGGTATCTGCACACGATGGTGCGCGTGAAGGATCTGGAGAAGTCGATGGCGTTCTATCGGCTGCTGGGGCTGAAGGAGGTGCGGCGGCATGAGAGCGAGCAGGGGCGGTTCACGCTGGTGTTCATGGCGCCTCCTGGCCAGGAGGATTGCCCGGTGGAGCTGACGTACAACTGGGACGGGGACAACGGGTTGCCGTCGGACAGCCGGCACTTCGGGCATCTCGCGTATGAGGTGGACGATATCTATGCGTTGTGTGCCCATCTGCAGAAGCATGGGGTGCTGATCAACCGGCCGCCGCGGGATGGGCGGATGGCGTTTGTGCGGTCTCCGGACAACGTGTCGGTGGAGCTGCTGCAGCGGGGGGCCGCGAAGGCCTCGGCTGAGCCGTGGGCGAGTATGGCGTCGGTGGGGAGTTGGTGAGGGATTCCAAGGGGTTGGGACTGCTGCGGCGGTTGGGGTGAGTTGCGAATTGGTCAACAATCTTCTTTCCGTCTTCTTTCTGTCTTCTTTTGAGCCACTTTCTGGCGTCCCCTTGGCTTATCGGGTGTGAGGCGGAGTGCCTTTAACCATGTGGCGGCGGGGTGACATCCCCAGGGCGGTCACATCGGCAGCGGCGCCTCGGCTGGACGCACAGGCAGGGTCATCGAAATCCAGGAGAGAGTGTCAATGACGAAGTTCGGTAGCAAGCTGGGCCAGACCACTTCCTGGCTGTCTGCTTTGGTGGTCACACTGGCCTGCATGCAGCCGTCGACCGCGCTCGCCGAAGAGAAGAAGAAACCTATCGAGGATCAGATCGTCGAGATCGTCGGATCGACGAAGGGAACGGTCAGAAAGTGGACATACCCCCCGAAGATTGCCGTCATCTACCGCGATGAGCCGTTCCGCAACCTGATCGATGCCGAGATCGAGCTGATACGTGCCAACGTGCCCGGCTTTCCTGGCTTCGCAGAGGTAGAGTATTTCGATCTTGGCGTCATTCAGGGATCGCTCTTCGGGAAGATGCTGTTCAAGATTGCCGACAGTGAAAGCGCTGGCAAGAAGACCGGGCTGATGGCTATCTTTGATGAGGCGAACAAGTCTGTTCATCAAGTGAATGCGGACATCTTCATTCATATTTCAGGCATTGAAGACGGTGTGCTGTTTGGCGCGATCATCGAGAGCAGTGGAACCCAGCAGCGCGGCTTTGCGCAAAGGACGGGCAGCTGCCATTACAAGAGCTTCTCGAAGGACGAGGCAATGGTTGTGGGCGCGGTTGTCATCGACCGGGACAACACTCCGGAAATTCTGGAGGGCTGCATTCACGAAGAGATAACCCAGGCGCTGGGGTTGTTGAATGACTCGCAGGGCTCGGAGTTCTTTACGTATGATAACAAGAATACGTATCCCGTCCGATATGAAAACGACTTCAAGCTTTTGCGGGCGCTTTACAGTGGCGATGTAGCGCCGGGCGACGACCCGCGCGAGGTGGTCGAGAATTACTTGCGGGCTGAGTGAGCGCGCCTGCAGCTAAATGCGGTGACGGCCGGCCCCGACGTCGGTTGGCGGAAGCATAGCCAGTCGGATTCAGCCGCCCAGGCTCCATAGCGAAAAGCTGTCGGGGCCGAGGGTGAGCACCTCACGCAAGGTGGGGCGGGGGGCGGCGGCCAACGCTTCCAATCCAAGCGACCCCAGGGCTGGATGCCCCTCGGCCCCGATCAATACTCCGCCGCTGAACAACGCCAGTTCGTCCACCAGCCCCGCCTTGATCAGCGCGGCGGCGAGGGTGCTGCCGCCTTCGCTGAGGATGCGGGTGAGGCCTTTTTGCGCGAGCGTTGAGAGGGCGAGTTTCGGGTCGAGGTGGCCGTCGGTTTCGGGTGTTTCGATAAGGGTGGCGCCGGTGGCAGCCCAGGCTTTGCGGTCCTCGGCGGATGCGGAGGGGCTGTGGAGGAGCCAGACGGGGTGCTCGCGGGCGGTGCGGCCGAGGCGGCTTTCGGGGGAGTGTTTGAGTTGGCGGTCTAGGAGGATGCGGACGGGTTGTCGTTGCGCGCCCATGTCGCGGACGGAGAGGTCGGGGTCGTCGGCGAGGGCGGTGCCGGAGCCGACCATGACGGCGTCATGGGAGAGGCGGAGGGTGTGGACCTTGCGGCGGGCCTCGGGGCCGGTGATCCAGCGGCTTTCGCCCGATGCCGTGGCGGTGCGGCCGTCGAGAGAGGCGGCGAGTTTCAGGGTGACGAAGGGGATGCCCTGGGTGACCCGTTTCAGGAAGCCCGCGTTCAGGCGGGTGGCTTCGGGGGTGAGGATGCCTTCCGTCACTTCGATCCCGGCGGCGCGGAGTAGGGCGTGGCCGCGGCCGGAGACGCGGGGGTCGGGGTCGGTGAGGGCGGTGACCACGCGGGAGACTTTGGCGGCGATCAGGGCCTCGGCGCAGGGGGGCGTCTGGCCGTGGTGGGCGCAGGGTTCCAGGGTGACGTAGGCGGTGGCTCCTTCGGCGAGGGGCCCAGCCTGCTCCAGAGCGCGGACTTCGGCGTGGGGGCGGCCTCCCGGTTGGGTCCAGCCGCGGCCGACCACGAGGCCGTCACGGACAATGACGCAACCGACGGCGGGGTTGGGCCAGACATTTCCCAAGCCCCGCGCGGCAAGGCGCAGGGCGTGGGCCATGTGTTCGGTGTCGGTCACTCTTCGCCGGCGGCTCCGGGCCGGAGTTCGGAGACGAAGCCATCGAAGTCGTCCGCCGTCTGGAAGTTCTTGTAAACGCTCGCGAAACGGACATAGGCCACGGTGTCGATGCGTGCCAGGCTTTCCATCACGATCTCGCCGATGACCTTCGACGAGATGTCGGTATCGCCCAGACTTTCCAGCCGCCGGACGATGCCGGAGATCATCTGGTCGATGCGCTCGGGGTCGATCGGGCGCTTCTGCATCGCGATGCGGATCGAGCGTTCAAGCTTGGATCGATCGAAATCCTCACGCTTGCCCGATGATTTGATGACGACGAGATCGCGCAGCTGGACACGTTCGTAAGTGGTGAACCGACCGCCGCAGGCCGGGCAGAAGCGGCGACGGCGGATCGAGACGTGATCCTCCGCTGGCCGCGAATCCTTCACTTGCGTGTCGATGTTGCCGCAGAATGGGCAGCGCATCGGCCCCCTCCTTGCTGTTGGTGTACTTCCTGCCTCAAGGCCGGGTGTTTCCCCCGGTTCCTGCTACAGACTATAGGGGAAGGTCTTGCATCTGGGGAAGGGGCTTATTTGCGGCCCAGAATATGGGGGCTGCACTGTGGCGGAGGAGACTCAGGCCCCGCTTGATCCGGGGCGCGGGCGGGGGATAGATGTGGGCCATGGCAAGGGAAAGCATCGCACTCTGCGGGATTGTCCGGAACGAAATCCGGTCGGTTGTAGAATGGCTTGCGCATTACAAGGCGCTGGGGTTCACCGATTTCCTGATCTACGACAACGAGAGCACCGACGGGACGGGCGAGGTGCTGCGGGCGCTGGACGAGGCGGGGGAGTTGGTCCATCTGGACTGGCCGCACGCGGTGGGCTCGCGGCCACAGCGGCTGGCCTATGAGCATGCCCGGAAGAACGCCGGTGTCGACTGGCTGGCCTTTTTCGATGCCGATGAGTTCCTGCTTTTGCGCGAGGACGACAGTATCGGCACGTTCCTGGAGCGGTTCGACGCGGGGGTAAGCGCGATTGCGGTGAACTGGGTGGTCTTCGGGAGTGGCGGCGCCGAGCGGTATCGGCCGGTGCCGGTGGTCGAGCGGTTCACCGATGCGCTGCCCGCCGGGGCGGCAGAGAACCGGACGGTAAAGGCGATCGGACGGCGGCAGGCTCTGTCGGGGACGGGCATTCATCGGGTGGCCCCGGTGGCGGGGCGCTATGTCATGCCCTCGGGCGTGGAGGCGGAGTTTGCCGGGCTGACGGCGGTGCGTGCGCCGGATGTGCGGGTGGCGGCGCTCCATCACTATGCGGTCAAGTCGGCCGAAGAGTTCGCCGAGAAGCGGAGCCGCGGGCATGCCAATTCGCAGGACCCCGACAAGAAGCGCCGGAAGCTGGACGAAAGGTTCGCCGAGTTCGACGCGGGGGGCGTGCGGAACACCGATATGCTGGCCTGGTCGGGCCGGATGCGCGCCGAGGCGATGCGGCTTCGGGATATTCTGCTTGCGCGGGGGCTGCAGTACCCGGTCTGGCCTTTTGTGGAGGACGGGGCTGACTGACCACAAGATTTAGGGGTTGAGATCGTCATATCTGTGTTACGATTCCATGTATGGCCCTGCGACTCATTCTTTTCTCTGCCCTTGCAGTCAGTGTTGCGACCCCTGTGGTGGCCGAAAGCCCGATTGCCGAGGTGATCTGCGTGCCGAGGGCCGAGCTGCTGGCACGGCTGGAGGGCGCGAAGGTCGCGGGCGCGGGTCTTCGCGACAGCGAAGCGTTGCTCGAGGTGTGGACCAGGCCCTCGGGCGACTGGACGCTGGTGCAGAGCTATGCGGATGGGATGGCCTGCATTCTGGCGATGGGATCGGACTGGGATGGCCTTGCGCAGCCCGCCGAGGGGTGACCTGTCCGGTTTGGCAATTGAAGGCTTGGGTCTGGTGGCTCCGGCGCAGGTGCAAACCGGATGTCCGTCAATCAGTAAGGAATGAGGTCGAAGTTCTCGCGCAAGGTCCCGGGGGTGCAGTTCAGCTGAGCCTGCAAGTTGCCGCCCTTCAACACATTGACACCGGCTTGAACGCCTTTCGTCGTCGCGGGATTGCGTTCGACCGAACTCCAGACCTCGTAAGTGTAGCCTTTGTTGCTGAAGGCCACGCTTTGCCAGATAGAACTGCCGATGCCTGGCCAAGGCGTGAAGATGCCATTGGTAAGGAACATCTCGGTTTTGCTGGCGGTTCCGTAACTGTAGGTCAGGTTGTCCTTCCAGTAGCAGACTTCGACGGTCTTCTTGCCGATCTTGCAGGAGAAGACCTCAAGATCGGCCTTGCACGCGGCATGGGCCGGAGCGGCGGCAAGCAGGGTCACAAGCAAGGCGAGATGGCGCATGGCTATACTCCTTCGCCGCAAGTGTGATGCCGCGAAGGAGAGGGCACAAGGTCCGGAAAACCGGAATGCAAGTCGCCTAGATTCTTAGTGGTCGCGTGTCTTTCGTCAAAACCGGATTCCGCTTTTGTCGGACACGCTCTAGCGTATCCAGATCTCGACGCGGCGGTTGGCGTCGCGGCCGAATTCGTCTTCGTTGCAGAGATAGGGCAGAAGCTCGCCGAAGGACAACGGCTTGAGCCCGAACCGCTTGGCATCGTCGGCGCCGATCTTGAGGCTGATCATGTCGGCCACCGTGGCCGCGCGCGCAAGCGCAAGGCGCTGGTTCTGCCCGAAGCTGCCGACCGCGTCCGCAAAGCCCACAACCAGGATTTCCTTGCCATCGAAGGCGCCGGACTGGAGCTTTGCGGCGAACTCCTGGACCGAGCGTTGGGACAGGGGATCAAGCGTCGCCTTGGAGAACGGGAAGCGGAAGGCGATGCTAAGCCGTTCGGCCTGGCCGAGGTCGGTCAGGAGCGCATCGAAGACATCGGGGCGGAAATCTTCTTCGGTTTTGGCGAAGTCGAGTTCGGTGGCCATGTCCGAAAGGCGCAGGGTCTCAAGCTCGTTGTCGACAAAGTTGCTGCCGACAATGACCTGCTGGCCCTCGGGCGTCATGGCGAAGTCCAGAAGGTCCTGCGCGACCGGGTTGATCGTGCCGGGCTGGCGATAAAGGTAGATCCGCCGCGACATCGCGTAGCCTTCGGTCTTCATGCGGAAGTTCGTGGGCTCCGAGACAAGGCCACACTGTTCGCGGATCGGCAGCACCTTAACCTCGTCGGTGATGAAGGACCGGCCGAGAAAGCCGATGGCGGCGGGGTCGGCGGCTACGGCGTTGCGGATGTCGGCATATTCCTCATGCTCGACCGCGGCCTCGGATTCCATCTTGCCGAACGGTTCGACCGCGCGGCTCAGGAAGATCGACCGGTCACCAGAGCCATCAGGGAACGAGTGCAGGACGATCGGCAGGTCGGGGCCGCCAAAGTCGCGCCAGTTGGTGGCTTCGCCTGAGAAGATGCGCGAAAGCTCTTCGAAGGAGATGTTCTGGAGCGGGTTCGACGGGTGCACCATCGTGACGATGCCGTCACGGCCAAGGGTGATTTCGCTCGTCGTATCGCGAAGTTCGCCAAGCGTGCCGAGCTTCTCGAGATCTTTGTCGTTCATCCGGCGGTCAGCCATGCCGATGTCGGCAAGCCCTTCGCCAAGGCCTGGAAATGCGGTGCCCGAGCCTTTGGTCTGCAAATCGATCTGCGCGATCACGCTGCCATCGGCGGCGGTGAGGCGGACGATGCGTTCCTTCGGGTTGTCATCGAACATCTCGTAAGTGGCACCGATCTTGGCCGCGTAGGCCTTGATCAGGTTCGGCATGAGGTTGGTCCCAAGCGTGCGCGAGCCGTGGATGCCGAATTTCCTGTCGGCCGGGGCATCGGGAACCGCGGCAACAGCCTCGGGTGCCGGTTCTTCGGCTGCCACTGGCGCGGCGGGTTCGGCGGCGGCAACCGGGGCGGTTTCCGCAGGGGCTGCCGGTTCAGCGGTGGCGGCCTCGGTGGTGGCCGGGGCAGCAGGTTCTGGTTCTGCTGCGGGTGCGGCGGTCAGATCCGGGCATTCGCCAACGCAATCGACGCTGGCCATCGGGACACGCATCTCGCCTATGCTGGTTCCGATAACGTAATTGCCGCCATCAATCGCGATGAATTCGCCCTCGATGGTTATGCCGCCCTCTTTCGAGACGAGTTTGATCTTGGGCCCGGTTTCGGCGCTAAGGCTGGTAGCCCAGAAAAGGGCGGCAATCGCTACGCCTAGGCGGAGTGAAGATTGAATACGCATGTTAACCTCTTAAGCTTGTACTCGGCTGAGAGCTGTTCTCTCCCCGGTCGCGCAATTTGTTCATTATGTTAGCAGATACGATGCCAAAGAAAGGGGCGAATTTATGGCCCTGTGGCGAGTTGGTATTTGGTGATTTGTGTTAAGCACTTGATATAGTAATAGTTTATCGCCAGGGTTGCAATCCTGACCCGCGACATGCCGACGCCGGGGCGGGCTCGGCGGAAGCCTGCGGACCGCATTTTTCGCCGTGGCACCGAGGGCGGCGCAGGCCTAGGCTGGTTCGGATGCGGACCCGGCTTTCGGGAGGCATTGCAAGGGAGGCTAGCCATGAGCGTTGCACGCGTGACGGAGATTTCCTCGACCTCGACGAAAAGCTTCGAGGATGCGGTCGCCACCGGGATTTCCCGCGCGACCAAGACCCTGCGCGGGGTCTCGGGCGCCTGGGTGAAAGAGCACAAGGTCGCGGTGAAGGGCGACAAGATCGTCAGCTGGCAGGTCAACATGATGGTGACCTTCGTGCTGGAGGATTAAGAGGCGGCCCGTCTTTCGCTGGCGTTCTCGCCCGGCAAAGACGGGGCTTGGTCTGCCTGGAACCTTTTGAAGCCGGGTGAGGCGAAGAGGGCCAGCGCACGTTGGGCGATCTCGGCGTCCTGCTTTGCCAGTGCGCGGTCCTGACGCCGCCGCGCCAGCCGTTCGCTGAGCCGGTCAAGGCGGGAGCCGACCCGGAACACCAGCGTTTGCGGGCGGGCGCGTTCCAGGGCGCGCTGGATCTCCTGACGCTCGCGCACCTGGTGGTCGGCGTGGATCGTGGTTGCGGCGTTGTGTTCCAGAACGGGCCAGGGGTGCAGGGCATAGACCGGGAGCCTCGTGGCGAAGGAGCGGTCCATCTCATTGTCGATGGGGCGCAGGATTCCAGGAAGTGCTGCGACATGATCGACCAGCCGCTGCGCGCCGGTGCGGCTGAGCATGTAGCACTGCGTGCCGCCGGGCGACCACGGAAAGCGCAGGAGCTGGAACCGCGTCCAGTAAAGCAAAAGCCGGGCGGGCACGATGGCGCGGCCGTAAAGGCGCAGGTAGTCGATCCCGGTCGTTGCCATCAGCCGGGCGGCGGTGGCCATGTCGAACGAGGGGTCGATGTAGACGTCATCTTCGCAGACGAGCAGATAGTCGGCGCTGTCCGAGGCCAAGAAGGCCCGCCAGATCGCGACGTGGCTGGCATAGCAACTAAGCTCGGGTGCCGAGAGCGTACGGCCACGGTGGAGGACGGCGGTGGGGTCATCGTAGGCAAGACCGATCTCGTCATGCTGGACGGCGTGGAAGAAGTCCCACGGAAGGGCGGCGACGCTGGGGGCAGCCGCGATCGTAGCGCGCATCCGAGCATGACGCTCGGTCGCGTTGGCCATGGTCAGGACCCGAAGCTCGATCCGGGGGGGCGGGGGCAAGGGTGACTCCTGTGTCGAGGCGACACAGCGATCCTTGTGCGGGTCGGGCGCAGGGCCAACCGATTCCGCTGGTGGGCGGACGGGACAGGCGGATTTGCGCGAGAGGCAGGCGGTGACTTGGCGAAACGGTGCGAAGAGGGGCAAGGCGGCGGTCGCCCATTGGTCTAGTCGCCCGGGAGTGGTGCGTCGCAGAACACGCTATGGGTTGGCAGGGCCGACGGGATCTGTGGAGGTGTAGTAGATGCCGAAGCTGTTGCCCCAGCCGTTAACGTCGTTGATGGTGCGCCTCCCCTCAAACGCGCGAGAACGGCGTCGGTCCTCTGCGCTGTCAAAGCATAGGAACTCAGTGAGAGAGGATGGTCGGTCGGCAATCATGGAGGGATATCGGCACCCTCGTCGTGCCCGATCCATGGTGCCGCCGATGTTCCAAGTCGTAACCTGATGGGTGGTTGGCCCGCCGAACACCAACGCTGCAGCCGCGGGAACCGTAATGTAGATCGTGAAATAGATGAAGATTGCACCTCCAATGAGAGCAAGAATTGTAGGCAAAATCGTCCGATCGGAGGACTTTGCGACCTCGTCCGGTGCCTCGTAGGTCCGTCCCATGTGCCGAACGAGGACGAAGCCTGGAATTATGGACGCCAGAACTACGGCCGGAACGAAAGCGTCCCTAAGCCACCATTCGGCTGGCAAGAAGTGAACGACGCGACCCGAAATCAGCACCAAAGGCGCTAGCGCGAGCATAGCCAAAGCAGCATACTTCGGCGGGACGTCGACCGGCTTCGGTCTCACTGATCCAGGAAACTCCGCAGCTTCCTGCTTCTGCTCGGATGCTTCAGCTTCCTTAGCGCCTTCGCTTCGATCTGCCGGATACGCTCCCGCGTGACGCTGAACTGCTGGCCCACTTCCTCAAGCGTGTGGTCGGTGTTCATGCCGATGCCGAAGCGCATCCGCAGGACCCGTTCTTCGCGGGGGGTGAGGCTGGCCAGCACGCGGGTGGTGGTTTCCTTCAGGTTCTCCTGAATGGCTGAATCCAAAGGCAAAATCGCGTTCTTGTCTTCGATGAAGTCGCCAAGCTGGCTGTCTTCCTCGTCGCCAATCGGCGTCTCCAGCGAGATCGGTTCCTTGGCGATCTTCATCACCTTGCGGACCTTCTCCAGCGGCATCTGCAGCTTTTCGGCCAGCTCTTCCGGCGTCGGTTCGCGGCCGATTTCGTGGAGCATCTGGCGGCCCGTCCGCACCAGTTTGTTGATCGTCTCGATCATGTGGACCGGAATGCGGATCGTCCTCGCCTGGTCGGCAATCGACCGGGTAATCGCCTGACGGATCCACCACGTTGCATAAGTCGAGAACTTGTAACCCCGGCGGTATTCGAACTTGTCGACGGCCTTCATCAGGCCGATGTTGCCTTCCTGAATGAGATCAAGGAATTGCAGGCCGCGATTGGTGTATTTCTTGGCAATCGAGATCACCAGACGCAGGTTCGCCTCGACCATTTCCTTCTTGGCCTGACGCGCCTCTTTCTCGCCCTTCTGGACCTGGTTCACGATCCGGCGGAATTCGGAGATGTCGACGCCGACATACTGGCCGACCCGGGCCATGTCTGCCCGCAGCTCTTCGACCTTGTCGCGTGAGCGTTCGATCAGCGCCTGCCAGCCGCGCCCGGCTTTCTGGGCCATGCGGTCAAGCCAGGTCGGGTCAAGCTCGTACCCCTGGTATTCCTGGATGAACTCCTGCCGGTTGATCCGCGCGCCATCGGCGAGCCGGACCATGCCGGAGTTGATCGTCATGATGCTTTTGTTGATGCCGTAAAGCTGGTCGATCAGCGCTTCGATCCGGCTGTTGTTCAGGTGCAGCTCGTTCACCAGCAGCACGATTTCCGAGCGGAGCTTCTGGTAGGCGGCCTCGTCCGAAGTCGAAAAGCGCTGGCTGGACGAAAGCGTCGCGGTCATCCGCGATTGCTGCATGTCGGCGAGCTTGTCGTAGTCGCGGGCGATGAGGTCGAGCGTCTCGAGGACGCGTGGCTTCAGCGCGGCTTCCATGGCGGCCAGCGACATGTTCGAGGCTTCGTCATCCTCGTCCTCGTCGATCTCGGCCATGATCGGATTGCCGTCGGCATCAAGCTCGGGCTCGGCAGTGCCAGCCGGACGGCGGGGGGCTTCGCCAACGCCCACTTCGTCGAGAGGCGGGCCGTCCAGGTCTTCCTCGCCATCGAGGCTGCGGCCGAACGTGGCCTCAAGGTCGATGACGTCGCGCAGAAGGATGTCTTCGTTCAGAAGTTCGTCGCGCCAGATGATGATGGCCTTGAAGGTCAGCGGGCTTTCGCAAAGCCCGGCGATCATCGTGTTGCGGCCGGCCTCGATCCGCTTGGCGATGGCGATTTCGCCTTCGCGGCTGAGGAGTTCGACCGACCCCATCTCGCGCAGGTACATCCGGACCGGGTCATCGGTGCGGTCAAGGGGTTCGGAGGTCGTGCCGGCACCCGCGATCTCACGGCTGGTGGAGGTCTCCACCAGCTCACCCGCGGGGGCTTCGCCTTCTTCGACCTCGTCGTCCTCGATGATGTTGATGCCCATTTCGGAAAGCATCGACATCACGTCCTCGATCTGCTCGGACGAGACCTGTTCGGGGGGCAGGACGGCGTTCAGCTGGTCATAGGTGATGTAGCCGCGCTCCTTCGCGTCGGCGATCATTTTCTTGACCGCAGCCTGGCTCATGTCGAGCGAGACATCGGCGTCTTCGGTTTCCGGCTTGGCTTCGTCGGTGTCCTTGAGGGCCATGAGTGCTCCTTTGGGGCGAATCGGGGCTCGGCTTATCGAATCAATAACGCGAATCAGCCCGAGGGAAAGGCCGAATCAGCGGTTTTTCTTGACCCAGACCTGGCTATCGATGAGGTCTTGCAGATGTCTTGACAGTGCGGCGCGGTCTTCGCCGAGGTCTGCGCTGCCGGATTGGCCGCTTTTCTCCGACCGGTGCCGCGCTTCGGCGGCCTGGGAGAGGCGCCAAGTCAGGCCTTCGTCGGGCAGGCCGTCCATATCCTCCATCGCGTCTTCGATTTCACGGCGCGCCCCTCTGCGGGCCTCAAGCTTGGCCAGCTCCTCGGCCAGGCAGAGGGCGGCGAGCTCATCATCCGATGTATGGCGGACCGGGGGTGCGATGGCGACATGGGGTCGCTTGAGGAGTGCGTCAAGGGCTGCAGGGGCGGAGTCCCGGATTTTGGCGTGGAGGTCGGGCAGGTCGGCCCCGGCAATGATCATCTGGCGAAGGGTTTCGTGATCGTCGCCGGTCAGGTCCAGCCGTTCCAGCGCAGACTCGAAGCGGCGGATGAGGGCGGGGTGGAGGATGAGGGTAGCGAGGACCACGGCCTCGCGCAGGAGCTCTTCCACCGGCCCCGAGCCTTGGGCGAGGAGCGAGGAGCGTGTGGAGGCAAGCGCGCCACTTGGGGGGGCGTATTTGCCCCGGCCGCGGAAGGGGCCGGGCTGGAAGGGGCGGTATTGCGGGGAGCCGGTGCCGAAAAGCTCCATCCGGAGGCGCTTCATCTCGTCGGCGTAGTGGCTGCGGATCGAGGGGTCGGTGATCCGGGCCAGATGGGCGCGGAGCGTCTTGTCGAGGCTCGCGCGGCGTTCGGGGCTGTCGAAGCTGCGGCCCTCGGTCTCGCGCTGCCAGAGGAGGCTCACCATGGGCCTGGCGGCATCGAGGATGGCCTGCATCGCGGGAGCGCCCTCGGCCTTGATCAGGTCGTCGGGGTCCATGCCACCGGGGAGGATGGCGAAACGCAGCGCCTTTCCGGCTTCGAGCATTGGCAGCGACAGGTCGATCACCCGCTGCGCGGCGCGGGTGCCGGCGGTGTCACCATCGAGCGCGACGATGGGTTCGTCCGCGATGCGCCAGATCAGGCGGAGCTGGTCTTCGGTGACGGCGGTGCCCAAGGGGGCGACAGCCGCGGTGAACCCGGCTTCGGAAAGTGCGATGACGTCCATGTAGCCCTCGGCGACGATGAGCGGCTTGCCCTTGCCCGCGGCCTCACGCGCGGACGCGTGGTTGAAAAGGTTGCGGCCCTTGTCGAAGAGATCGGTCTCGGGGCCGTTGAGGTACTTCGCGCGGGCATTGGGGTCGAGGCTGCGCCCGCCAAGGCTGATCGCCCGGCCCCGCGCGTCGCGGATCGGAAAGATGATGCGGCCGCGGAAGCGGTCGTAGAGGCTGCCGTCATCGGCTTTGGCGATGACCCCGCTATCGACCATGAGGTCGGGCGCGATGCCCTTTGCCGCCAGCGCGTCCTTCAGCGCGTGGCGGCTGTCCGGTGCCCAGCCGATTTCCCAGCGGTCCCAGGCGGCTTCACTGAGGCGGCGCTTTTGGCCGAGATACGTGCGGGCCTCGGCACCGGCAGAGGTCTTGAGCTGCAGGCGGTAGAACTTGACCGTCTCTTCCATCACCTGCGTCAGAAGTGTCCGCCGGTCGGCCCGTTCCGCTGCCTGCGGGTCGCGAGCGGGCATCTGCATCCCGGCCTCGCGCGCCAGGGACTCGACGGCCTCCATGAAGGAAAGGTTGCCGGTTTCCTTCACGAAAGTCAGCGCGTCGCCTTTGGCGTGGCAGCCGAAGCAGTAGTAATAGCCCTTGCGGTCGTCGACGTGGAAGCTGGCCGATTTCTCCTGGTGGAAGGGACAGGGCGCCCAGAAATCGCCCTTGGCCAGGTTCGACTTGCGCATGTCCCAGGTGACCTTCTTCCCGACGATCGAGGAAAGGGTCACACGGGTGCGAAGCTCGTCGAGGAATCCGTTGGGAAGCGACATGGGACAGATATGGCGCCTGGTGCCTGACGAGTCGAGAGGTGGCGACCCCGGGGGCGCTTCGCCCCCCGGACCCCCCGAGGATATTTGAGGACGAAGAATACCGAGATCCGGCATCATTCTTTGTCTCCAAATATCCCACGGGGGTGCGGGGGTGTGAAACCCCCGTTACCGACGGTTCAGACACCCAGCCGGTCGCGCATCGAGTACCAGGTCATCGCGAGGACCAGAAGCGGCCAGCGGAGCGCGACGCCGCCGGGGAAGCGGGTTTGGGGGAGCGAGGCCATCAGGTCGAAGCGTTCGGCCTGGCCTGCGGTCGCTTCGGCCATGAGCTTGCCCGCAAGCGTGGCCATCGCCACGCCGTGGCCGGAATAGCCGGAGACCGAGAAGACGTTCTGGCCGGGCCGCGCGAAGCATGGCATCCGGTTCACGGTGATCGCAAGCGTGCCGCCCCAGGCGTAGTCGATCCGGGTCTTTGCGAGCTGCGGATAGACCTGAAGCATGGGCTTCGACACGGTCTTGATGATATCGGGGAAGCGGTAGCCGTAGCTTTCGCCGCCGCCGAAGAGGAGGCGGTTGTCCTCGGAAAGCCGCCAGTAGTTGACGACAAAGCGGCTGTCGGCGACGGCGACGGGTTCGGACAGGATGTCCTTCGCCGCCTCGCCCAAGGGTTCGGTCGCCACGATGAAGTTGTTGATCGGCATGACTTTCGCCGCGACCTTTGGCGAAAGCTGGCCAAGGTAGCCGTTGCCCGCAAGGATCACGGTGGCACAGTCGACATGGCCCGAGGGCGTGCGGACCACGGGTTTCGGGCCAGGTTCGACGCGGTGGACCTCGCTCATCTCATGGATGCGGACGCCTGCTTTGGCCGCAGCCTGCGCAAGGCCGATCGCGTAGTTCAACGGGTGGAGGTGCCCCGCGTCGCGGTCGATCTCGCCGCCGACATACTCGGTCGAGCCGATCAGGCGGCGGATGGCGGTGCGGTCGAGGGGTTCGACATGGGTATAGCCGTAGTCGCGGCGGAGCTTTTCGGCATAGGCATGGGCATCGCGGACCTCGGCTTCCGACCGGCAGGCGTGCGCAATGCCGGGGTGGAAGGTGACGGGCATCGCATGATCCGTGATCAGCGATTTGACGAGGGCCTTGGCCTCTTCCGCAAGATCCCAGAGGCGGTGGGCGTTTTCGTTTCCGATCGTCTTCTCGAGCCACACCTGGTCCTGCCGCTGGCCGCTGCCGAGCTGCCCGCCGTTGCGACCAGAGGCGCCGAAGCCGATGCGGTGAGCCTCGACCAGGATCACGTCATAGCCCTTCTGGGCCAGGTGGAGCGCCGCGGAAAGGCCAGTGTAGCCGCCGCCGACCACGCAGACATCGGCGCGGTGCTGGCCCTTCAGGATCGGGAACCGGTCGATCGGTGCTGCAGCCGCGGCATAGTAGCTGGCGGGGTACTCGCCGCGCCGGTCGTTGGCGTGCAGAAGGTTCAGGCGCATCAGACGTTCAAAAGGAGATGCTCACGTTCCCACGGGCTGATCACCTGCAGGAACTCTTTGTATTCGTTGCGTTTCACCGAGTCGTAGACCTTGATGAACTCGACCCCCAGCACCTCGTGCAGGGCCTTGTCGTCCTCCAGAAGGTCCAGCGCATCGCCAAGGTTCGCGGGGATTTCGTCGCTGTCGATATAGGCCGAACCCGAGAATTCGGGGCGCGCCTCGGTCTTGTTCATGAGGCCGAGGTAGCCGCAGGCGAGGGTCGAGGCGATGCCGAGATAGGGGTTGCAGTCCATGCCGGGCAGGCGGTTTTCCACCCGGCGGGCGGCAGAGCTGGAGATCGGGATGCGAAGGCCCGTCGTCCGGTTGTCGCGGCCCCATTCGAGGTTGATGGGGGCGGCGAAGTCCGGCACGTAGCGGCGGTAGCTGTTCACGTAAGGCGCAAAAAGCGCGACGGCGGCGCCGAGGTGTTTCTGGAGGCCGCCGATGAAGTTCATGAAGGCTTCGGTCTCGACGCCCTTCGGACCCGCGAAGATGTTCTTGCCGGTCTTGGTATCGACCACCGAAGTGTGGATGTGCATGGCGCTGCCCGGCTCGCCTGCGATGGGTTTGGCCATGAAGGTGGCGAAACAGTCGTGGCGCAGCGCCGCCTCGCGGATCAGGCGCTTGAAGAAGAAGACCTCATCGGCCAGGCGCACGGGGTCGCCGTGGGCGAGGTTGAGCTCGATCTGGCCCGCGCCGCCTTCCTGCAGGATGCCGTCGATCTCCATCCCCTGCGCTTCGGCGAAGTCGTAGATGTCGTCGATGACCTTGCCGTATTCGTCGATGGCGGAAAGGCTGTAGGCCTGCTTGCCTGCGGCCCGGCGGCCCGAGCGGCCCATCGGCGGGATCACCGGCTGGTTCGGGTCGATGTTGCGGGCGGTGAGGAAAAACTCCATCTCGGGCGCGACGACGGGTTTCCAGCCCTGGGCCGCGTAAAGATCGACGATGCGGCGGAGCACGTTGCGGGGCGAGAAGGGGACGAGGTTGCCCTCCTGGTCCTTCGCGTCGTGGATGACCTGCAGCGTGATATCGGCGGTCCACGGCGCGGCGGTGGCGGTGGACCAGTCGGGTTCCAGGATCATGTCGGGTTCGGTGAAGGCGTCGAAGGGGTTGTCGGCCCATTCGCCGGTGATCGTCTGCAGGAAGATCGAGTTTGGCAGGAAGTAGCTGGTCTGCTTGCCGAATTTCGCTGCGGGCATCGCCTTGCCGCGCGCCACCCCGGCGATATCGCCGATGACGCACTCCACTTCGTCCACCCGGCGGTTGCCGATGTAGTTCAGCGCTGCCTCGGGCAGCTGGTCGGTCCATTTGGACATATGTCACACGTGAGTTGGGGGTGGCCCCCGCGGCCGAGGGTTCAGGCGCGGAGCTTCTCGGCCCCAGTTTTCGTAGGTCGTGTCAGAAAGAACTGGGCGATCCGGTCGGCCATGGAGGGGCTGTCGAGGGGTGTGTCGATGCGTTTGGTCGCTTCGGCAAGGATGGGGTCAGGGACCAGACCCGGCCCCCGGTACTTGATCAGACCCTCGATGAACTCCTTGCGGAACTCGGGGTGGGGCTGCACCGAGAACATGCGGTCATCGTAGAGAAGGGCTGCGTTTTCGCAGAAATCGGTGGTCGCCACGACTTTGGCGCCTTCGGGCTTTTCCACGACCTGGTCCTGATGCCAGGCGTTCAGCGTCACCTTCTCGCCGCCGAAGTCGTACTCGGTCGGGCCGACGGTCCAGCCGCCCTGGTACTTCTCGACCTTGCCGCCCATCGCCTGGGCGATGATCTGATGGCCGAAACAGACGCCGACGACGGGGACATGTTCGGCATAGGACTTGCGGATGAAGTCCTCAAGCGGCGGGATCCAGGGATGCGGCTCGTAAGCGCCGAAGCGCGAGCCGGTGATCAGCCAGCCTTCGCAGTCGTGGACATCCTTGGGGAACTCGTTCCGCAGAACGGCGTAGCGGCGGAAAGTCAGGCCGCGGTCTGCGAGCAGGGTTTCGAAGAAGTCCGGGTAGTCGCCCATGTCGGCGCGAAGGGCGTCGGGGCTTTCGCCGGTCTGGAGGATGCCGATCTGCATCTGGATATCCTGTGGCTTTCCGTAAGTTGGGTGCAGGGCAGGGGGCTGGTCAAGAGGGAACTCAGGGGGGCTCGTCGTTCGTCTTCGACTCCTCCTCGCGGACGACCTGCGACGAGGAGACGAAGTCGAACGAGGAGCGGTCAGACGGTGTCGAGGTAAAGCTCAACCCTTTCTTCCGGGGAAAGCTCGGCGATGTAGTGTAGTTCCTGCCGCTTGGTCTGCACCAGATTGCGGATCAGTTCCTTGGGCAGGAAGCGGTAGAGGATGTCGCTGTTCTCGAACGCGTCGATCGCGGCATCCCAGGTTTCGGGGATCTGCGGCAGGTCCATCGCGTAGGCATTGCCGTTGACGGCGGGCGGCGGTTCCACTTCGTCTTCTATCCCCATCAAGGCAGCGCCGAGGATGGCGGCGAGCATCAGGTAGGGGTTCACGTCGCCCCCCGCAACGCGGTGTTCGATGCGCCGGGCCTCGGGGTTGCCGGCCGGGATGCGGATGGCTGCGGTGCGGTTCTCGTAGCCCCAGCTGATCGCGGTGGGGGCATGCTTGTCGGGAACCAGACGGTCGTAGCTGTTCAGGTGCGGCGCGAAAAGAAGCGTGCTATCATGCATCGCGGCGAGGCAGCCCGCAACAGCGTAGCGGAGCGCCGCGGTGCCTTTCGGGCCGCCGCTGTCGAAGATGTTGTCGCCCTTGTCGTCCAGGACCGAAAAATGAGTGTGGAGGCCCGAGCCGGAGTATTCCATGTATGGCTTGGCCATGAAGCTGGCGGCAAAGCCGTGGCGGCGGGCCAGGCCCTTGACCAGCATCTTGAAAAGCCAGGCGTCATCGGCCGCGCGCAAGGCATCGTCCGAGTGCATCAGGTTCACCTCGAACTGCCCGAGGCCCGTCTCGGACGTGGTGGTGTCGGCGGGGATGTCCATCGCCTCGCAGGCGTCGTAGAGGTCGGTGAAGAAGGTGTCGAAGGCATCGAGCGCGCGGATCGAGAGCGTCTCGGCCGCCTTGCGCCGCTTGCCGGAACGAGGGCTGGCGGGGACCTGCATGGTCTTGCCGGAGTCGTCGATCAGGAAGAACTCCAGCTCCATCGCGCAGACCGGGGTCAGGCCTTTTGCCTTGAAGCGGTCGACGACGGCACGAAGCGCGTGGCGGGGGTCGCCTTCGTAGGGCTGACCGTTTTCGCGAAACATCCAGATCGGCAGAAGGGCTGTCGGTGCCTCAAGCCAGGGCATCGGCATGAAGCCGCGTTCGGTGGGTTTCAGGACGCCGTCGGCATCGCCCTGTTCAAAGACGAGCGGGCTGTCATCGATATCCTCACCCCAGATGTCGAGGTTGAGGACCGAGAACGGAAAGCGGGTTCCGTCCTTCACGACTTTTTCGGCGAAACGGGCGGGAACGCGCTTGCCGCGCGCCTGGCCGTTCAGATCGGCGGCGGCCACACGAATGGTCCGCACGTCGGGATGCTTGCGCAGGTAATCTTTCATCGTCATATCAATCAGGAAAGGCACGGACCCCGCGCCCGCGAGCCCGAAGGCCGCCCTAATGCGCCGGTTCGGACCATGCCCTTGGTCCTTCCCCTGGTTTCGATCTCCTCCCCGCCGGGCCATCAACTTGGCGCATACAGCGGGCCCGGGCGGGTGCCCGGATAATTTGATCAAAAAAGCCTACTACCGGATCAGCTGCGGACGCAAGCGGATTCTGCTTTTCTCGTTCGAGGGCAGATGGCGGTTCAACCTGCGGTTTACCCGGCCGTAAAGGAAGGTGACGAGAAGCGTGAGGCAGATGAAGTAGAAGGCGACGATGGGATAGGGGACGAAGGGGTTGAAGGTCTTGTCGGCGAAGTAGTTCGCGTAATAGAGCGCGTCGCCCTTCTGGGCGAAGGCCGGGAAGCCCGAGAAGTACACGAGCGTCGTTGCGTGAAACAGGAAGATCGCTTCGTTCGTGTAGGCGGGCCAGCCGAGCCGGAGCATGGTGGGCCATTCGATGCGGATGAACTTCTTCCAGCCGGTCAGTCCGTAGGCTTCGGCGGCCTCCAGATCACCTTTGGGGATCGACTTCTTTGCGCCGTGGAAGATCTCGGCCGAATAGGCGGCGGTGTTGAGGAAGAGGACGAACAGCGCGCCCGCCCAGGCGCGGGTGGTCCAGGCGGTCTCGATGGTGAGGCCGAAGATTTCGATCCCGGTCTTGGGAAGGAGGACAAGTGCCTCGTAGGCCAGGAAGAACTGGATGAAGAGGGGCGAGCCCCGGAAGACGAAGACGAACCATTCGGCCGGCTTGCGGATCAGCGGATTGCGGGCGGATTTCGCCAGCGCGATGGCATTCGCCAGGAAGAAGCCGAAGGCCAGGGCGAGGACGCCGAAGTAAAGGTTCCAGATCATGCCCGAGCCGATCAGCGTGAACTGCTGGCAAAGGGTGAAGTCTGACCTCGGCAGAAGGTTTTCGCCGATACCGATCGAGCGGAGGCCGTAAGCCTGGATGGTTTCCCAGCAGGTCATGCTCATGCGTCTGCTCCCCGCGCGGGCCAAATTCCTTCGCAGGAATTTGCAAAAGTTTTCGAAAACTTTTGCGCGCTCATGCCGCTGTCCTCCGCAGCGCTTCGCCGCCCGCCGTGGCCTGGCCATGGCTGAGCCTGGCGCTAAGCCGGGCGATGCCGATCTCGGATATCCGGGTGAAGACGAGGTAGAAGACCAGAAGCCCCAGGAAGTACCAAAGCCGCCAGTCACCATGCGGGTATTCGTAGGCCTGGGTCTTGGAGCCGCCAAGCTCGCGGGCGTAGTAGACGATGTCCTTGACGCCAAGGAGGAACAGAAGCGGCGTGGCCTTGATCAGGATCATCCAGAGGTTCCCAAGGCCCGGCAGCGCATAGACCCACATCTGCGGCACCAGGATCCGGCGGAAGACCTGGCGGCGGCTCATCCCGTAGGCTTCGGCGGTTTCGAGTTGCGCGCGGGGTACGGCCTGCATTGCGCCGTAGATGCAGTTCGCGGCGAAGGCGCCGAAGACGATGGCGAAGGTGATGACGGCGAGGCCGAAGCCATAGGCCTGGTGCCAGACCGCCGAGGAGCTGCCGAGCGGTACCTTGGCCGCCTGGCAGACGCGGAACTCCAGCCCCTGCCAGGGCCAGGCGCCGTCTTCGCACACGAAGAGGTTCTTGAGGTATTCGATCCCCTGGTCGAGCGCGATGACGAAGAAGAGGAAGAAGATGATGTCGGGGATGCCCCTGACCATCCAGATGTACAGCTTGCCGATCCAGCTGACCGGCGCGATGTGTGAGCGCGCCGCAGTGGCGCCCATGAAGCCCATGCCCAAGGCGGCGGGCGCGGTGATCGCCAGAAGGGCCAGCACGGTCAGGAAGGACCAGTAGAAATCGACATGCTTGGCCGAGGTGAGATAGCAAAAGGCCCAGGTCAGGCCTTCGATGGACTTCGGATCGGCACAGGCTTCGAACATTATAGGTCCGGGGCGGGGATTCGAGTTTTCGTCGAAAACTCGTTCCGGTGGGAAGCACGAGTTTTCTGCGAAAACTCGGGGTCAGGCTGGGGCGGGCGGTGTGCCGCCCCAGCCGGTTGGATCAGCAGCCTTCCTTGGCAGCCTCGCCCCAGTCCAGATCGGTGTCCGGCCCGAAGTACTCCGGCTTCACGATCATCGCGTCGAGCGTGCCATCGCATTTCATCGACTTGATTGCCGCGTCGAATTTGCCCAACAGCTCAGCATCGCTGTCGCGGAAGCCAAGGCCCACGCCGCCGCCGATCTGCTCTTCCTTCTCCAGAAGCACGAGCGTGCCGCCCGATTCATCGGCGATGGGCTTGAGGTAGTCCTTGTCAGCCAGAACCGCGACCGCTTCGCCGTTCTTCACGGCGGCGACGGTTTCTTCCGGGGTCGCGTATTCGACGACCTGCATGCCGTTTTCAGCGACGAAGGCGGCCTGGATGGTCGCGGTCTGCGCGGCAACCGGGCCGGACATGAGGTCAGCATCGGCGCTGAGCGCCAGATAGGCCGAGGCGGCTGGGCGCAGGTAGCCCTGGCTGAAGTTGATGACTTGCTCACGCTCTTCCGTGATCGACATCCCCGCGATGATGACATCGTAGTTCCCGGACTGCAGGTTCGGGATGATCGAGTCCCAGTCGTTCGTCACCCATTCGCAGGTCAGGCCCGCGCGCTTGCAAAGCTCGTCGCCGAGCTCGCGTTCAAAGCCCGCGACTTCACCGGCGTCGTTGATGAAGTTGTAGGGAGGGTAAGCGCCCTCGGTCCCCAAGCGCACGACGTCCTGTGCGAAGGCTGCGCCAGAGGCGGCCACGAGGGTAGTTGCGAGAAGTAGTCTTTTCATCCTTGGTTTCCCCTTTTGTTGGATGGTTTAGGGCCGGTTCATTCGAACCAGCGGGTTTCTAGGGCGTCGAACGTCCCGTCCGCGACGATCGAGGTGTAGGCCGTATTGAGGGCACCGAGCAGTTCGGTGTTTCCCCGGCATACGGCGATGGCCTGGCCTTCGTGGGGAATGATGTCGGAGTAGAGGTAGTCGACACCGGTTGCCGAGAAGTAGCTGGCCATCTGCTCGGCATCGCCGAAGGGCCCAAGTGCCAGATCCGCCTCTCCGTCGGCGAGTGCCGTCAGCACCTCGGGCTCGGTCCGGAAGGAGATGAACCGGTACCCCAGGTGCCGCAAATGCGATTCGTGCATCGTGCCGGACTGAACTGCGACGAGCGCCGCGGCCGGTTCGGGCGCGCCGGGGCGGCCGATGTACCATTCATCCTGACCATCGACGAAGTAAGGCTCTGTGAAATCGACCAGCTTGCGCCGTTCCTCGGTCACCGCGATGCCGCCGATGACGACGTCGAACTCGCCCGACATCACGCCTGGGATCAGTTGGTCGAAGTTGGCGGTCTTCCACGAGCAGTCAAGCTCGGCCCGGGTGCAGATTTCATCCATCAGTTCTTTTTCGAAGCCGACCATCGCCCCGGCGTCATCGATGTAGATGTAGGATTCGCTCGGCTTGGCGTCGGTGCCGATGACGATCGGCTCGGATGAGGCGAGGATGAGCCCCGCGATGACACCGGCAATCGCGCCCGTGCAGGACATCAGGCGGCCGTCGCCGAAAGGAACCCGCGCAGCCGTTCGCTTTTCGGGTTGCCGAAAAGGTTCGCGGGCGGGCCCTGTTCCTCGATCTTCCCCTGATGAAGGAAGATCACGTGGTCCGAACAGTCGGCGGCAAGCTTCATGTCATGCGTGACAAGCAGCATCGTGCGGCCTTCATCGGCCAGCGCCTTGATCACGCGGACGACTTCCTGCTCAAGCTCCGGGTCCAGCGCTGACGTCGGTTCATCGAAGAGAAGCGCGCGCGGTTCCATGCAAAGCGCCCGCGCGATGGCTGCCCGCTGCTGCTGGCCGCCCGAAAGCTGCGCGGGCCAGGCGCCGGCCTTGTCGGCAATGCCGACTTTGGCCAGGTAGTGGCGGGCTTTCTCTTCCACCTCTTTCGGGTCGCGCTTCAGCACGGTGACGGGGGCCTCCATCACGTTCTGCAGGACCGTCAGATGGGACCAGAGGTTGAACTGCTGGAAGACCATCGAAAGGTTGGTGCGGATGCGCGTGACCTGATCGCGGTCGGCGGGGTGGCGGTTCGGGCCCTGGCCCTTCCAGTGGACGGATTCGCCCTCGAACTTGATCTCGCCCTGCTGGCTGTCCTCCAGAAGGTTGCAGCACCGCAGAAGCGTGGACTTGCCCGACCCGGACGACCCGATAAGCGACACCACATGACCGCGGGGGGCCACCAGATCGACGCCTTTCAGAACCTCAAGCGGGCCGTAGCATTTGTGAAGGTCGCGGATCTCGATGACCGGGATATCCGTGGCAGGGTCTGGCATGGGGCTTCTTGGCTCGGGCGGGTGATGCGGCAGTAGGGCCGAGATTTTGCAGCATTGCAACGTTGAATCAGCCCAAAACCGGGCGGGCTGATGGTGATTTGATCAGGCCAAAGCGGCAATCTGTTCGGGTGATGGCGGATTGGGCACTGCGAGGTAGGCAGGCACCGGAATGCGCACCAGACCTTTGATGCGAAGGGCAGTGCGGTCTTCGGCAGGAAGCGCGCCAATGGCCTGGGCCAGCACGTCGAAGATCGGGCCGGGGTCGTTCCCAATCGCGGTGATGAAAGGAAGGCCGGGCGTCGGCTCGGTCACGGCGACGACCTTGAGGGCCTTGGCCACGGGATCGATGGTCTGCATCAGCGCATGGGTCACCGCGTCGAGCGATGCGATGTCAGCCTGGCCTTCAGCCACGGCTTTGGCTGACAGTTGGTGGCCGCCGGTCTGGAGTCTGGGCGGGAGCCGGATGCCGAGCTTCGCGGCATGGATCTGCGGGGCGGCCCAGCCGGACTGCGACAGGGGTTCGTTGTAGGCGAAACGCGCGCCGTCGAAGTCGGCAAGGCTGTGCCGCGGATCATCGGCGCGGGCAACAAAGACTGACCGGTAGTGGCCGGGCGGGCAGCCCTCGACCCCGTAGTCCGGGGTGCCGACGTAAGTGACCTTGCCATGCAGCCGGGCGCGGAACGGATAGCCGCAGGTCTGCGACAGGATCAGGTCTGGCGCGCCCCAGGCTTCCCAGTAAGCGTCCTCGCCGCGGATCAGGGCGTCTGGGGCGCCAATGCCGACCGCCTGCAGGCCATCGCGGATCAGGGCCCAAAGCCGGTCGTTCGGGCCCCGCAGCGGCCCGAAGTCGTACATCCCGAGGCTCGCGATCATTCCTGCTCGGCCCGCCTTCTGGCCAGGGCGGATTCAACATCCGTCAGGCCCAGAAGGTTCGCGACCAGCCGCATCAACCGGTCCTCATGCGCCTCGCGCAGACCGTCAGCCAGTGCGACGGACCACAGCGCGGTCATCAGATCGGACCTCTGCTCCAACGCCACGGCTTCCTTCAGCGCCCGGGTGAAGCGGACGGTGTCGGGCGCCTCGCGCTCCAGCGTTTCAGCCTCTGACCGCAGCTTTGCCGCCGCGAACGGGTCAAGCCCGTGATGGCTAGCAAGCACCCGGTCGATCCGTTCGACCTCCTCGGCGGCATAAAGACCATCAGTCCGTGCGACACGGACGAGAAGAGTTGCCAGCGCGAGCCGGGCGTCAGGCTCGGGCAGGCGCTGGGGTTCGGGTGCCATGAGGCGGCGGAGAAGATCGATCATCCTGCCTATCTAAGGCGTCGTGCGCGGCTTGGAAAGCGCGGCAAACCGGGTTGTGAGGTCCTTGAGCTCCGCCTCAAGCCCATAAGGCGGGTTGACGGTGAAAAGGCCCGATCCTTCCATCCGGTGGCCTTCGCGCACGGGCGGGAAGCGGACCTCGTGTCGCAGGCCATCGGGGAAGGCGGCCGTGAGCGCCTTCAGCATCGGCCCATGCGCGGCGCCGGTCAGGATCGGGTACCACAGGATCAGGATGCCGACGTTCCACTTGCGATGGATGTTGGCCATGTGGCGGGGAATGGCCTCGTAGTCGGCCTTCACCTCGTAGGAGGGATCAATCAGCATAAGCCCCCGGCGCGGGGTGGGTGGCGTGAGGGCAAGGGCCAGCTCGAACCCGTCCTGCTGGTGGACATGAGCGCCCCAGTCCTTTGCGGCGGCCTTCAGGTGGGCATGTTCCTGCGGATGAAGTTCGGCCAGGTGGATCGTGTCGCTTTCCCGCAGGCCCAGGGCCGCGATGAGGGGTGAGCCGGGATAGCTCCGAGGACCATGGGCCGCGCGGGCTTCTTCAAGCCGCTGGCGGTAAGGGTGGTCGGGCGGGAACAGGCCTTCGGCCAACGCGATACCCGCCGCTGCCTCGCCTGTCTTCACCGCCGCGTCCGAATCGAGGTCATAGACGCCGCGACCGGCATGGGTCTCGATATAGGTGAGGGGCTTCTCTTTCCGGGTCAGATAGTCCAGCACCCAGGCCAGCGCCGCATGTTTGTGGACATCGGCGAGGTTCCCGGCGTGGTAGAGGTGCTGGTAGGAAAGCATGGGCGTGCCCTACCCGGCTTTGCCTTGCTTGAAAAGTCTGGATCGGCTTGATCCCTTGGCCTTGTCCGCGTAGGAGCGGCGGGGAATTCTCAGCGGAGGCGAGATGGAAATCTTCACCTATGAGGGCCTCGTCGCCCTGATGCAGGTCATCGGGATCGACCTTGTGCTTGCGGGCGACAACGCCATCGTCATCGGCCTTGCCGCCGCGGGTCTGCCGAAGGAGCTGCGGGCGAAGGCGATCCTGGTCGGGATCATCGCGGCCACCGTGATGCGGATCGGGTTTGCATTGATCACGACGCAGCTTCTGGAGATCGCCGGGCTTCTGTTGGCTGGCGGCATCCTGCTGTTGTGGGTCTGCTGGAAGATGTGGCGCGAGCTGCAGAACGGGCACGCGGCTGAGGATGCTGCGGTCGAGGCGCTGGCGGATGCCGACCTCAACGCCGACGGAACCATCGCAGGGGGCGCGCCGACCAAGACCTTCGCGCAGGCCGCGACACAGATCGTGATCGCGGACGTGTCGATGAGCCTTGATAACGTCCTCGCCGTCGCGGGGGCGGCGCATGGGCACCCGACGGTGCTGGTGATCGGGCTTGTCCTGTCGATCGCGCTCATGGGGCTGGCGGCGAGCTTCATCGCGAACCTTCTGAACAAGTACCGCTGGATCGCCTATATCGGGCTTCTGATCATCCTCTACGTCGCCTTGAAGATGATGTGGGAGGGCTGGCATGAGGTGCAGCCGATGGTCCTGGGGATGTTGGGGTAGCGTAACTCTGCGTTACGGTTGGCTGGCCTTTGTGAAATCAAGGGGTTGGCTGGGATCGTTCACCGGCTGTTAAGATCTGGACCGGGGCCGCAAGGGCCTCGGTCCTTTGTTTTGGTGCGTCTCATTGCGGGTGAGGGCCGAGCGGGTTGGTTAGCCGACCGTCAAGGATGATCAGGGCCCGGACCGAGGCGGGGCTGACGCAAGAGGCTCTGGCCGAGCGGATGGGGACCACGCAGTCGGCGGTGGCCCGGCTGGAGGGCGGGGGCGTGTCGCCGACGGTGGAGACCTTGCGGCGGTATGCGAAGGCGGCGGGGAAACGGTTGAGGGTGGAGTATTGCCGTTAAGCCTTCTTTTACTCTGATCCCTCCTCAAGGCACGGGATCCGAGCGGATGCCCCAGCGGTGACCGCCAGGGACGTTACCTTGGGGCTATCAGGCGCGGAGCCTTCGTCGCGATATCGATAGACGAGCATCTGGATGATGCCAGGCGTTCCGTCCTCACTCGAAAAGCTAAAAGCGCTCTGAAAAACAATCTCCAGCTCAGCGAGGTCTACGTCGGGATGCTGGATACACTGCGGCGCGTCCACAATTCTTGGCTGCCCCTCACCCAAGTGTTCGAAGGCGCGAATTGCTTGGTTGAGCTCCGAGTCGCCTTCTATGACCCAATAAAGGTGATCGCGGGAAGGATCATGATCTTCTGGCCAAAGAAATCCCGCCAGCACAGCCAATCGAAAATCAGGCGCTTCATGTACCAGGAAGGCGAAATTCTCGTCGACATTTCGAAATCTCTGCGCGCCGCTTTCCTCGATTGAAAAAGGAGCAAGCCCGTCCAGCATAAAGGGCTGGTCGGCCAACATAGGGTCCAAAATTCTATCTAAGAACTCGGACTCGAAGAGGCCATCTGCCACCGCGATTGTTGCGGAGCATATGAGTACGGCCAGCCCGGAAGTCATATTGCGCAATGCCCGTGTTCGTGACGCAAATCGATCTGCAAAAACGGAACTGATCATGGTCATCACACCAACCTACTCACCTCCACCGCTGCCCGGACAAAATCCGCGAACAGCGGGTGAGGGGCGAACGGCTTTGACTTCAGCTCGGGGTGGAACTGGACGCCGATGAACCAGGGGTGGTCCTTGACCTCGACGATCTCGGGGAGCCTGCCGTCCGGGCTCATGCCGGAGAAGATCAGGCCGCAGGACTCCAGCCCCTTGATGTACTGGGCGTCGACCTCGTAGCGGTGGCGGTGGCGTTCCTCGATCACGGTGGTGCCGTAGATGCGGGCGACGGCGGAGCCATCCTTCAGGTTCGCTGTGTAGGCCCCCAGCCGCATGGTTCCGCCTTTGGCGTCGTCGGCCTTGCGGCGGACGGTGTGGTTGCCCTGGATCCATTCCTTCAGGTGATAGACCACGGGGGTGAAGCGTTTCGCACCGGCTTCGTGGTCGAACTCCTCGGACCCGGCGTCCTTGATCCCGGCCAGATTGCGGGAGGCCTCGATCACGGCCATCTGCATGCCGAGGCAGATGCCGAGGTAGGGGATCTTCTTTTCCCGCGCGAACTGGGCGGCCTTGATCATGCCTTCGGTGCCGCGCTCGCCGAAGCCGCCGGGGACGAGGATGGCGTCGAGGCCGTCGAGATAGGGGGTGGGGTCCTCACGTTCGAAGATTTCGCTGTCGATCCACTGGGCCTTGACCCGCGTCCGGTTGGCCATGCCGCCGTGGGTCAGGCCTTCGACGATGGATTTGTAGGCGTCCTCAAGCTGGGTGTACTTGCCGACGATGCCGACGCGGACCTGATCCTCGGCGTTGGTCAGGCGGTCCATCACGTCTTCCCATTTCGCGAGGTTGGGCTTCGGGGCGGGGGTGATGCCGAACGCGTCGAGGACGGCCTGGTCGAGGCCCGCACGGTGGTAGGCGAGGGGGGCTTCGTAGATGGTTTTCAGGTCGTAGGCGGGGATGACGTGCGATTTGCGGACGTTGCAGAAGAGGGCGATCTTTTCCAGCTCGCGCTCGGGGATCGGGTGTTCGGAGCGGCAGACGAGGACATCGGGGGCGAGGCCGATGCTTTGCAGTTCCTTGACCGAGTGCTGGGTGGGTTTGGTTTTGAGCTCTCCACTGGCCGCGAGGTAGGGCAGGAGCGTGAGGTGCATCAGGATCGACTGGCCGCGGGGGCGTTCGTGGATGAACTGGCGGATGGATTCGAAGAACGGCAGGCCCTCGATGTCGCCGACGGTGCCGCCGATTTCGCAGAGCATGAAGTCGACTTCGGTGTCGCCGATGCGAAGGAAGTCTTTGATTTCGTTGGTGACGTGGGGGATGACCTGGATGGTTTTCCCCAGGTAGTCGCCGCGGCGTTCCTTTTCCAGCACGTTGGAATAGATGCGGCCGGAGGAGATGCTGTCGGTCTGGCGGGCATGGACGCCGGTGAAGCGTTCGTAGTGGCCGAGGTCGAGGTCGGTCTCGGCGCCGTCGTCGGTGACGAAAACCTCACCGTGTTCGAAGGGCGACATCGTGCCGGGGTCGACGTTGAGGTAGGGGTCGAGCTTCCGGAGGCGGACGGTGTAGCCGCGGGCCTGGAGGAGCGCGCCTAACGCAGCGGAGGCGAGGCCTTTGCCGAGAGAGGAGACGACGCCGCCGGTGATGAAGATGTAACGCGCCAAGGGCGGCCTCCCGTGAGTTCAGGTGCGATTCGGGGCAGGCAGAATCGCAGCACCACGGGAGTTGAGGTATAGCGACTACCGTGAAGCAAGGCAACGCCTGGCCCGCTAGATAATGCGGGCGTTGCGGCAGGCGGAGCAAGCAGTTGTGGAGTTAGGGGGTGGTGGCAGGCGCCGGGTCGTCCGCGCGGGGCGGGGTTGCGGGCGCGTCGGCGGAGCCCTGGGGCGCGAGGTCGGGGAGTGTCAGGTCAGTGCCCGCAAGGCCGCTGCCGGTCGTCGGGGCATCGGTTGCGGGGGTGTCGGTCCCCGGTTCCTCGGTGGTGGCACTGTCGACGACCGAATCGCCGTCGCCACTGCGTGTCGCGAGGATCGTGAGGGTGATGGAGGTCACGATGAAAGCCGCGGCGAAGATCCAGGTGAGTTTTGTCATCGCGGTGGCCGCACCGCGGGCCGACATGGTGCCGCTGGCGCCCCCGCCCATGCCAAGCCCGCCGCCTTCGGAGCGCTGCAGGAGCACCACGCCGATCAGGAGGAGAGCGAGGATCAGGTGGATGGTGAGGACGACGTTTTCCATTGCGAGCTTCCGGCGCGAGAGTTGCGCCTATCTAGGGGGAAGGGGACGCGGACGCAAGGGTGGGTGGTCGGTTCTCTGAACGGGGAGCCGCCTCGGGGGGCATCGAGCCCCCGCTCGGCGGCGCTGCCGCGGATGGGCGCCTGGGCGGTGGGGCGGGGGAGAGGTCGGGAGGCCTCCGGCGGGGATATTTGCGGCAAAGATGAAAGGGGGACGTCCGGGAGGCTGTATTGGTTCTAGCCGCCATGCACGGCGGAGAGCTTGTTGCCATCCGGGTCGCGGACATAGGCCGCGTAGAACGTCGGGCCGTAGGGGCGGAGGCCCGGGGCGCCTTCGTCGGTGCCTCCGGCCTGCAGCGCCGCCTTGTGGAAGGCGCGGACGGCCTCTTCGGTAGGGGCGAAGAAGGCGGGCATGGTGCCGTTGCCGGTGGTCGCGGGTTTGCCGTCGAAGGGTCTGGTGATCCAGATCCGGGTGCGGCGGTCGTCGGGGAGGCCGTAGCCGACCTCGTCCGCTTCGGTCGAGCGGCGGATGAAGCCGAGGGGGGCGAGTGCGGCGTCGTAGAAGCGGGCGGCCCGGGTGACGTCGTTGGTGCCGAGGGTGAGGTAGAGGAAGGTCTCAGCCATCGACTTCGTCCGTCGTCTGCTGGCCGGAGAGCCGCTGGCGCAGGATCGACCAGGACATGCCGATGCCAAGGATGAGCGACAGGGCAACGATGATCAGCCAGACGTTCAGCGCGGAGTTGTTGAGCCCGAGGACGCCCCAGTCGATCAGGACCCAGATCCCGGCGGCGAAGATCGCGGCGATGACCAGCGCGCCGAGGATGCCGATCGAGCGCATGGTCGAGACCAGATAGACCATGGCGATGACGGCGAGGATGAGGCCGGTGAAGACGACGAGCGGCGTCTGGTCGGCCCAGGCGTCGCGCGCCCAGGTGACGTAGTTCCACTGCGTCGGGTTGAAGATCGCAACGAGAAGGATGAAGGCGCCAAGCCAGCGCAGGAGGATGCCCATGATGCGGCCCTTTTGTCGTCTCTGTGCTAAGGGGTGGCAAATGGGCGGGGGTTTGTCCAGAGTTCTGGTGGATCGGACCGGCGAGGCTGGCATGGCGGACGCGCTTTACGACGACCCTGCGCTGGCGGCGTTCTACGACTGGGATAATCCCTGGACGGCGGATTTCGACTGGTTTGCAGGCTTGGTCGAAGGGGCGGCATCGGTCCTGGACCTGGGCAGCGGCACCGGGATTTTCACAGTGGAGCTGGCGGCAAGGGGGGTCGAGGCGGTGGGGGTGGACCCGGCGGCGGCGATGCTGGACGTCGCTCGGGCACGGGAGGGTGGGGACCGGGTGACGTGGGTCGAGGCCGGGGCGCAGGATCTGGACCTTGAGCGGCGGTTCGATGCGGTCGTCATGACGGGACATGCGTTTCAGACGCTGCTGACCCCGGAGGACCGCGGGGTGGTTCTGGCAACCATCGCGCGGCATATTGCGCCGGGTGGGAGGTTCTTCTTTGACAGCCGCAACCCGGACGCACGGGAATGGGAGAGCTGGGGGCGGGAGGCGACGCTTGAGGTGAAGGCGCATCCTGCGTTCGGGAGGGTGGAGCGCTGGAACGAGGCTGACTGGGATGCAGAGCTTGGTATCGTGACCTATGAGACGCATTATGCCCTGGCCGATGGGCGGAGGTTTCAGGCCCGGTCGCGGATTGCGTTTCCGGCGTTTGAGGTGCTTTCGGCTGAGATCGCGGCGGCGGGACTGCGGGTGGACCGCTGGTTCGGGGATGCGCTGGGCGGTCCGTTGGTTCCGGGATGCCCGGATTTCATCCCGCTCGGGAGCCTGGCGGGGTCGTGAAGAGCCAGCCCCAGAGGGCGGCACCGAGTAGGGCTCCGGCGATTTGGGCAAGGATGAAGCCGGGGGCCGAGGCGGGTGCGATGCCGGCGAAGCTGTCGGAAAGGGTTCTGGCCAGAGTCACGGCGGGGTTGGCGAAAGAAGTTGAGGCGGTGAACCAGTAGGCGGCGGTGATCGTCAGGCCGACAAGCCAGGGGATCGCGGCGGGGGCAAAGGCCAGGCCGCCGAGGATGGCGCCGATCAGGGTGAAGGTGGCGACGACTTCCGAGATGAGCTGGCCGGTGCCTCCCCGGACGGTGTCCGAAAGGGTGACGGGGGCGAGGTCGAACATCAGGTTCGCAATCACCGCCCCGGCAGCGCCTCCGGCGATTTGCGCGATGATGTAAGGGGCGAGCTGGGACCAGGGCAGCGCTTTCCGAAGCGCCATCACCAGGCTCACGACCGGGTTGAAATGCGCGCCGGAGAGCGGGCCAAGGATGGAGATCAGGACCACGAGGATCGCGCCGGTCGCAAGCGTGTTGGCCAGAAGCGCAAGGCCGACCGATCCGCCGGAGAGACGCTCGGCCATGATGCCGGAGCCGATCACGGTGGCGACGAGGAGCGCGGTGCCCAGGGCCTCGGCGACGACGGCGCGGGGGGTCATGCGTGGGCTGCCGCGAGGTCGACGGTTTCGCCGTCTTCCTTGGTGAAGTGGCCCGCGGCGGGGGGCAGAAGCGCCAGCACCGCCTCGGACGGGCGGCAGAGGCGGACGCCTTTGGGGCTGACGACCAGGGGGCGGTTGAGGAGGACCGGGTGGGTCTCGATGGCGTCGAGCAGCTGGTCGTCGGTCAGGGAGGGATCGCCGAGGCCAAGCTCGGCAAAGGGCGTACCCTTCTCGCGCAGCAGCGCGCGGAGGGGTTGGCCGGTGCGCTGGGCGAGACTGCGGATCATCGCGCGGGAGGGTGGGGTTTTCAGGTATTCGATGACGTGGGGTTCAACTCCGGTGGCGCGGATCAGCGCAAGAGTATTGCGTGACGTGCCGCAGCCGGGGTTGTGGTAGATGATGACGTCCATCAGGGGCGGATACGTCGGATTTGTAACAGGTGCGTGTCAGCGGGGCCGGCCGCTTTTGTGGGTTTCGCGTGCGCGCCGGGGTAGCTATACCCCGCATGGTTTGACCGTGACTCGGGGGAATGTATGGCCAACGTCGTCGTCGTGGGGGCCCAGTGGGGCGATGAAGGCAAGGGCAAGCTGGTCGACTGGCTGTCCGAGCGGGCCGATGTGATCGCGCGGTTCCAGGGCGGGCACAATGCGGGCCATACGCTCGTCATCGGGAACACGGTCTACAAGCTGTCGCTTCTGCCGTCGGGCATCGTGCGGCAGGGCAAGCTTTCCGTCATCGGCAACGGGGTGGTGGTCGATCCCTGGCATCTGGTGGCCGAGATCGAGAAGCTGCGAGGGCAGGGGGTGGAAATCTCGCCCGAGAACCTGATGCTGGCCGAGAACGCCTCGCTGATCCTGCCGATCCATGGCGAGCTGGACCGTGGGCGCGAGGCGCAGACGACGGTTGCAAAGATCGGGACGACGGGGCGGGGGATTGGCCCGGCCTATGAGGACAAGGTGGGGCGGCGGGCGATCCGGGTGGCGGATCTGTTCGACGCGGCGACGCTGGATACGAGGATCGGGCGGCTTTTGACGCACCACAACGCGCTGCGGGCAGGCTTGGGGCTGGAGCCGGTGGACCCGGAGGCGCTGAAGGCAAGCCTCATGGAGATTGCGCCGAAGCTGAAGCCCTATGCCGGGCCGGTCTGGAAAGTGCTGACCGAGGCGCGGCGGGCGGGGAAGCGCATTCTCTTTGAGGGGGCGCAGGGGTCTTTGCTTGATATCGACTACGGGACTTATCCTTACGTGACCTCGTCGAACACGATTGCCGGGCAGGCGGCGACGGGGACGGGCGTGGGTCCGACGGCGATCGACTTCGTGCTGGGGATCGTCAAGGCCTACACGACTCGCGTGGGCGAGGGGCCGTTTCCGGCAGAGCTTCACGATGCGGATGGCGAGCGGCTGGGCGAGCGGGGGCATGAGTTCGGCACGGTGACGGGCCGCAAGCGCCGCTGCGGCTGGTTCGATGCGGTGCTGGTGCGGCAGACTTGTGCGACAAGCGGCGTTTCGGGGATCGCGCTGACCAAGCTTGATGTGCTGGACGGGTTCAAGACACTGAAGATCTGTGTCGCTTACGATCTGGACGGCGAGCGGATGGACTATCTGCCGATTGCGGCGGATCAGCAGGCGCGCTGCACGCCGATCTACGAAGAGCTGGAAGGCTGGTCCGAGACGACCGCCGGGGCGCGGTCCTGGGCCGAACTGCCGGGGGCGGCGATCAAGTACGTGCGGCGGATCGAGGAGTTGATCCAGTGCCCGGTGGCGCTACTTTCCACTTCTCCCGAGCGGGACGATACGATCCTGGTGACCGATCCCTTCGCGGATTGAAGGGTAACGCTCCTCGTGTCGCTTCGCTCGCTCG
>NZ_JBOFBI010000009.1:0-15206 GCF_051645465.1 Tabrizicola sp. | reverse complement strand
ACGGGTGTTCGGGGTCATCGCCTTGATCGCGCACGTTCTGGTGGCCGTCTCGACGCCCTGGCTCGGCTGAGGAGGAAAGCATGAACAACGCCAAGATGTGGCTTGTCGTCAAGCCGACGGTCGGAATTCCGCTTTTCCTTGCGGGCGTGGCCATCGGGTCTTTCGCGGTGCATGTCGCGGTCCTGAGCAACACCACCTGGGTCGCTGACTTCCTGTCGGGCAAGCCCTTGGGCGCCGGCATGGCGGCCTTGGAAACCGGGGTGCCTGAGGTCGCGAATGCGGCCTATGTCGCTCCGGGCTCGCCGGACATCATGGTCAGGATGCCGGATGGCACCATGGCCCATGCGGTCTTGACCGAAGACACCTCGACCCTGAACTGAGCCTCTCCGGAAACGGGTAGGATCAAGCTACGGGCGGGGGGCGTGCCCTAGGAAGGGCGACGTTTTCCCCGCCCGCCTTCACCGGGCCCGGCATGGTGCTGGGCCGAGGCCAGGCAGGGCTATCGGGGGCGGGCAGAGCACATGTTCAACTATCGCCGCTTTGCACTGGGAAAGATCGCGGGCATGTCCTCGCGATTCCTGCCGTTTGCCGATGTCGCAAGCGACGAGGTGCCGCTGTCACGGCTTCTGCGGCTGTCGCTTTTCCAGGTCACCGTCGGCATGGCGCTGGTGCTGCTGGTCGGCACGCTGAACCGGGTGATGATCGTCGAGCTGCGTGTTCCGGCAACGCTGGTCGGCGTTATGCTGGCGCTGCCCCTGGTCTTCGCGCCGCTTCGCGCCCTGATCGGCCACAAGTCGGACAACTACGTCTCGGCCCTGGGTCTGCGGCGTATTCCCTACATCTTCAAAGGCACGATGCTGCAGTTCGGCGGCTTCGCGATCATGCCCTTCGCGCTTCTGGTGCTGTCGGGCTATGGCGAAGCGATCGATGCACCGCGGTGGATCGGCCTGAGCTCGGCCGCGCTGGCGTTCCTTCTGGTCGGCGCAGGCGTCCATATCGTGCAGACCGTCGGGCTGGCCCTTGCCACCGACCTCGTGCCGGAAGAGGACCAGCCCAAGGTCGTGGGCCTGATGTATGTGATGCTTCTTCTGGGCATGATCGTCAGCGCTTTCGTGTTCGGCAGGCTCTTGCAGGACTATACTCCGGGGCGGCTGGTCCAGGTCATCCAGGGCTCGGCGGTGGTGACGGTCGTGCTGAACGGTGTCGCCCTTTGGAAGCAGGAGGCGCGGGACCGGGTGCGCGGCCAGGCGCCGCAGCGCGTCGTGGCTTTCCGCACCGCATGGCGGCGGCTGACGCAGGGCCGCGGGATGATCCGGCTTCTGGCGGTGATCGCCTGCGGCACAGCGGGGTTTGGCATGGCGGATGTGCTGCTGGAGCCTTTTGGCGGCCAGGTCCTTGGCCTTTCCGTCGGGCGGACGACCGATCTGACGGTGGCTTTGGCGACGGGAAGTCTGGTGGGCTTTGGCCTTGCGTCCCGGTGGATCGGCCGGGGCGGTCGACCGCTGGGTGTGGCGCAGCTGGGTGCGGTTTGCGGGGTGCCGGCGTTCGGGCTGGTGATCGTCTCGGCCTTTGCTGGCTCGGCGGGGATCTTCTATCTGGCAACGCTTCTGGCCGGGTTCGGCGCGGGGCTCTTCAGCCACGGCACCCTGACCGCGACAATGCGCGCGGCTCCGCGTGACCAGATCGGGCTGGCGCTTGGCGCCTGGGGTGCCGTGCAGACGACGGCGGCGGGCCTCGCCATCGCGGTCGGGGGGGTGATCCGCGACGCGATTGTCGTGGAGACGGGGGCCGGAACGGGCTCGGCGCTACCCTACATCCCGGTCTTCAGCCTTGAGATCGCACTTCTGGTCCTTGCGCTGGCCCTGTCGCTTCATCTTCTGCGGGCAGGAGTGGACGGCACGGATGCGGAGGCTAACTCGATGTTGGGGGTGGCGGCAGGGCGCTGATCCGCCGGGCCACTTCGCAGCGTCAGCATTGGACGATCGTAACTGATACTCGGAAAGGTGAGACATGACGACGATCATCACACGGCTATACGCCGATACCGCCGCCGCACGGGCCGCCGCGAACGACCTGATAGGCAGGGGCCACAGCGACGACTATATCAGCATCATCACCAAGGACGGCGATGGGTCGGTTGCCGATCGGATGACGGCCTCGCGGGTCAACGCGGCCTCGGCCCGTGCCTATAGCCCGCATGTCGCCAAGGGCGCGGCGCTTCTGGTGGTCCAGGCCCCCTTCAACCCGTTCGGCGCTGCCCGCGATGCGATCCGGACCTTGCAGAAGCACAAGTCGCTGGATGCAGGTGTCGCGAACGAGAACGAATACATCCGTGAGCAGCCCCCGATCGAGACGAGCGGAAAGGTGATGCAGGGCACCGTCTTCTTCATGTCGAACCCGCACCGTTCGATGGGACATGGCCATATACTCGGCAGCAACCCGATCCTGCCCGCGAAGCCGCGCACCTCGGCGATCAGCGGGGGGGCCTATATGTCCACCAAGTTCTGGCCGATGAAGCTGGTGTCGTCACCCAAGGAAGGGACGTCTGCCATCCGGGGCGGGTTCCTCTTCTCGTCGCTTTTCGGCATTCCGACAGTGGTCCGCGAGTGGGCTCCGCGCGACGAGATCAAGACCATCATCTGAGCGAGGCTTGGGGGCGCGAAGGATCGCGCCCTCACCCTTTCAACGGCATCTCACCTGGCTGTTTCAGGCGGCCCGCTTGCCCATGACGCGCGCCACTGTGTCGCCGATGACCGAGGGGTTCTCGGCCACAGTCACGCCTGCTGCCGTCAGGATCTCTACCTTCTCGGACGCGCTTTCCCCGAAGGCCGAGATGATCGCCCCCGCGTGGCCCATCGTGCGGCCCTTTGGTGCCGTCAGGCCCGCAATGTAGGCGATGACCGGCTTCGTCATATGCTCCTGGATGTAGGCTGCGGCTTCGGCCTCTTGCGGGCCGCCGATCTCGCCGATCATGCAGACGATGTGGGTGTCGGGGTCCGCCTCGAAGCGTTCCAGAATGTCGCGGAAGCTCGATCCGTTGATCGGGTCGCCGCCGATCCCGACGGACGTCGATATCCCGATGCCGTGGTCCTTCAGCTGCTGCGCCGCCTCATAGCCGAGCGTGCCCGAACGGCTGACAATGCCGACGTTCCCGGGCAGGTAGATGTGTCCAGGCATGATGCCCAGAAGCGCCTTGCCGGGGCTGATCGTGCCCGCGCAGTTCGGGCCGGTCAGGACCATCCGCCGCTCACGCGGGTAGCGGAGCATGTAGCGCTTTACCCGGATCATGTCCTGCGCCGGGATGCCGTCGGTGATGCAGACGCAGTAGCGGATACCAGCATCCGCCGCCTCCATGATGCTGTCGGCGGCGAAGGGGGGTGGCACGAAAACCAGGCTGGAGTCGACGCTGGTGGCCGCAACGGCCTGCTTCATCGTGTCGAAGACCGGCACGCCGAAGACGGTTTCGCCGCCTTTGCCCGGCACGACGCCGGCCACGACATTGGTTCCGTAGTCGAGCATTTCCTTGGTGTGAAACTGCGCCATGCGGCCGGTGATGCCCTGCACGACGACGCGGCTGGAACGGTCGAGAAGAATGCTCATCAGACAGCCCTCATCAGTGTGCTTTGCTTGCGGTCGTTCTTCCAGGCGGTCACGGCGCGTTCGGCCGCCTCCATAAGGGTGTTGGCGCGGATGATCGGCAGGCCTGACTTGGCCAGGATCTTCTGCCCTTCCTCGACGTTGGTGCCTGAGAGACGGACGATCACTGGCACGTCCACCGGGTTCGCAGTCAGCGCCTGCACGACGCCTTCGGCAACCCAGTCGCAGCGGTTGATGCCTGCGAAGATGTTGACCAGGATCGCCTGGACGTTCGTGTCCGACATGACGAGCTTGAAGGCCTTGGCAACCCTCTCAGGCGTCGCCCCGCCGCCGATGTCGAGGAAGTTGGCGGGCTCACCCCCGGCCAGCTTGATCGTGTCCATCGTGGCCATGGCGAGGCCGGCGCCATTCACGATGCAACCGATGTTGCCGGACAGGCCGATGTAGGCCAGCCCCCGGTCGGCCGCGCGGGCTTCGCGGGGGTCTTCCTGGCTTTTGTCGCGCAGCTCGGCGATCTGGGGGTGGCGGAAGAGCGCGTTGCTGTCGAAAGTCATCTTGGCATCCAGCGCCAGGACGCGGTTGTCGGCGGTGATGACCAAGGGGTTGATCTCGACCATGGTCGCGTCGAGCTCGCGGAAGGCGCGGTAGCAGCCCTGCAACGTGCGCACCATCTGCTGGGTCAGGGCGGCGGGCACGCCAAGCGCATAGGAGATCTCGCGCGCCTGGAATTCCTGCAAACCGACCGCCGGTTCAACCGTTGACCGTACAAGCGACTCGGGCCGACTGGCCGAGATGTCCTCGATCTCCATCCCGCCTTCGGACGAGGCGACGATCATCACGCGCTGCGAACTTCTGTCGAGCACGAGGCCCAGATAGATCTCGCGGGTGAAGTCCACGGCAGCTTCCACGTAGACGCGATAGATGCCTTTGCCCTCAGGCCCCGTTTGGTGCGTCACCAGCTTCTGGCCGAACATGTCGTTTGTCGCATCATGGATTTCGTGCTCGGACTTGCAGAGCTTTACTCCGCCCGCCTTGCCCCGGCCACCGGTGTGGACCTGCGCCTTGACGATCCAGCGGTCGCCTCCAAGCTCACGCGCCCGATAGGCCGCCTGCTCGGGGCTGTAGGCCAGCGCGCCATCTGGCACTGCGACGCCGAAGCGGGCCAGGATTTCCTTCGCCTGATATTCGTGGATGTCCATTCTTCCCTCCCTTGATCAGGCTCACTCGGCCGCGATGCTCATCTGATAGTGGTCGCGCAAAGCGGCACGGGCAGCCTGGATGTCGACAGCCGCCCCGAACTCCGCCATGGCCGCGGCAAAGCGTTCGACGATATCGGTGATGGCCGCCTCGGACAGCTGGTTCAGGATGCCGATCCGCACCTGAACCGGCTCGGACAGCGTGGGCCAGATGCCGAAGCCCTTGGCCCGGCACATCTGGACCAGCTCCTTCTCACGACCCGCGAGGGCCGGCGGCAGGTTCAGGACCACAAGGCTGTACATGTTCGACGTGACAGTGCAGCCAAGCGTCGTCACCGCTTTGCGGAGCGCCGCCTCGTGCCAGATGTAATCGCGGGCCTTCTGCGCCTTGCCGTGCTGCAGGTTGATCCGCAGCGCCTCATGGAACGCCGCTACCGCATAGCCGGAGTGGGTGCGGTGATAGGTTCCTGCCGCCGTGTCCCTGCCATCAATGATACCCCAGTGACGGGCCTCCAGGATCGGGTGATGCACGTAGCTTTGGCAGCCGTTCGCCTGCAGATGGGCAATGTGGCGGTCAGTAAAGCTGACCGGCGCGTAGGTCAGGGGCAGGCAAAGGACGCCCTTCTGCGGGCAGGACGCCCAGCCCGCGACCCCTGGGAAATCATCGATGTCGAAGTCGGCGATGCCGAGAGACGAGACGGCATTGACCAGACCCATGACGCCATGCCGTTCGCAGGCGTCGGAAAACGCGCGGAGGTCGTTGATCCGGCCCGAGCCGGTTTCCCAGTGCGCCATCACCGCCCAGGTCGGCTTCTTCTGGGCCAGCGCCGCATCGATCACGTCCGCAGTCACCGACTGGCCATGCGGCACGGTCACCACTGTCACGTTGGCGGGCTTCGGGTCCATCGGGTTCGCCGCCAGATCGGCACGTGTCGCCGCCTTCATCCGGACGGTCAGCGCATCGATGCCGCTGAAGGTGCCGTTGGCGAAGGCCACCACCGTATCGCCCGGAAGGATTGCGCTGAACAGGCAGTCGAGCCCGCTCCACCCCGTACCAGCCACGCCGAACGTGTGGACGTTCCGCGTACCCCAGACCTTGCGCAGCATGTGCTTGGCCTCGACCATTCCACGCAGAACGTCCGCCTGCATATGGTCGGCGAGGCCTGCGTTGGCAAAGCTCGCCAGAACCCGCGCGTCGGTGTTGCCGGGGCCTGGTCCTGCGGCCAAAGTCTCGGGGATGGAGAGTTGCGGAAAGATTTCGGTGATACTCATCGATAAACCCCCGGCCTGATACGGAACTTGCGTCCGCGTCGCCGCGAACCCTTGGGAGAGCCGCCTTAGCAGACCAGCGACCAATCCGGGTGCAGCGGAGAAGCGGTCGCGGGTTCTGCCTTGGACGGTTGTCCTGTCGCCCAAAAAAGCGGCTCTCGACAGATCCCGCAACATTCCTATATCCTGCCTTTGGGCAGCTATTTGGGTGGTATCTTGCCCACCCGAATGGGTTGATATGCCGTCGTATACCAAATCGTACCACCCATATGGGTAGGGTCTGGGCCGCATGACAGACTGGGATAGCCGACCGAAGTCATCGCAAATCACACTCATGCTGGCGGACGGCAATCCGCTGATGCTGACCGCGATGTCCGAGATCTTCGAGAAAGATCCCAGATTCTCGCTGGTTGCGACCGCTGCCACGGCGGAGGGGTTCCTCGGCATGGTGATGCGGATGCCCGTGCAGGTCGGCGTGATCGACTGGAACATCCCCGCGCTTGGCGGTGCTAGGCTGATTGACGTCCTTCGTGCCCAACCGAACGCGCCCCGGCTTATCGTCTACGCGGAAGAGGCGGGCGAGATTCCCCGCAAAGCGATGGCTGCAGGGGCGGCGGGGTTCGTCGCGCGGTCCGAGTCGGTGAACCGGCTGCTGGATACCTGCGCGGCCGTGGCGAACGGCCAGATGGTCTTTCCCTTCCTCGACATCCGCAGCCTGAAGCAGGACCCGATCGAGCAGCTTTCCCCACGGGAACGGACCCTGCTCGAGGCGCTCTCACAAGGCCTGACCAACCGCGAGCTTGCGCGCGACCTTGAGATCAGCACGAACACGGTGAAGTTCCATCTGTCGAACCTGTTCGACAAGCTGTCAGTGAAGAACCGCGCGCAGGCGATTGCGTTCTACTACGCCAACCGCGCATCCCGGGGTGAGTTCTGACCGCTGGTGATTTGCCTCTTGACGAAGCGGACCCGTCTGGCCGATGCCTAGGGCGGGTGCAGCTCCTCGATCCATCAGGAGCAATGAATGTCTTTCCACGTGATCCAGCAGGCGCCCGCGCGCCTGAACCGGAGTGAGCTTGCCGTTCCCGGCAGCGCGCCGCAGATGTTTGAAAAAGCGGCGCAATCCGACGCAGACGTGATCTTCCTTGACCTTGAGGACGCCGTCGCCCCGGACGACAAGCCGCAGGCCCGCAAGAACATCATCAAGGCCCTGAACGAGATCGACTGGGGCAAGAAGACGATGTCGGTCCGAATCAACGGGCTCGACACGCACTACATGTACCGCGACGTAGTGGATGTGGTCGAACAGGCCGGAGAGCGGCTGGACCTGATCATGATCCCCAAGGTCGGCACCGCTGCTGATGTCTATGCGGTCGACATGCTGGTGACCCAGATCGAGGATGCCAAAGGCTACAAGAAGCGGATCGGGTTCGAGCACATCATCGAAACCGCGCTTGGCATGCAGAATGTGACCGAAATCGCGGGCGCCTCGAAGCGCAACGAAAGCCTGCATTTCGGGGTGGCCGACTATGCCGCCTCGACCCGCGCGCGGACTACCATCATCGGCGGCGTGAACCCGGACTATTCGGTGCTGACCGACACGCTGGAAGACGGCAGCCGCGCCGTGCACTGGGGCGACATGTGGCACTATGCGCTCGCCCGGATGGTCGTCGCAGCCCGCGCCAATGGCTTGCGGCCGGTTGACGGACCGTTCGGCGACTTCTCGGACCCCGACGGCTACCGCGCCGCAGCCCGCCGCGCCGCGGTGCTGGGGTGTGAGGGGAAATGGGCCATCCATCCCAGCCAGATCGCGCTCGCGAATGAGGTGATGAGCCCGAGCGAGGCCGAGGTGAACAGGGCCACACGCATCCTCGACGCAATGGAAAAGGCTGCGGCCGAGGGCAAGGGTGCGGTGTCGCTGGATGGGCGGCTGATCGACTACGCCTCGATCCGGCAGGCCGAAGTGCTGGTCCAGAAGGCCCGGCAGATTTCGGGCGGCTGACATGAAGATCACCGCTATCCGGGCCTATCAGGTCGACCTGCCGCTGAAAGAAGGCCGCTACAGCTGGTCGAACGGGAATTACGTCGAAGTCTTCGATGCGACAGTCGTAGCGGTGGAGACCGATGCGGGGATCACCGGCTGGGGCGAGTGCTGCCCGCTCGGCTCGGCCTACTTGCCCGCCTATGCCCTCGGCGTCCGCTCGGGCCTGGCCGAGATTGCGCCCAAAGTCATCGGGATGGACCCGCGCGATCTCTGGGTGCTGAACCGGCATATGGATGCTGTGCTGCGCGGGCACCCCTATGTCAAGGCCGCCATCGACGTGGGCTGCTGGGACATTCTGGGCAAGGCGTCGGGCCTGCCCTGCTACCAGTTGCTTGGCGGCAAGGCGCAGGACGACATCAAGCTTTACCGAGCCATCTCGCAGGTCGGGCCTGAGGCGATGGCGGCGAACGTGGCCGGTTACCGGGCCGAGGGGTACACCAAGTTCCAGCTCAAGGTCGGGGCCGACGCCGACAGCGACATCGCCCGCATTCGTGCGGCCCGGGCGATCCTGCAGCCCGGTGATATCCTGGTGGCCGACGCCAACACCGGCTGGACCATGCACGAAGCGGCCCGCGTCGTGAACGCCGTGCGGGACGTCGATGTCTACATCGAGCAGCCCTCGCCGACCTATGAGGAGTGCCTCGTGACCCGCCGCCGCACTGCTCTGCCCTTCGTGCTGGACGAAGTGATCGGCGACGTCCGTGACCTGATGCGCGGCATTGCTGATGGGGCGATGGATGTGATCAATCTGAAGATCTCGAAGGTCGGGGGGCTGACGAAAGCGCGTCAGATGCGGGATTTGTGTATCAGCGCAGGGATTCCGATGACCATCGAGGACACCTGGGGCGGCGACATCGTGACCGCAACGATCGCCCATCTGGCCCAATCGACGCCCAAGGAGTTCTGCTTCTCGGCCACCGACTTCAACTCCTACGGCACGAAAGACATCGCCACTGGTGCGCCGAAGCGGGTCAACGGCACAATGCGGGCGTCCGATGCTCCGGGGCTTGGGATAGAGCCGATCCTGCAGGCGCTGGGTCGCCCGGTGCTGGAGATATCCTAGGCCGGCGCGTAGCCCGTGCGGGACAGGAGCACCGCCTCACCCGAGGCAGCGCTTTGCTGGGCGGCCATGCCCATCGCCACCGCCCACCAGCCATCGGTCAGGCTGACCTCGGGCACCTGTTGGCCCAAGGCGGCGCGGGCAAAGCCCTGATGCTGGTAGAAGGTCGATCCATTGTGGTCGCCCGCAGCCAGCAGCGCCGGATCGACCGGCACCTCTAGCTCGATCGGACCGGCCGGGTTGCGCGGGCTGACGATCACCTTCGGCACAGGAGCCGGGCCAAGGTGTTCCGGCCAGAACCGGCCCGGCCCCGGCACCAGGCATTCGATCTTGCCGGCCGGCCCGACCGCCGAGATCTCCTCCTGATACCGGCTGCCTTCGGCGAACATGCAAAGCTCCAGCATCGCCCGCATCCCACTTTCGAAATCGACGATGACATAGGCGTGGTCCCAGATGTCCGACCGCTGGCCACCATAGACCTCATCCAGATGGTTCACCGCCTGCCCGCCCGAGGCCATCACGCGCACCGGATTGCAGCCTGCCACGAGGCGCATCAGGTCGAAGAAATGGCAGCACTTCTCCACCAGCGTCCCGCCGGAGTTGCGGTTGAACCGGTTCCAGTCGCCGACCTTACTTAGGAACGGATAGCGATGTTCGCGGATTGTCAGCATCCGCGCGCCGCCGGTCGCCTGATGCGCCTCGCGCAGCAGATGCGCGACGGGCGGCATATAGCGGTACTCCATCGCCACCCAGATCGGCGCGGGATAGGCATTGCGAAGCGCCATCAGGCGGGGGGCATCGGCGGGATCGGTGAAGAGCGGCTTTTCGCACAGGACCGGAAGCGGGCGGATGGCCGCGATCTCCTCCAGCTGCTGCAGGTGCAGGAAGTTCGGGCTGGCGATGAGGAGGGCCGTGACCTCGGGCACAGCCAGAAGATCGGCGATTGAGCCAACCATCCGCGCGCCCTGCGCCAATGCCGCCGCCGCCGCGCGCATTGCTGGATCGGGCTCGAAGATCGCCTCGACGCGCGCATCGGGCAACAAAGCGATGTTGCGCAGATGCTCTTGCCCCATCATGCCACAGCCGATGATGCCGTATCCGATCATGCTCGCTTCCTATTTCAGTCGCGCGACATAGCGCACGGTTTCAGGGTCATACCAGGTGAACGAAGCCTCGACCGACTGCCCGTCGCCCGCCCAGCTCACACGGGTGATCAGCGGCAGGGGCGTGCCGGGGGCATGGGGAAACTCCGGCGGAGCCCAGTCGGGCAATGGCCCCTGACCAATCCGGTCCTCGGCGCGTGCGATCCAGAGGCCAAGGCGCTGGCGATAGAAAAGGTAGAGCGACTCCAGAAGGTCGGACGGCCCAAGCCGGTCAACATGCGCCGCGTCCAGCCAGATTTCCTCGACCGCCGCGACTTGCCCCGACAGGAACCGCAAGCGCCGGATGCGGTGGCCTTCGGGATGGCTGCCGAAGGGTGGCAACTGCGGGTCCTTGAGGCAGCGGTCCACCGTCAGGACACGCGCGGTCGGCAGGCCGCCGCCTTCGACCCGCTCCAACCGGAAGAGCGCATAGACCGATGTCGCATCGGACTTGGCCCGGATGTAGTTGCCCGACCCCTGCACCCGGTCCAAGAGCCCCTTCTCGGTCAGCGATTTCAGCGCCTGCCGCAGCGTGCCGACGGCAATCCCAAGGCCCGCCGCCATATCGCGTTCGGGGGGCAGCTTCTCACCGTCGATCAGCCGCCCGGCGGCGACATCGCGGATCAGCAGTTCGGCGATCTGCTGGTAGAGCGGCAGTGAGCCCGTGGCGGACATGGCGGGGTCCTGGGAAATTGATACAGTATTGATCTATATCATGGCCAGTGCTACGCAAGAGGAAATCGGCATCCACATGGCAGGGAATCATGTCCGTCGTCCCGATCACCTCGCCCGATCTGGATGCCTGCGAGGTCAGCTGGTTCGCCGCCCTCTGCTCGGACGACTACCAGTTCCTCGGCGTGCCTGACGGCGATTTGCGGTCCAGCTGGGAGCATTGCTCGGACATCGTGGCTCGGGCCGAGGCGCACGGCTTTCGCAACATCCTCTGCCCATCGTCCTACCAGGTGGGACAGGACACGCTGTCCTTCGTGGCCGGCTGCGCCCCGATCACCAGCGCGATCAACTTCCTCGCCGCGATCCGTTGCGGCGAGATGCAGCCCGTCATGCTGGCCCGCACGGTCGCCACGCTCGACCACATGCTGAAGGGGCGGCTGACGCTGAATGTCATCTCCTCCGACTTTCCAGGAGAGGTCGCCGACAGCGCCTATCGCTACAAACGCAGCCATGAGGTCGTGGAAATTCTGCGGCAGGCCTGGACGCAGGATCACATCGAATACTCGGGCGATGTCTACCAGATCAGCAAGCTGACTGCCGACCCCGCCCGGCCTTACCAGCAGAACGGCGGGCCGCTGCTTTACTTCGGCGGCTATTCCCCCGACGCGCTGGAGCTTTGCGGGGCGCAGTGTGACGTCTATCTGATGTGGCCTGAACCGAAGGAAATGCTGGCCCAGCGGATGCACGACGTTCATGCCCGCGCCGAAGCACATGGCCGGACGCTGGACTATGGCCTTCGCGTCCACATGATCGTCCGCGATACCGAAGCCGAGGCGCGCGACTACGCGGAATTCATCGTCTCGAAGCTGGACGACGAATACGGACAGCTGATCCGCAACCGCGCGCATGACTCGATCAGCCTTGGCGTCGCACATCAGGCCCGCGCGCGCGAGCTGGCCGACCAGTTCGGCTATATCGAGCCGCACATGTGGACCGGGATCGGCCGCGCCCGTTCGGGCTGTGGGGCGGCGCTTGTCGGCTCGGTCGATCAGGTGATGTCCGAGATCGAGGAATACCGTAAGATGGGCATCCGGGCCTTCATCTTCTCGGGCTACCCGCACCTCGACGAGTGCGATCACTTCGGAACGAAGGTTATGCCGCAGCTGAAGACCTGCTCGCTGCCCCACGCTTATGGCCGGGTGCCAACCGCGACGCCCGCCACCCCGCTTGGAATTGGAGAGCGCCGCTGATGACCATGGAGCGCATCACCCTCGGCCCGATCCAGATGTCCCGCCTTGTTTACGGGATGTGGCGGCTGGGGGACGACCCCGACACCTCGCCCGCCCACGTGCAGACGAAGATCGAAGCCTGCCTTGCCCAGGGCATCACCACGATGGACCAGGCCGATATCTATGGCGGCTACACGGCCGAAGGCCTGCTGGGGGCGGCCCTGAAGGCAGCGCCGTCCCTGCGCGACCGGATCGAGATCGTCACCAAATGCGACATCGTGGCCCCGGCGGGCCGTCATTCCGCCGCTCGGGTCAAGTACTACGACACTTCCGCCGCCCATATCACTGCCTCGGTCGAGGCTTCCTTGCGCGAGATGGCCACCGACCGGATAGACCTGCTTCTGATCCACCGCCCCGACCCGCTGATGGACCATCACGAGACGGGCCGCGCACTGGATACGCTGGTGGCCAGCGGCAAAGTGCGGGCGGTCGGTGTCTCGAACTTCCGCCCGTGGGACTTCACCCTTCTGCAATCGGCGATGTCCCAGCCGCTGATCACCAACCAGATCGAACTTTCGCTCGCCTGCCGCGACCCCTTCGTGAACGGCGACCTCGCCTTCCTTCAGGAACGCGGCCGGCCCCCTATGGCCTGGAGCCCGCTGGCAGGCGGCCACCTGCGCGCCGAAAGCGACGCCGCCCTGATCGCCCGGATGGACGAACTTGCCGCCGCCGCTGGCACCGACTGGACTGCCGTTGCCATAGCCTGGCTTCTGCACCACCCGGCGCGGATCATCCCGGTGCTCGGCACCAACACCCTCTCCCGCATCGCCGCCATTTCCGACGCCCTGCGGGTGCCGATGGACCGCCAGACCTGGTTCGAGCTCTACACGCTTGCCCAGAAGCACGAGGTGCCGTGATGACCGATGGCTCCAGGCCCGCGACGCATTTCGTGCCGGATGCCGCGTACAGACGCGCGTTCCGCGATGCGCTTGGCCGTTTTGCCACGGGCGCAGCGCTGGTCTTTGGCAAAGGAACTTACGGAGGATTTGCGGCCGCCTGAGGGAGAGACAGGTGGGATCGACTGTGAAACGGGGAGGAGAATGCACCGGATGCGCCTGGTTGTGGCGATCTGCAACGGTCTGGGATTCATGAACGGGTCGCTGCTTGTGGCGGGCCGGTGGGTTGGCGCTGCCTGCATGGGGCTGATGGTCATCGTCATCCTTGCGCAGGTGTTCTTCCGCTATGTCCTCGGCAGTGCCCTTGCCTGGCCCGAAGAAGCCTCGCGCTTCCTGATGCTCTGGTCGACCGGCCTCATGGCCCCCACAGCCTTCCGCCGCGGCGGGTTCGTCGCCATCGACATGGTTGTCCGCCTCCTGCCCCGAGCGGTAGCGACGGTCCTTTCGGTCCTTCTCCTCGGCCTCATGATCAGCGTCCTTTGGGTCGCGCTAAACATCGGTTGGTCCGAGGTGACGGGCATCGGCGGCCGGTTCGAGACCGACAGCCTGCGGGTGCCTGCGTCCTTCGACCTCTCCGTCTGGGTCAAGGTGCCGAAATCGGCGATGATGGCCTCGCTGCTGGTGGGCGTGGCGCTTCTTCTTCTCGTCGCCGTCGAGCTTCTCCTCCGCAACCTCGCCATCCTGATGGGTCGGCGTGACGACCTGCGCGACATTCCCGAAACCGTCCAGCTGGCCGGGGGTGCCGAGTAGATGCTCAGCTTCTTCGTGCCCGTCTTCCTCGTATTCCTCATGCTCGGCCTGCCGGTTGTCTTCGGGCTGCTGGCCGCCCCGGCGATCCTTCTCTGGCTGAACGGTCAGGAACGCGACATCGTGCTTCTCTACCGCAACGTCTACGAGGGGATGAACTCGTTCCCCCTCATGGCCATCCCATTCTTCATGCTGGCTGGCGAGCTGATGAACCGCGGCGGCATCTCGGCGCGGATCGTCGGCTTTGCGCAGGCCATGGTCGGCCACTTCCGCGGGGGGCTTGCGCAGGTCAACGTCGTCGACTCGATGCTCTTCGCGGGCATCTCGGGGTCGGCGGTGGCCGATGTCTCGGCGCTCGGGTCGATCATAATCCCGCAGATGGAGAAGAAGGGCTACCCGAAGCCCTTCGCCGCCGCGATCACCGCTGCCAGCGCGATCATCGGGCCGATCATCCCGCCCTCGGGCATCATGATCATCTACGCCTATGTCATGGGCGAAAGCGTCGCCGCGCTGTTCCTTGCCGGGGTTGTGCCAGGCATCCTGATCGGCATTGCGCTGATGATCACCATCAAGCTGATGGCCAACCGCTACAACCTGCCCCAGGCGGAGCCGCGCGCCAGCTGGACCGCCGCGGGCCAGGCGGGTGCGGCGGCCTTCTGGCCACTCCTGACCCCAGTCCTTCTGATGGGCGGTATCCTCTCGGGCGTCTTCACCCCGACCGAGGCCGCTGCCGTTGCCGCAGGCTACAGCTTCGTCATCTCCATCTTCGTCCTGCGCACCCTTGGCTGGCGTGACGTGCCCGGCGTGCTGACGCGGGCGGGCATCACCAGCGCGGTGGTCCTGCTCCTCGTCGGCGCAGCCATGGCCTTCAAGACCGTGGCCGCCCTTGCCCATACGCCGGAACTCCTCGCCTCGGCCCTGCTCGGCATCACCGAGAACCCGCTTCTCCTGCTTCTGCTCGTGAACCTGCTTCTGTTCATCGTCGGCATGTTCCTTGACGCCGGACCCGCGATCATCATCCTTGGTCCGATCCTTGCCCCCATCTTCGTCCAGATGGGCGTGGATCCAGTACACTTCGCCATCGTCATGGTCGTGAACCTGACCGTCGGCCTGCTGACGCCGCCCATGGGCCTTGTGCTCTTCGCCACCTCGGCGGTCTCCAACCTGCGGGTCGAGACGATTGCCCGCGCCGTGCTGCCCTTCCTCGCGGTCGAAATCCTGGTGATCCTCATAATCACCTACATCCCCGCGATTTCGCTGACCCTGCCCCGCCTGGCAGGTTTCGTGGACTGAC
>NZ_JBOFBI010000008.1:0-40042 GCF_051645465.1 Tabrizicola sp. | reverse complement strand
TAGAGAAGGCCGATGGTGGCGACGATGGTCGCCTCGGGGTCGTAGTTCAGCCGCTTCAGGATCAGGCCATCGGCTGCGGCTGCGAGCGCGCCGACGAGAAGCGGGGCGATGACCAGTGCCGCGACGAAGGCCAGGGCTGCCGGGCCAGGGATGAACGCGGCGACGGCCCATGCAAGAACGGCGCCCAGCATGAAGAACTCGCCATGCGCGACGTTGACAACCCGCATCACGCCGAAGACCAGGCTTAACCCCGCCGCCGCGAGCGCGAGGACGGCGGAGGTCACAAGGCCCTCCATCAGGGCGAGGAGGAGGAAGGGTCCGAAGGCCATGGGTTGGTCGGTCCGCTCGGGAAAGGTGTAGGGTGCGTGATTTCACGCACCGCACGTTGGTGGGAGCGGTGCGTGCGAGCACGCACCCTACGGGTCAGAACGCCATCGTCGTGTAGTCGACTGCGTCCTCATAGGCGCCGTCGGCCATCGAGGTCTGGTGGACGCGGATCAGCTTGCCGCCCTGGACCTGGCTGATGTTCTGGGTGCCGAAGACCTGGTGGGTCTTGCCGTTGAACATCTTTGCCCCCTGCGGGTGTTCGATGCCGTAGGGAAGATCGGTCATCGCCTCCATCGCTTCCACGAACTTCTGGCGGTCGGCGGGGCCTGTGTAGCCCGAAGCCTCCATCCCTGCCTTGATCGCGAAAAGCGTCTCCCAGGTGGAGAACATGTGGGAGTAGGTCGAGACATCCGCCGCGTCGCTGACGCTCGCGCCGTTGTCGTCGACACCCACGGCTGCACGGTAGGCAGCCTCATGTTCGCCCGCATCCGCCGGTTTCACCCGGTTGTGCGCCTCCCAGAAATGCGTGCCTTCGAGGAATTCGAGACCCGGAGTGGCGGTGTCGACGGCTTCCAGCGAGTCGATGAAGCCGAAGATCTGCGGCTTTGCGCCCGAGCCGTAGAACTCGCCCAGTTCCTTGACGAAGGTCAGGACGGCCGGGCCGACCATGACGTGGTAGAGAACCTCGGTTTCGGTCGGAATCTGCGGGAAGTAGCGGGTGAAGCTGGTTTCGGTCGGCGGGATGGCGATCTGGGCGATGACCTCGCCGCCTTGGGCGGCCATCGCGGCAGTGAAGAAGTCGCGGTGGTCGTGGCCGAAGGCGAAGTCGGGGAAGATCATGGTGACCTTCTTGCCGAGGTTCGCGCCGACCCAGGGGGCCATCGCCGAAATCTGGCTGCGGACGTCGGTGATGCCGGGCTGCAGTGTCCAGCGGTTCAGCATGCCGGAGGCGACGTGGTAGCCTTCCGAGCAGACGAGGTAGGGCACTTTCAGCTCTCCCGCGCGGGGGGCGGAGCCGATGACGACATGGCTGAAGAGCGTGCCCATCACCACGTCGCAGCCATCCGACTGGGTCAGCTTGTCGACCACTTCCGAGCCGCGCTTGGGGTCTGTCGCGTCATCCTCGAAAAGAATCTCGACCGGGCGGCCACCGATCCCGCCGCCATCGTTGATCAGCTTGAGCGCGGCCTGGGCGGTGCGCTCATACCAGCGGCCATAGGAGGCACCGATGCCGGTCCGGTGCAGCTGGAAGCCGATCTTGATCGGTGCCGCTTGCGCGCCGACGTACCCCGGCAGCGCCGCCGTCAGAAGCCCCGCGCCTCCGGCCATCAGAAGGCCGCGACGGGTGGGTGTCAGAAGTTCATTCGTCGTCATGTCTATCTCTCCACTGTTGCGGCCTCTCGTTGGGCCTTTGGTTGTAATGAGGGGCAGATGCCCGGAAATTGTCCAGTCTTTCATCCGGTTCTGGCGGTGGACAAAAGCCAGAGACCAAGGATCGTGTAGGCGACCATCAGAACCGTCATCGGAAGATGTGCCAGCGGCCGCACGCCCTGCCCAGCGAGTTTCAGCCCCAGAACAACGGCCAGAAGATGTGCTGCAAGGATCGCCACGAACTGCGCGCCGTAGATGATCGGCATGACATAGGGGTCGGTGAGGAAGCCATAGGACACGAAGAACGGTGGCAGGCCGAGCCAGCTGTCGCCAGTGAAGAGCGGGTCGTTCAAGGCAGCCAGCGTGTATTGCCCTGCGGTCAGGAGCATGACCAGGTAATGCGCCGCATGGTACCCGGCGGCGATGGCGAGGAACGAGAGCATCACCGGTCCAGTGGCAAAGCCCCCACCGATACGACGGCCGAGAAGTATTGCCCCGAGGGTGAGGCCAAGTGTGGTGACCCAGACGGCAAAAAGGCCGACGGTGTTTTCGACCACCACGGCGCTGCGGCCCGTGGGCTCCAGCGGGTTTTCCCCGATCAGCGCTTGCCACCAGAACGTTTCGGCCAGCCCGTCGAACGTCAGGGCGGCGAGGGCGAGGCTGACGAAGACCACTGCGGAGGGGGTAAGGGGCCGCATGGCCAGCACCTGCGTCCCCGGCCAGCCACGCATGAGGCGGGCGCGGTTGCCCGTGATCTCCAGCCAGAAGGGCGCGACCTTGGCGATCAGGCCGAAGAGGACGGTCAGGAACTCGCCTTGCTCCAGCCAGTCCTCGCCTTCCAGGACGGCCAGGACGAAGACCAAAGCCCAATAGGCCAGCGCCACTTTGGCCAGCACCGCTGGGTCGTCGGGGTAAAGCGAAACCATCTGGAACCAGACAAAGCCCGCGTATCCCACAACAGCTGGCCAGTGGCCAAAACGGCCAAGACCGATGCTTCCTGTCCGTCCCAGAAGCGTCCGGGCGATCCGCACCGGTCCGGTCCAGGGATTGATCGGTCGCCAGAGGTTCCCCATCAGCATCGAGCCGAGCGGCACTGCGATCCAGACGCCGGTCCAGAAGACGAGCGTCATCAGGTTGTGCATCGGATCGCGGTCGCCGAAGAAACCGACAAAGACGAGCCCCAGGAAGGCGACGAAAGAGAGATATGAGGTCAGCGCGACCGGCAGGAAGATCCGCCGTTCCAGCACCAGACGCGGCTCCATGACCGGCAGGCGGTGTGCCGCGGCGCCGAGGATTGCGGTCAGGGCCACAGTCAGCGCGGCGGCGGTGATGTAATGACCTGTGGGCAGCGTCAGGATCACAGAGGGCGGCAGGGCGCAGGCGAAGGCAAGGCCAGGTAAGAGCGCGACAGTGACAGTTGCGCCCCCAAGAATTTTCGAAAATTCTTGGCAAAATCCTTCAAAGGATTTTGTGGCCCTTGTCACCGCAAGCCGTCCTCCCCTTTCACCTGGTCCACCTCGAGCCCGCCCATACGGCTGTGCACCCGGCCCCCGCGCGCCATGGCCAGGGCGAAGAGCAGCTCGCCTGACCGCGGCCCGTCGGCAGAGGCCACGGTGATCACGTCGAAGCGGGACCTGACATAAGCCGCGTTCAGATGACCCAGGGGGATATCGAGCGTGGCGCCCATCCCGCCCACCTTCATCGTGCTTGGAACGATGGCACGGCACTCGCCCAGCCGCTCGCGCATCCCGTAGCCCCCGGCCACATGCCAGAGCGCACCGTGCTCGCTTTCGCCGCTTTCGCCCACGATTGCCCCCTTGCCATAGGCGTCGATCCCCGCACGCCCACCCAGGGCCGCAACGAGGCGGTCGGTCAGCTCAAGCGCGAGCGGCTTCAGCGCCTCCATCGCCGGCTGCAGGTCCGGCTCATAGCGGCCCGCAAAGGGGTTCCGGCAGATCGCATAGATCGCGCCCCGCACCGGCGCGGGTGTGACCAAAGGCCCGCCCTCATGCAGGATCTCTTCGACCTGGACCACGATCTTCCGCACCGCGAAGTCAGACACTTGCGCCCTCCCGCCCCGGCAGCATCAGCGCGCCGGTCGCCAAGGCTTCACCCTGAAGGAAAAGCCCCGCCGCTTCAATCAGCCCGCGCTTCAGGAAAGCCTCCGCTGTCACGAGACCCGCCTCCAGCGCCGCCACAACCTCGTCCCGCGACAAGGGCCCCACGCCCGTGGTCACCAGCCGGTCGCCGAGGTCGCTCTCGGCCTGCATCTCGCACGCGGGGCGGCGGGTGATCGCGGGGTGACCCGGCAGATCGACGGCGTTGGCGATCATCGTCGCCGCGGCGTCGGCCATTGCCGCCGTCCGGGCGAGCACCGTAACCGCATCGGCGATGCCCAACGACCAGCTCCGCCCCCGCCAGCCGGAGGTGGCAATGCCGCGTGCCGCATCGCTCGAGCTCATCAGGACCGGCAGTGCACCCGGCACCGCGATGGCCGAGGTCAGGCTTTCGCCCGGCGTCAGGTGAAAAGCGATGTCACCGCCGTTATTGACATATGCGCGGGTGATCCCTGGCCCCTGAAGCGCGCCCAGCACTTCCTCGGCGACAGCGCCTGCCACAGCGGCCATGGGCGTGATGAAGGTGGGGCGGAACGGGGCCACCGCGGCCGCCATTCGCTGCGCGATCACCCCCTGAAGTGCCCCGGTTTCAGAGCGCAGCACCGGAAGCTCGACCGCAAGTTCTTCCAGGATGGTCGCAAACCGTGCCGACGCCCTTGCATATCCCGCCCGCACTGCAAAGGGGTCGCCAAAGGCCTCGGCCACGATGTCTATCGGGCCATGCTGCAGATGCAGCCGCCCACCCGGTAGCAGTGCCGCCATGGCGCCCTGCCCCATGGGCTTGCTCTTTTCCCAAATACTCCCGCGCGGCGCGCACGTCCCGAGCCGGTTGGCCGGAACGGCCAGAGGCGAGACAGGATCTTGCAGCCGCGCGCGTATGCGCGGCTGCTCAATATCAAAAGCGCAGGTCACAGCTCGGGCCATGGTTCGACCCTCGCTTCTGTCGGATACTCGCCGCCTTCGTCCATCGACTGGTCAAGCGTGCGGATGCTGCCCTCATGCCCGCCCATCGCCAGATAGGCCCCGCGCGGGAGGGTGAACTCCAACGGAGCCACCAGTGCGGGCGTCGGCACATAGCCGAAGGCACCTTTCGGCAGGCGGGTCACATCGACCATGAAGGTGATCCCGCCGCCGGGCCAGACATAGGTTTCCGCTCCGCCCGAGGTCAGCCGGGTGATGCCGCCCTGGACCGAACGGGTCAGCCGAACCGGGTTCTTCGCGACACCCGCCCGCAAGCTGCCGCCGGCGCCCCCCATGAAGAGCACTGTGCAAAGCGAGGTTTCGCAATTCTCGTCAATGAGTTGGACGGTCTTCTTCAAGTTCTCCGGCAGGTCCTTCTGCTCGGGCCGCAGCGCCTCGTCCAGCACGTAGTAGGCATATTCCTCGCCCGTGGTCGACACCATCAGCAGCCGCAAGCCGGGCCTTGCCCCTTTCTTGGGGTTCCACTCGCCCAGGATCTCCAGCGGATCGGTCAGCCTGGTCCCGCCCCAACCCTGCCCCGGCTCACTGACCCGGAAGTAGCGCCCCGGCGTCGAGCGGTGGCCCTTGATCCTGATCCCCGTCGGCTCCCAGCCGATCACTTTCCCGGCCTGATGCTCGCTGACGACCCCGGTGATGTGATCGTCCACGACCACGACCTCATCCACCAGACCCTTCCACTGCACCGCAAACATCCCGATGGTCGCCGAGCCACAGCCGACGCGCATCCGGCGTTCTCGGACACCGTCCACCACCGGCGCCTGCCCGGCCTGCACAACGACGCGGGAGCCGCCCTCGACGTCCATCTCGACCGGCTCGCCGTTGCACAGGGCCAGCATGGCCGCGCAGGTGACCCGCCCCTCGGCCTTGCTGCCACCGGTCAGGTGATGCACGCCGCCAAGCGACAGCATCTGCGAGCCATATTCCGCGGTCGTCACATGCCCGACCGGCTCGCCCTCCACCCGGACCACGGCCCCCTCCGGCCCGAGGAAGCGGTCGGTGTCGATCTTCACCTTGACTCCGCAGTAGGAGAAGATCGCCTCGGTCACCACTGTCACCATATCGGCTCCGTCGACCTGAGACGACACGATGAACGGCGCAGGTTTGTAGTCGGGGTAGGTCGTCCCCGAGCCGATCCCGGTCACGAAAGCATCGGCGGGAACGGGTGAGCCATCCCAGTCGCGCACAGCGAAGGGCACGATGCGGCCTCCGGCCCCGACCGCGTGCGAGAGCATCACCACCGGGTCGGTGCGCACGATCCTGCCATTGGAGTTCGCATAACGGTCGCAGGCGCCGGTCTGGCCGGGTGCGATGTAGCACATCACCGGGCAGGCATCGCAGCGGATCTTTTCGGGCGCTTCAGCCATGGCGGTGCCCGCCCCGGGGGAGAAAATTTTTCGGCGAAAAATTTTCGGCCCCTGTCATGCCGTTGCTCCCAGGGCTTCTTGCACCCGGTGCGGCAGCGCCGGAACGCGGGTGATCTCGGCCCCTGTCGCATGGCGGATCGCGTTCAGGATCGCGGGGGCGGTCGGGATCAGGACGTGCTCACCGAGGCCTTTGGCACCGTAAGGGCCTTCCGGGTCGGGGACCTCGATCAGAAGGCTTTCGATCGGGGGCACATCGCCGAAGGTCGGGATCAGGTAGTCGTGTAGGTTTTCGGTGCGGCCGGGCAGGTATTCCTCCATCAGGGCCAGCCCGATGCCTTGGGCGATGCCACCCTCGATCTGACCCTGGGCCAGCATCGGGTTGATCGCGCGGCCCACATCATGCGCGGCGGTGATCTTGATCAGCTTCACCGTCCCGAGCGCGCGGTCGACCTCCAACTCCACCACCTGCGCGCCGTAGCCGTAAAGCGCATAGGGCTTGCCCTGCCCATCGGCATCAAGAGCCGACGTCGGCGGGTCATAGGTCTCCTCGGCGGAGAGCGCATAGCCGCGGGCGTCAGGCTGCAGCGCGGCGAGTTCGATCCGGCGCAGCGTCGCCCCGTCACGGATGGCAAGCGTGGCGCCCTCAAGCGAGATCGCGGCCCCTGTCCCGGCGTTGGCCAGCCGCAGGATGGCTGCCCGCAGCGCCTCACCCGCCGCCTTCGCGGCACGACCGGTCACGAAGGTCTGCCGGCTGGCCGAGGTCTTGCCTGCATCCGGGGTCAGCGCGGTATCCGGGCCGATCAGGCGGAAGGTTGCAAGCGGCAAACCCAAAGCCTCGGCCGCGATCTGCGCGATCACGGTGTTCGAGCCCTGACCAATGTCGGTCGCGCCCTGGTGCAGGATCACCTCGCCCTGGCGCGAAAGGCCGATGCGAATGGTCGAGGGGTTTGGCAGCGCCGTGTTGCCGCAGCCATACCAGCAGGAGGCGACGCCGACCCCACGGCCCGGTTGGTCCTTTGCCTCGGCGAGCGCCCGCTCCCAATGCGGACGCAAAGCCGTCAGGCAATCGTGGATCCCCACCGCCTGCAAGACCTGCCCGGTGGCCGAGCCATCGCCATCGCGGAGCGCGTTCAAGATGCGGAACTCCAGCCGGTCGATCCCGGCCTTTTCGGCCAGACGGTCGTAGAGCGTCTCCTGCCAGAGCGCGCCTTGCGGCACGCCAAAGCCTCGGAAGGCGCCGGAGACCGGCCCGTGGGTGTGGATCGCTCGCGCTTTGGCGGTGATATGCGGCGTGAGATAAGGCCCTGAGACATGAACGGGCACCCGGTTGGCGACCGTCGGCCCCCAGCTGGAATAGGCCCCGGTGTTGAAGCGGCCCTCGAACTCCATCCCCGTGATCCGACCCGTCACATCGCAGCCGATCCGCCCTCGCATTTCCGCCGGGTGGCGTTTGGTGGTCGAGGTCATGCTTTCGTGGCGCAAATAGACCATCCGGCAGGGCCGCCCGGTCTTCAGCGTCACCAGCCCGATCAGTGGCTGCAGCGAGATGTCGAGCTTGGAGCCAAACCCCCCGCCCACCGCCGAGGGGATGATCCGCACGCGGTCCACCGGCAAACCCAGGATCGCGGCCGTATCCTCACGGTCCATCCCCGGCGCCTGGGTGCAGGCCCGGATGACAAGGGTGTCGCCCTTCATCCAGGCAGCCCCGGCCTCGGGCTCGATATAGGCGTGTTCCACGAAGGCGGTCGTCATCGTGCCTTCGACGACATGTGCAGAGCTGGCGAGCGCTGTCGTGGCGTCTCCCTTGATGACCCGCCCCTCGATCAGCAGATTGCCGGGCCGGTTCGGGTGAATGAGTGGTGAGTGTTCAGCTTCCCCGGGCGAAGCCAGCGCTGGCAGCTTTGTCCAACTGATGGGAAAGGCGGAGAGGTCGGGCTCTGCATCGGGCTCGAACGCCACGAGCGCCACGCATTCCCCCCGAAAGCGGGCGGGCGAGGCGGCGATGGCGGGCTGGTCGGCAAAGGGAGGGATGACCGAGAAGGCGTTGCGACCGGGGATATCGGCGGCGGTGAAGACGGCGGCCACGCCGGGCCGGGCGCGGAAGGCGGTGAGGTCACCGATCTCGAAGGCCGCATGGGCGTGGGGCGAACGGACGGCCTTCACGATCAGCGCACCCTCGGGCCATTCGTCGGCCCCGAAGCTATCCCCCGCGACCTTTGCCGCACCGTCCACGCGTGGCACCGCCTGCCCCACGGAACCGCCGGGCGGAGCGTCGGGCAGCACGCCCTGCCCCGCCGCCACGACCGCCGCGATGATGCTGCGGTAGCCGGTGCAGCGGCACAGGACACCGCCAAGCGCCGTCTCCACCTCCTCCGCACTGGGCTTGGCGTTCCGCGTCAGATACTCGGCGGCCGTCAACAGCATCCCCGGCGTGCAGATTCCGCACTGCGCTGCGCCGTACGCCAGAAACGCCTCGCGCAGACGGGAAAGCTCGGGCGTTTCGCCCTCGATAGTCAGCACCTCCCGGCCCGTCGCGCGCGCGGCTGGGGTCAGGCAGGCGCAAACCGCCGCCCCGTCGAGAAGCACTGTGCAGGCCCCGCAATCGCCCGCATCGCAGCCGACCTTCGTGCCGACCAGGCCAAGCCTTTCGCGCAACGTCTCGGACAGGCGTTCGGTCGGCGGGGCCTCCACCTCGACCTTTCTGCCGTTCAAGGTGAAGGCGATCATGCCAGCGCCTCCGCCACTGCACGGCGGACCAGTTCCACCGCCGCCTCCCGCCGATACGCCGCTGTCGCCCGCACATCATCAATCGGCTGAAGCGCGGCCTGCACGTCCCCGGCCCGAACCCGGCTGACCGCTTCGTCGACCGCCGCCCCCCTCAGGGCCGCCTCGACCGCCGGAAGCCGCACTGCAACCGCCGAACACGAACCGACCGCCACCGCTGCCGCCACCACCCGGCCCCCCTCAACCGCCAGCCGCGCGGCCACCATCGCAATCGAGATCACCAGATGCGACCGCGCGCCAAGCTTCACGAAGGCCGAGCGGCCCTGCGTTCCCGCCCCGGGGATCACTACCGCCGTCAGAAGCTCGCCCGGCTGCAGGGCCGTCCGCCGCGACCCCAGGATGAAATCGGCCAGCGCCAGCCGCCGCGTACCGGCCTCGGACGTCAGCTCGACCTCGGCCCCCGCGACAAGAAGCGGCGGCACTCCATCCGCCGCGGGAGAAGCATTGCAGAGGTTCCCGCCAACGGTCCCCGCGTTTTGCACCTGCCGCCCGCCAACCTGCAGCGCCGCCTGCTGCAACGCACGCAAGCCTCCCGGCAGATCGGCCTCCGCTATCGCCGACCAGGGCGTCGCGGCACCGATCCGCAAGCCCTGCCCCGTCTCAATCCCAGAAAGCCCGGACAGACCCGCCACGTCCAGAACCGGGCCATCCAGCCGTGAGCCTGCACCGGGATAAAGGTCCGTGCCCCCCGCAAGCACCCGCCAGTCGCCGCCGGCCATCAGCCGAAGAGCCTCGGTCAGCGTCTGAGGTCGGGCATAGTCCTGCACGGCGACTCCCGAATTCATTTGCGTAGAAACGAGGATGCGGCTCCCATTCGGATTCTGTCAACAGCCTTGCACCCGCCCTTGCCAACGCGTATCGCGAATAAATGAGCGATCCGAAAGACTACCGCCTCGACGACCAGATCGGCTACATCCTGCGCCGGGTGACGCAGCGACATCTGTCGATCTTTGCGGCCGCCATCCCCGAGGTCACGACGACCCAGTTCGCCGTGCTTGCGCGGCTGATCGAAGTCGGGCCGCTGTCGCAGAACCATCTCGGCCGGGCGACGGCGATGGATGCCGCGACGATCAAGGGCGTGGTCGACCGGCTGGCCAAACTGGGGCTGGTCGCCACCACCGCCGACCCTTCCGATCGCAGACGCCTGACCGTGACCGTGACCGAGGCCGGTGCCGATCTTTATGCCGCCCGCGCCGACACCGCACTCCGGATTTCCGCCGACACGCTTGCGCCGCTTTCGGCGGAAGAAGCCCAGACGCTGAAAGCGCTACTCGCCCGTCTTACCTGACTGCATGCCGCGCCCGGAAGGCCGCGATTTCGGATTCGCTGGGCGCGATACCGGAAAAGGTCAGCACATAGGCTGGAATGCGGCCCATCCTCACCTCGAAGCTCTCGTTCGACCGAAGCGCGATATAGCCCATCTGCGTCAGGTAAAGCGTCCGGGCGCGGGTGTCGGCTTCGGTCGCGCCATAGCCGAAGCGGGTGAAAAGCGCTGTGATCGCCGCGATACGCGTGGTGTCGGCATCGACCATCGCCTGCTCCACACCGGGATCGGTCAGTGACCAGGTCCGCATGGCAAATTCGAGACGGCTGTCGAAAAGCGACGGATCGACCCAGCAGTCGATCAGGTTCAACATGGCCTCGGTGACTGTCGCGGCCGCAGCCTCGCACCGAGCGATCAGGTTGCCGGTGTTCTTCGCGCGCCAGCGATCGACCAGCCCGGCCAGAAGTGCCTCGCGATCGGTGAAATGCCAGTAGAATGAGGTGCGCGACAGCCCCAGCCGCTCGGCCAGCGGCATGACTTTGACGGCGTCAACTCCCGCCTCGACCAGCATCGCATAGGCCGCGTCGAGCCAGAGGTCGGGCGTCCCGCGCCAGCCACGTTCTGTCCGGTCGATCTTCATGCCGAAACCCTAGTCTTCTGCGGCCTTCCGGCACAAGCAGCATTGCCAAGGAAACTCGACACATATGTCGAGTTCGTGTTAGCCCATAGGTCGCTACGAATCTGCTTTCGCTTCATCCTCAGCCAAGGCGCGACCATGCTGAACGATCCGCTCCTCCAGCCCTACAGGCTGAAGCATCTGACCCTGCGCAACCGGATCATGACCACAAGCCACGAACCCGCCTATCCCGAGGATGGGATGCCGAAAGATCGCTACCGGCTTTACCATCTGGAACGGGCGAAGGCCGGTGTTGCGCTGACGATGACAGCGGGCTCGGCTGCTGTGTCGAAGGATTCTCCCCCGGTTTTCAACAATATCCTCGCCTGGAAGGATGAGGTCGTGCCGTGGATGAAACGTCTGACCGATGACTGCCATGAGGCAGGGGCGGCTGTGATGATCCAGCTGACCCACCTTGGCCGCCGGACCCGTTGGGACAAAGGGGACTGGCTGCCCGTCGTCTCCTCGACGGCTGACCGCGAACCTGCCCACCGCGCCTTCCCGAAACCGATGGAAGACTGGGACATCGCGCGGATCATCCCCGACTTTGTCGATGCTGCCGAGCGGATGAAGGCGGCAGGCCTCGACGGGGTCGAAATCATGACCCATGGGCATTTGCTGGACCAGTTCATCTCGCCTCTGACCAACCACCTTGATGGCCCCTACGGCGGGGAAAGCCTGGCCACACGGATGCGCCTGACGCTGGAGATCATCAGCGCGGTCCGCGCACGCGTGGGCGATGATTTCGTGATCGGCGTCCGCTTTGCACCCGATGAGGCGGAAGACGGCGGCATCACCCCCGACATGGGGATCGAGATCGGCCATCTGTTCAAGGCTACGGGTCAGGTCGATTACCTCAACATCAACCGGGGCCGCATCCACACCGACCCGGCGATGACCGACATGATCCCGATCCAGGGCATGCGGTCCGCGCCGCACCTGGACTTTGCCGGTCGCATCCGGGCCGAGGTGGGCATGCCGACCTTCCATGCAGCCCGCATTCCGGATGTCGCAACCGCCCGGCATGCTATCGCCACTGGGCAGCTGGACATGGTGGGCATGACCCGCGCCCACATGGCCGACCCGCATATCGTGCGGAAGATCATCGAGGGGCGCGAAGGGGACATCCGCCCCTGTGTCGGTGCCACCTATTGCCTTGACCGGATCTATCAGGGCGGCATGGCGCTTTGCATCCACAACCCCTCCACCGGCCGGGAAGAGACCCAGCCCCATGCGATCGCCCCAGCTTCGGTCCGCAAGAAAGTGGTCGTGGTCGGTGCCGGTCCTGCGGGGTTGGAGGCCGCGCGGGTGGCGGCGGAGCGGGGGCATGAAGTGCTGGTGTTCGAGGCGGCGGCCGAGCCTGGAGGGCAGATACTCCTCACGACCCGCACGCCCCGCCGGCGGGAGATGATCGGGATCATCGACTGGCGCATGGCGCAGTGTGCCGCGAAGGGTGTGGAGTTCAGGTTCAACTCCTGGGCGGAGGCCTCTGACGTTGCTGCCGAGAAGCCGGATGTGGTTGTCATCGCGACGGGTGGGCTGCCGACGACCGAGGTTCTGTCGTCCGGCAACGACCTTGTGGTCTCGGCCTGGGATATCCTTTCGGGAGACGTGAAGCCGGGCACCAATGTGCTGCTCTATGACGATGCGGGGGATCATGCGGCGATGCAGGCGGCGCAGTTGATTGCTGAAGCCGGCTCGAAGGTCGAGGTGATGACGCCAGACCGGACCTTTGCGCCCGAGGTGATGGGGATGAACCTGGTGCCCTACATGCGGGCGCTGCAGGACAAGGATGTGACGTTCACGGTGACCTACCGGCTGCTGGCGGTGGAGCGGGCGGGGAACCAGCTGCAGGCGACGATCGGGTCGGACTACATGAAGCTGGCCAAGACCGCGCTTTATGATCAGGTGGTGGTGAACCACGGGACGCAGCCTTTGGCAGACATCTATTTCGCGCTGAGGCCGCTTTCGGCGAACAAGGGGGCGGTGGACTACGACGCGCTGATCGAGGGGCGGGCGCAGCCGGAAGCTAAGGGGTTCCAGCTTTACCGGATCGGCGACGCGGTGGAGGCCCGGAATACGCACGCGGCGATCTATGATGCGCTGCGGCTGGTGAGGACGGTTTAGCGCTTCTTGCGGCAGTAAAGTTCCATCCGGTGGTGGACGATGTCGAAGCCGAGCTCGGCGGCGATTTCGCGCTGGAGCTGTTCGATCTTTTCCGAACGGAACTCGGTGATCTGACCGGTGTCGAGGTCGACGATGTGGTCGTGGTGGGGGGCGTCGGCGACCTCGTAGCGGGCGCCGCCGTTTTCGAGGGCGAGGCGGAGGACGACCCCTTCGCGTTCGAGGACGGAGAGGGTGCGGTAGACGGTCGCGAGGGAAAGGCTGTCGTCCAGGGTGCGGGCCCGGCGGTGAAGCTCGGCCGCGTCGGGGTGGTCCTCGGCCTCGGTCAGGACCTTGAGGAGCGCTTCCCGCTGGCGGGTCACGCGGACTCCGGTGTCGCGGAGGGCCTGGGTGGGGTTGGACTTCATGGGGGAATGGTAGCCGGGGGCGGGTTTCGGGTCAAACGGGGGCGTAACTCAGCGTCACGCCTTGGGGGGCCCAAGAGATTCAAGGGGTTGTCGGGGGGTCGTGTGGGTTGCGTTAAGGTTTGGTCGTGGAGCCCCTCTCCCCCGAGGGGAGAGGGGGCGCGGAATGGCATTGGTTGCGCTTGGTGGCTGGCCCCGGAGGGTTTCACACCCTCCGGACCTCCCGTGGGATATTTGGGGAGGGAAAGACCGCCGCCCTAAAAATATCTGGCGGTCCCAAGCAAAAACAGAAAGCGACCGAGGAGCAGCCCCCGGTCGCTTCTAGCTTCCAGCGATGTGACGAGATCAGGAGTTTTCCGTATCGCGTCCGTCTGGTTCTTTCGCAACGCCTTTCCATGGCGTGCCATCATCTTTCACCGGCATGAAGTGACCGGTACGTTCGTCGCGCTTCTGCCAAAGGCCATCGTCACGCTCGAACTGCGTTCTGCCTTTGACGGCGCCTCGTCAGAAGCCGTTTCCAGTATTTGTTGCCATCTATGTCGTCTCCTTATCAACAGGCGCCCACATTTTTCTGTGGGGGAAACCTGTATAAACGAACACGCCATTGCCCACCGTCCCGGTGTGCGTTTTACAACGCGCATCGACCCCGTGGGGCCGAGACAGCTTTTCCCGCAGCGTGCACAGCGACGCGGGAGAGCCGGGGCGCGTTGTGCAACCAACGCGTCCCAACCCCAATCTCAGATCAACTACACCCCGTCGTCGCCCCGCAGGAGTTGCACTTCAGGCACGAGCCATTCCTGACCATCGTGTAGTTGCCGCACTCGCTGCAGCTGTCGCCGGTGTAGCCCTGCAGCTTGGCCTTGGACCGCGCGTCCGTGGTGACCGCGCCCATGGCGAAGGCGCTGGTCGTTTCAGAGAAGCCGGACATCCGTGCTTCGGGGAGGAGGACGTTCAGCGTCACCATCGGGTCGGTGCCGGTCGCGAGGGCCGTGGCCCCTGCCCCGCCTTGCAGGACAGTGAACTCATGCGGCAGGCGTTTCCTCATGTAGCCGGTCGAGGCGACCTGCTTCAGGACCTCCAGCGATTTGGATGCTGCGGTTTCGCTCGGTTCCGAGATGTTGCGCTTGCCCTCTTCCTCGCCACGACCGAGGTCGTCGAAGCTGGCGCCTTTCGGGGCGACATGGGCGAGATCGGTGCGGTCGAGGTAGCTCACGGCCAGTTCGCGGAAGATGTAGTCGAGGATCGAGGTGGCGTTCTTGATGCTGTCGTTGCCTTGCACCATGCCTGCCGGTTCGAAGCGGGTGAAGGTGAAGGCCTCGACGAACTCCTCCAGCGGCACGCCGTACTGGAGGCCGACCGAGACGGCGATGGCGAAGTTGTTCATCATCGCGCGGAAGCCCGCGCCTTCCTTGTGCATGTCGATGAATATCTCGCCGAGCGAGCCGTCGCTGTACTCGCCGGTGCGGAGGTAAACCTTGTGGCCGCCGACGATCGCCTTCTGGGTATAGCCCTTGCGGCGCTCGGGGAGTTTTTCGCGATTGCTGCGGACGATTTCCTTGACGATCACCTTTTCGATGATCTTCTCGGCGATGACCTGGGCCTTTTCCATGATGCTGCCGGAGGTGAGGATTTCCTCTGCCTCTTCGTCATCCTCGATCAGCGCCGATGCCAGCGGCTGGCTGAGTTTGGAGCCGTCGCGGTAAAGCGCGTTGGCCTTGATGCCGAGCGAGTGGCTGAGCTCGTAAGCGGCCAGCGTTTCGGCGATGGTCGCGCTGTTCGGCATGTTGATGGTCTTCGAAATCGCGCCGGAGATGAAGCTTTGGGCGGCGGCCATCATGTGGATGTGGCTGTCGACCGAAAGGTAGCGCTTGCCGGTCTTGCCGCAGGGGTTGGCGCAATCGAACACGCTGTAGTGCTCGGGCTTGAGGAACGGCGCGCCTTCGAGGGTCATCGTGCCGCAGACATGGTCGTTCGCGGCGTCGATCTGGGCCTTGGTGAAGCCCAAGTGGCGCAGGAGGTCGAAGGTCGGGTCGTTCAGCTTGTCCTCGGGGATGCCGAGGGTGCCTTTGCAGAAGTCGACGCCAAGGGTCCACTGGTTGAAGACGAACTTGATGTCGAAGGCGCTTGGCAGGGCGGCCTCGATCTTCTCGATCTCGCGCGGGCCGAAGCCGTGGCCGATGAGCGAGGTGTGGTTGATCGCCGGGGCCTGGCCGAGGGAGCCGTGGCCGACGGCATGGGCGACGATTTCGGCGGATTGAGCGGTGGAGTAGCCGAGGGTTTCGAGGGCCGCGGGGACCGACTGGTTGATGATCTTGAAGTAGCCGCCGCCCGCCAGTTTCTTGAACTTGACGAGGGCGAAGTCGGGCTCGATCCCGGTCGTGTCGCAGTCCATGACGAGGCCGATGGTGCCGGTGGGGGCGATTACGGTCGTCTGGGCGTTGCGGAAGCCGAACGCCTCACCCAAGCGCAGAGCCTCGTCCCAGGCGGATTTCGCAAGGGAGACAAGGGCTTGGTCGGGGCAGTTCGCGTGGTCAAGGGCCACGGCGGGGACGTTCAGGTCTTCGTAGACGCCCGTCGAGTGGGCGGCGGCGCGGTGGTTGCGGATCACGCGGAGCATGTGGTCGCGGTTGCGTTGGTAGCCGGAGAAGGGGCCGAGTTCCTTGGCCATTTCGGCGGAGGTCGCGTAGCTGACGCCGGTCATGATCGCGGTGAGGGCGCCGCAGAGGGCGCGGCCTTCCTTGCTGTCGTAGCCAAGGCCCATGTTCATCAGGAGCCCGCCGATGTTGGCGTAGCCGAGGCCGAGGGTGCGGAAGTCGTAGCTGAGCTGGGCGATCTCCTGGCTGGGGAACTGCGCCATCATGACGGAGATTTCGAGGGTGACGGTCCAGAGGCGGGTGGCGTGGACGTAGGCCTCGGCGTCGAATTTGCCGTCGTGGAAGAAGGTGAGGAGGTTCATCGAGGCGAGGTTGCAGGCGGTGTCGTCGAGGAACATGTACTCCGAGCAGGGGTTGGAGCCCCGGATCGGGCCGTCCTCGGGGCAGGTGTGCCAGGCGTTGACGGTGTCGTGGAACTGGATGCCGGGGTCGGCACAGGCCCAGGCGGCGTGGCCGATCTGGTCCCAAAGCTCACGGGCCGAGACGGTTTTCGCGACTTTGCCGTCGGTGCGGCGGATGAGCTCCCACGGTTGGTCGTTCTTGACGGCGTTCAGGAAGGCGTCGGTGACGCGGACGGAGTTGTTGGAGTTCTGGCCGGAAACGGAGATGTAGGCCTCGGAGTCCCAGTCGGTGTCGTAGGTGGGGAATTCGATCGAGGTGAAGCCCTGGCGGGCGTATTGCAGGATGCGGTTGGTGTAGGTGTCGGGGATCATCGCCTTCTTGGCGGCCTTGATCGCGGCTTTCAGCGCGGGGTTCAGGGTCGGGTCAGTCGCGCCGTCCATCGAGCCGTCGAAGGCTTTGATCGCGGCGAAGATGTCGTTGAGGCGGGCTTCGTGCATCTTGGAGCCTGCCACCAGCGAGGCGACCTTCTGTTCCTCGATGACCTTCCAGTTGATGAAGTCTTCGACGTCGGGGTGATCCATGTCGATGATCACCATCTTCGCCGCGCGGCGGGTGGTGCCGCCGGATTTGATCGCCCCTGCGGCGCGGTCGCCGATCTTGAGGAAGCCCATCAGGCCGGAGGACTTGCCGCCGCCGGAGAGCTTTTCGCCCTCGCCGCGGAGGGAGGAGAAGTTGGTGCCGGTGCCGGAGCCGTATTTGAAGAGGCGAGCTTCGCGGACCCAGAGGTCCATGATGCCGCCGTCGCCGACGAGGTCGTCCTTGACCGACTGGATGAAGCAGGCGTGGGGCTGCGGGTGTTCGTAGGCGGAGGTGGATTTGGTGAGCTGGCCGGTCTTGTGGTCAACGTAGTAGTGGCCCTGCGAGGGGCCGTCGATGCCGTAGGCCCAGTGGAGGCCGGTGTTGAACCATTGCGGGCTGTTCGGGGCGGCCATCTGGCGGGCCAGCATGAAGCGCATCTCGTCGTAGTAGGCGCGGGCGTCGGCTTCGGTGGCGAAGTAGCCGCCCTTCCAGCCCCAGTAAGCCCAGGCGCCGGCGAGACGGTCGAAGACCTGCTTGGAGGAGGTTTCGCCCACCATCCGTTCTTCGGCGGGAAGCTTGGCAAGCGCGTCCTCATCGGGAATGGAGCGCCAGAGGAATTCGGGCACGCCCTTTTCCTTCACACGCTTCAGCCGGGCCGGAATGCCTGCCTTGCGGAAATACTTCTGGGCGAGCACGTCGGAGGCGACCTGGCTCCAGCCCTCGGGGACCTCGACGGCCTCGTTGCGGAAGACCACCTTGCCGTCCGGATTGCGGATTTCCGAAACGGTGGTGGTGAAGGCCATCGCCCCATAGGCGCCGGTCTCTTCGGTGGTGAATTTCCGCTCGATCTTCATGCCCCTGTTTCTCCATTTTGCGGGCTTCGGGGGCGCGTCGTTGCGCGCCCCCGGGAACCCGAGTGTCCTTGACCGTCCCCGTGCGATTCCGATGCCAAGGTCAACAGCGCCCCGCCCCCTGAATGCGGTTGCACCCAAGGGCTTCGCGCCTGTCGCGGCGCTTTTATATGGAGTCGCCTGCTCTACCTCAGCGGCACTAGATTTAGTGTTCTTCAGAACCGCTTTGTCAAAGTGTCGTATTTGCCCCCCTCGTTCAACGAAAAAATTTGGGGTTAAGGCAAATTTTACGGCTTGACGATTGGCTGCAACAGTCACGCGTCTGTCATATTGCGTGAGGTGCTTTCAGCCCCAAGGTTGTGGACATCTCTGGGGAGGAAGTTTGAGCGGTTTGTGAAGAGAGCGGGATTTTCCAGCCTTCGGCGCGGCTTGGCGCCAGTGCTTCATGGCCTGTGCGAATGGGGATAACGCTGCCGCTAGGTCAGCGGACGATTCTGCAGGGTCAGGCGCGCGTCGGTCGATTGATCAGAACGATACCGGCCGCGACCAGCGCCGCAGCCCCGAGAATCGCCCAAGTTACGGTTTCGTCAAAGATTAACGCACCGAGGCCGAGCGCGAAGATCGGGGTCAGGAACGAGAACGAGGCAACGGTCGAGGACGGATAGACCGACAGAAGCCAGAGCCAGGCGATGAAGCCGCCCGCAACTACGACCGAAGCCTGGAACACCAGCCCAAGGATGTGCACGGGTTGCAGGTCGCGGATCAGGGGTCCGAAAAGCGGGGCCGCCAGGATCAGGATCGGAGCGGAGACAAGGACCATCCAGAACAGCTGGATTTCGGGGCCAAGGGCCCGCATCACCGGGCGGCGGGCCACAAAGGCGGTCAGGGCCCACCCCCAAGCCGCCCCAAGCGCGCATAGATCGCCCGCAAGACTGGCCTCGCCGGTGGCGGGGCGGGACAGGATAGCCCAGGCGCAACCGAGAAAAGCGAGCGCCAGGCCTGCGGCCTTGGTTGGCGTGATCCGGTCCCCTAGTCCGAAATGCGCCAGCAAGGCGAACCAGACGGGCATCGAATACATGATCAGCGATGCGCGGCCGACTGTCGTTAGGTCGAGTGCAATGAAGAGAAACAGGAACTCGGCGGCAAAGAGTATGCCGATCAGAAGACCCGCGCCCCATGCCGCCCGATCAAGCCGTGGCGGGCGACCGCGCCAGACAAGCCAGGCCCAGACGAAGAAAATCGCTAGGCCTGAGCGAAGGCCCGCAAAAAAGACCGGCTGAAGGCCCTCGTTCACCGCCTTGACGATGATCTGGTTGAACGCAAGGAGCAACTGGACGCCAAGAAGCATCGCGACGCCCGCGCTATCCAGTTTGTCTTTATGCATGTTCCGCACCTGCCTCGGCCCCTTTTGCATTGACCGGGCGGCGGGGGCAAGCAACGCTGTAACGAACGTGGAAACCCAGCGAGGTGCGTGATGAGTCTCGGCAAGACACTGTTGAAGGTCGCGATCGGGATCGCGGTCGTGAAGGGCGTGACGAGCCTCGCCAAAGGCGGCTCGACGCAGGCTGAGGCCCCGACCGGCGGTACGACGACTGCCGGACGCGGTACTCGCTATGATGGGGAGAACCGCGGCGGGCTTGAGGATTTGCTGGGTGAGGTTCTGGGCAGCGGTAGCACCGCCCAGTCCGGCCGCCAGCGGGACGTTACGATCCAGGATACCTTAGCTCAGCGCGGCGGCAGTCAGCGCAACGCTACCCGGGACAGTGGCACTGCGAACACTGGCGGCAGCCTGGGCGATCTTCTCGACCAGATTTCGGGTCAGAAACGGTCGACCCCACGCAAGACTGCGCCGACGGGCGGGCTTGACGATCTGCTTGGCGAGTTGACCGGCAAGAGCTCGGGCCGCAGTGCATCGCGTGAAAGCGGGAGCTTCGGTGGAAGCGCGGGTGGTAATGCGGGCGGAATCGGCGATCTTCTGGACCAGGTTCTGAACGGCCGCAGGCCAGGGGCTCCGGTCGAGCTGCCGGAACCCCAGCGGGAAGAGGAGCTTTCGGCGGCCCTGATGCTGCGGGCAGTGATCCAGGCGGTGAAATGCGACGGCGAACTGGACGCGGACGAAAAGGCCCGCCTGATGAAGGCCATGGGCGATGCGGATCAGCGCGAAGTGCAGGCGGTGAACGCCGAGCTGCAGCGGCCAGTGGACGTGGAAGGCCTTGCCCGATCGGTTCCGGCGGGGCTGGAGCCGCAGGTCTATGTGATGTCGCTGATGGCGATCAACCTGGACCAGCAGGCAGAGGCGCAGTACCTCCATTCGCTGGCCCAGGCGCTGGATCTGTCGCCTGCAGAGGTGAATGCGCTTCATGACCGGGCCAGGGTGCCGCGGCTGTACCGATAGCAGGGGTGGTGGGCGGATAGCCAACCCTTTGCGCGGCTTTCCCTTTGCCGCGCCACCCCCTAGAACGGCGGCATGAACCCCTCGCATGCAAGCAGCCAGAACCTCCGCGGCATCTTTCTGATGGTTGCGTCGATGGCGCTTTTCGGCGTCGAGGACATGTTCCTGAAATGGGCGGCAGAAGGGTTGCCGCTGGGGCAGATCATCTTTGTCTCGGGCGCGTTCGGGCTTCCGGTCTTTGTGGTGATGGCGCGGGCCCAAGGGCGGCGTGTCTTTGTGAAGGAAGCGCTGCAACCGGCTGTCATGGCAAGAAATATTGGCGAAATGGTCGGCTCGGCGGCCTATGTCGCGGCGCTTGCGACGGTGCCTTTGTCAACGGTATCGGCGGTGCTGCAGGCGATGCCGCTGGCGGTCACGATGGCGGCGGCGGTGTTCATGCAGGAGCAGGTCGGCTGGCGGCGCTGGACGGCGATTGCGGTGGGTTTCGCGGGTGTGCTGATCGTGATCCGGCCGGGGCTGGAGGGATTTCGGCCCGAGGCCTTGTATGTGCTCATCACGGTCGCGGGGCTGACGCTGCGCGACCTCGCCTCGCGCCGCATTCCGGCGGTGGTGACGACGGCGCAGGTGTCGGCCTGGGGGCTGATGGCGGTGACCGTGCTCGGGGCGGGCATGATGGCGGCCTCGGGCTCGGTTCAGGCGGTGACGCCCTGGCAGGGGATGGTTCTCCTGGGCGCGGTCGCCTTCGGCACGGCGGGCTATTGGGCGATCACGGCGGCAACGCGGACCGGGGAAGTGTCGGTGGTGGCGCCGTTCCGCTATACGCGGCTGGTGTTTGCCATCGCGATCGGGGCGCTGGTGTTCGGTGAATGGCCGGATGCCATGACCTATCTGGGGGCGGCGCTGATCATCGGTTCGGGGCTTTATTCCTTTGCCCGCGAGCGGGCGAGGAAACGCGCTTCCCAACTGGGGTGAGGCGCGCTAAAGGGGCCGTTGAGAGCATCATAGTCCTCCAAGGGAGCCCCCCATGAGCACGATCATCGACATTCACGCCCGCGAAATTCTGGACAGCCGGGGGAACCCGACGGTCGAGGTGGACGTCTATCTGGAAGACGGCTCCATGGGCCGGGCGGCGGTGCCCTCGGGGGCGTCCACCGGGGCGCATGAGGCGAACGAAAAGCGCGACGGGGATGCGGCGCGCTACAAGGGCAAGGGCGTGCTGGAGGCCGTGGCCGCGGTGAACGGCGAGATCGCCGAGGAAATCGTGGGGTTCGATGCGACCGAGCAGGTGGGCATCGACCGCACGATGATCGAGATGGACGGGACGCCGAACAAGTCTCGGCTGGGGGCGAATGCGATCCTTGGGGTGTCGCTGGCGGTGGCGAAGGCGGCGGCGGAGTTCACCGGGCAGCCGCTGTTCCGGTATGTGGGCGGGACCTCGGCGCGGGTGCTGCCGGTGCCGATGATGAACATCATCAACGGCGGGGAGCATGCCGACAACCCGATCGACATCCAGGAATTCATGATCATGCCGGTGGGGGCCTCAGATATCCGCGAGGCGGTTCGGATGGGGTCGGAAGTCTTCCACACGCTGAAGAAAGAGCTGCAGGCGGCGGGGCATAACACCGGGATCGGGGACGAGGGGGGCTTCGCGCCGAACTTGAGCTCTGCCCGCGATGCGCTTGATTTCATTTTGAAATCTATCGAGAAGGCTGGTTATACTCCGGGTGAGGATATCTTCCTGGCGCTGGATTGTGCGGCGACCGAATACTTCAAGGGTGGCAAGTATGAGATGAAGGGCGAGGGTCTGTCGCTGTCGTCTGCCGAGAATGTCGAATGGCTGGCGAAGCTGGCGGCGGATTATCCGCTGATCTCGATCGAGGACGGCTGCGCCGAGGATGACTGGGACGGCTGGAAGATGCTGACCGACAAGATCGGTGACAAGATCCAGCTGGTCGGGGACGATCTTTTCGTGACGAACCCCAAGCGGCTTTCGCAGGGGATTTCCGGCGGGGTCGCGAACTCGATGCTGGTGAAGGTGAACCAGATCGGGACGCTGACCGAGACGCTGCAGGCGGTCGAGATGGCGCATCGGGCGCGGTACACCAATGTGATGAGCCACCGGTCGGGTGAAACCGAGGATGCGACGATTGCCGACCTCGCGGTCGCGACGAACTGCGGGCAGATCAAGACCGGGTCGCTGTCGCGGTCGGACCGGCTCGCGAAGTACAACCAGCTGATCCGGATCGAGGAAATGCTGGGCGAGACGGCGGAATATGCCGGGCGGTCGGTGCTGAAGGGCTGAGCGGCGCGAAGACCCCGGCAAATTTTCGACGAAAATTTGGGGCGCCTTCGGGCGCCCGTTTTCGTTCAGGCAAAGCGGGCGGGGCGGAAGTCCTGGAGGAGTGGGCTTTCGGCTTCCTCGTGGATTTCCGCCGCCAGAAGTTCGGCCACCACGGGTGCCAGGGTCGCGCCGGAGTGCATCACGGCGATCCAGAGGCCGGGGATCGGGCCGGGGCCTGCGACGGGTAGGCCGTCTTGTGGCACGGGGCGGAGGGCCATGGCCTGGCGGGCGAAGTGGATCTCGTGGCCGGGGAAAAGGGTGCGGAGGCGGGTGAGGGTGGCGTTGACCACCACGGGGAAGGAGCCTAGCGCCTCGGCTGTGTCGGACTGGTGGTCGGCGGCGGCAGGGGCGATGAGGCGGCCTTCGGCGTCCTGCCGGACCTCCTGGACAGGTGTGGCGAGGATGACGGGGCAGATCGGCGGTTGCGGATTCGTGGCGATCGTCAGGCCGGGGCGCTTGAGCATCGGTAGCTCATAGCCGAGGGGACGGAGAAGCCCGGCGGTTCCGGTTCCGGCGGCGATGACGACGCGGTCGGCTAGGATCGGCCCGCTGTCGGTCAGGGCGCCGGTCGCTTTGCCCTGCGCCTCGGTCAGCGACTGGACCGTCGCGTGGATCACCTTGGCGCCTGACGCCGCGATCAGGGCGCGGGCGAGGTCTGCGGGGTCGGCGGCGCCCTCTTCGGGGAAGAAGAGCGCGGTTTCGGGCATGGGGCCAAGGGCGGGGAGGCGCGCGGCAATGTCGCGCTTGGTCAGGCATTCGACCTTGTAACCAAGGGCCGAAAGGCCGGTTGCGGTTTCCTCTTGGGCGTCGCCCGTCGCCTCAAACCAGAGGCAGCCGGGCCAGGTGGTGGGGAGGCCGGGAAGCCTTTCCGTCAGGCGACGGTGCGCGGCAAGGCCTTCGTGGCGGAGGTGGTAGTGTGCTTCGCTGAGGTAGTAGGAGGCATTGAGCCATCCGAAGGAGGCGGCGGACGCGACGCCTCCGTTGGGGTGGGTTGCGACGATGGTCACCTGGTCCCCGCGAGCCGCGAGTTCGTGGGCGAGCGATGCGCCGACCACTCCGGCACCGATGATCAGGGTATGGGCCATGCCGGGACGGTGGCATGGGTGCCCTGACCTGTCCACGGCTTTTCCGTTGCCCTTTGGTGGGCTAGGACTTGGCTATGCTGATCCTGCTGAACAAGCCATATGACGTGCTCTGCCAGTTCACCGATGGGGACGGGCGGCGGACGCTCGCGGATTTCGTGCCGGTGAAGGGGGTCTATCCGGCGGGGCGGCTGGATCGGGATTCGGAGGGGCTGGTGGTGCTGACCGATGACGGGCGCTTACAGGCGCGGATTGCGGACCCGAGGTACAAGCTGGAGAAGGTCTATCTGGCTCAGGTCGAGGGGGTGGTGGGCGAAGAGGCCTTGTCCCGGTTGCGGGCCGGGGTGGAGCTGAACGATGGCCCTACCCTTGCCGCGCTGGCGCGGGTGGTGGAGGAGCCGGCGTGGCTCTGGCCGCGCGATCCGCCGATCAGGGTGCGGAAGACGGTGCCGGACGGGTGGATCGAGGTTACCTTGCGCGAGGGGCGGAACCGGCAGGTGCGGCGGATGTGTGCAGCGGTGGGTCTTCCGTGCCTGCGGCTGATCCGGTGGCGGGTGGGGGACTGGACTTTGGGCGGGCTTGCGCCTGGGGAGTGGAGGGAAGCATGAGCGGGGAGGCGATCATCGCGAAGCTGGGGTTGCAGGCGCATCCGGAGGGCGGGTGGTACCGGCAGACCTGGGTGGGGCCTGAGGTTGGCGGCCGGGCGAGCGGGACGGCGATCCTGTTTCTTTTGAAGGCGGGGGAGCGGAGCCATTGGCACCGGGTGGATGCGGACGAGATCTGGCTTTGGCACGCGGGGGCCTCGCTGGTTCTGTCGATGGGCGAGGAGCGGGCGCGGGAGCATCGGCTGGGGCCGGATGTGCTGGGGGGTGAGAGCCCGCAGCTGGTGGTGCCGCGGGGCTGGTGGCAGGCGGCGCGGTCTTTGGGCGACTGGACGCTGGTCTCCTGCACCGTCTCGCCGGGCTTCAGGTTTGAAGGGTTCGAGCTGGCCCCACCGGGCTGGGAGTTGTCCTTGGGGGGATGATGGATCACCGCGAGTTCCTGGGCTCCCTTCCCGCCGACCTGCGGGAGCGGATGGTGGAGCGGTCGGACGGGCCGGGCCTGTGGCATCTGGCGGGGCATTTCGGCGCGATCCTTGCCGTCGGCGGGTTGATCGCGGCGGGGGTGCCGGGGTGGTGGCTGCTGCTGCCGGTGCAGGGGGTGCTGATCGTCTTTCTGTTTACGCTGGAGCATGAGGCGACGCACCGGACGCCTTTCGCGTCAGTGGGGCTTAACGACTGGGCGGGGCGGGTTTGCGGGTTCCTGATCCTGCTGCCCTTCGAGTGGTTCCGTGCCTTTCACATGGCGCATCATCGCTGGACCAACCTGCCGGGGAAGGACCCGGAGCTGGAGGGCGGAAAGCCTGCGACCTGGCGTGCCTGGGGCTGGCATGTCTCGGGCCTGCCCTACTGGGGGTCGCAGCTGCGGCTGATGCTGGCGCTGGTCGGGGGCCGGGTGACCGGGGCCTACGTTGCCGAGGGGGCGAAGGGGCGGGTGGTGGTGGAGGCGCGGGTGATGGTGCTGGGGTGTGTCGCGGCGGCGTTGACGCTGCTTTGGACGCCGGTGGTGATCTGGGTCTGGGTGGTGCCGGTTCTGCTGGGCCAGCCGTTCCTGCGGCTTTATCTTCTGGCCGAGCATGGCGACTGCCCGGAGGTGGCCAACATGTTCGAGAATACCCGGACAACCTTCACTACCCGCGCGGTCCGGTGGCTGACCTGGAACATGCCCTATCATGTCGAGCATCATGTCTGGCCGATGGTGCCGTTCCACCGGTTGCCCGAGGTGCATGGGCTGATGCGGGACAAGCTGCGGGTGACGGCAGAGGGCTATGTGGCGTTCACGAAGGACTATCTGGCGCGGCGGCGGTGAGGGGTGGGCACAGTGCGCAGACTTTCGGGGCGATTGAAATCAACGGTTTGGCGGCGGGCATTCAGCAAGCCTTAACTTTCGAGGTGCTGCGCCGGTTGGGGCGGTTCATGAATTGAGCGCGTTCCGCGCAAGGCTTTTGGGTCGCTGGCGCGGGACTTGCGCCCGCTTGGCTCCGAGGGCCTCCGGCGGGGATATTTGGGCAAAGATGAATTTGTCGGGTAGATCAGGGGATTGTGTGGGGCACAAGATTGGCATGGTCGGGGCGGCGGCGTTTGGGTAGGTCAGGCGGATGGATGATGTGGCCGCCCCTCCCCGCCCTGCCGCTGCGAACGAGGATACCCTTCCAGGGTTTCTCTTCGCGCTGACGGCGTATCTCCTTTGGGGATTTCTGCCGCTTTACATGAAGGCGCTGGCACATATTCCGCCGGTCGAGGTGATTGCGCACCGGGTGGTCTGGTCGGTGCCGATTGCGCTGGCGGTCCTTTGGTGGCTGGGGCGGACGGGTGATCTGCGGGCGGCGATGCGGTCTCCGCGGATGCTGGGGATGGCTGCGGTGACGGCCGCACTGGTTTCGGTGAACTGGGGGATCTATGTCTGGGCGATCGGGTCTGGCCATGCGCTGGATGCGGCGCTTGGGTATTACATCAACCCCTTGTTCTCGATCTTTCTGGGTGCGGTCCTTCTGCGCGAGCGGATCGGGCTTTGGCAGGGGGCGGCAATTGGCCTCGCAGTGATCGCGGTGGCGATCCTGACCTGGGAGGCGGGGCGGCTGCCGGTGGTGGCGCTGGCGTTGACGCTGACCTGGGGGTGCTATGCGTTCCTGAAGAAGTGGCTGCCGATCGGGCCGAACCAGGGGTTCGCGCTGGAAGTGCTGATCCTCTTGCCGATTGCGCTTGGCTATATGCTCTGGCTTTGGGGCGCGGGCACCGGGCATTTCCTGCAAGGGGTGGTCTCGGACGATGCGCTGCTTCTCGGCTGCGGGCTGGTGACCGCGGGGCCTTTGATGATCTATGCCAACGGGGCGAAGCGGCTGACGCTCTCTACCATCGCGATCATGCAGTACATAGCACCTACGCTGATCTTCCTGACGGCGGTCTTCGTCTTTGACGAGCCGTTCAGCGGGGTGAAGCTAGTGGCGTTTAGCCTGATCTGGGCGGCCCTGGTGATCTACTCGGCTCCAGTTCTGGCCGGCCGCCTCAGGGATCCGGCCGGCTGATCTGGCCGCCGCCGACGAGGGCCGGGGCGCCGGTGGTGTCGGGGCCGGAGGTCGCCATCCGGCGCAGGACGCGGACGGCGAGGAAGGCGAAGGCCTGGGCTTCCAGCATGTCGCCGTCGAGGCCCACCTCTTCGACCGGGTCGATCTGGACGGGGATCCTGCGGCGAAGCTCGGCCATCATGGTCGGGTTGTGCCTGCCGCCGCCGGTGACGAGAATGCGTTTCACGGGCGAAGGGAAGTGGATCTGGGCGGCCGCGACCGAGGCTGCGGCAATCGCTGTCAGGGTCGCTGCGGCATCTTCGTCGGAGAGCATTTCCAGCCGGTCGATCAGGCCGTGAAAGTCGTTCCGGTCCAGAGACTTGGGCGGCGGGTGGTCGAACCAGGGGTCTTTGAGGACGGTGGCAACGAACGCTTCGTCAACCTCTCCTTGCGCGGCGAGCGCGCCGCCTTCGTCGCGCGGCAGCCCGCGCCGGGTGAGCATGAGGTCGTTCAGGGGGGCGTTCGCGGGGCCGGTGTCGAAGGCAAGGAGCGCTCCGGGGCTTTCGGGGCCTGGCGCTGTCGGGTCGATCCAGGTCAGGTTGCCGACGCCGCCGAGGTTGAGGAAGGCCAAAGGCTCGGTCGCGTTGATGTGGCGGGCGAGCGCGTAGTGATAAAAGGGCGCAAGCGGGGCGCCCTGGCCGCCGATGGTCACGTCGGAAGAGCGGAAGTCCCAGACCGTCGTCAGGCCAAGGACCTGGGCGAGAACAGCGCCGTTGCCGCATTGGTGGGTCCCCTGCCCTGCCGGATCATGCGCCAGGGTCTGGCCGTGGAAGCCCAGAACCTCGGCACCGGTGAAGCGGGCCAGAACTTCGGCATGAGCGTTTTCAACGACTTCGGAGGCGGCAGCGACTTCAGGGCCGCCTTGCCATTGCCCAAGGGCGGCGCGCAAGGTCGCCTGCTCTTCGGGCGCGTAGGGGCGGTAAGCCGAGGGACCGAAGGCAAAGACGGCATGGCCGTCGGTCTTGATCATTGCGGCATCGACGCCGTCGAGCGAGGTGCCGGACATTGCCCCGAGCGCCCACAAAGCCCCTTCCTTCCGCATCTTCCCTTGGACCCTGAGCAAAGCTATACCGCGCGCATCCTAGACCGAGGCGGCCATGAACTACCATCCGAAATCTGATTTCATGCGCGTGATGTTCGAGCGGGGCTTTGTGGCCGATTGCACGGATTATCAGGCGCTGGACGAGGCGCTTCGCAAAGGGATCGTACCTGCCTACATCGGTTACGATGCGACGGCGGCGTCGCTGCACGTAGGCCATCTGATGAACATTATGGTGTTGAGATGGTTGCAGAAAACCGGCGGGAAGCCGATCACTTTGATGGGCGGCGGGACGACGAAGGTTGGCGACCCGTCGTTCCGCGCCGATGAGCGGCCGTTGCTGACGCCTGCCAAGATCGACGAGAATATCCGCGGGATGCAGAAGGTATTCGCGCGGTACCTGTCCTATGGCGATGGCCCGACCGACGCCATCATGCTGAACAATGCCGAATGGCTGGACAACCTCAACTACCTGGAGTTTCTGCGCGACATCGGGCGGCATTTCAGCGTCAACCGGATGCTGTCGTTTGAGAGCGTGAAGTCGCGGCTGGACCGGGAGCAGTCTTTGAGCTTCCTGGAGTTCAACTACATGATCCTGCAGGCCTATGATTTCCTTGAGATTCATCGCCGCTATGGCTGTCTGTTGCAGATGGGCGGGTCGGACCAGTGGGGCAACATCATCAACGGGATCGACCTGACCCGCCGGGTGATCGACGAGGAGATTTTCGGGCTGACCACGCCATTGCTGGCGATGAGCGACGGACGGAAGATGGGGAAGTCGGCCTCTGGTGCGGTGTGGCTGAACGCCGACATGCTAAGCCCTTACGAATTCTGGCAATTCTGGCGCAATGTGCCGGATGCGGATGTGGCAAAGTTCCTGAAGATCTTCACCGAACTGCCGGTTTCGGAGTGTGACCGGCTGGGTGGGCTTGGCGGGTCGGAGATCAACGGGGCCAAGATCGTGCTGGCGAATGCGGTGACGACGCTTCTGCATGGGGCCGAGGCCGCTGCGGCTGCGGAAGCGACGGCGCGGGAGGTGTTCGAGCGGGGGGGGATCGGGGAGGATCTGCCGACGGTGACGCTGGAACCGGGCGAGCTGGCCGATGGCGTTGGAATCGTTCAGCTTTTCGTCCGGGCGGGGCTGGCGGCCAGCGGCAAGGATGCCAAGCGCCTGATCGCGGAGGGCGGGGCCAAGGTGAATGACGAGATCGTCACCGACGTGGCGCTGCGCTATGGGGCGGGGCATCTGGCCGAGCCGCTGAAGCTGACCGCGGGCAAGAAGCGGCATGCGCTGGTGGTGCTGGGTTAGGGCGATCTGACCGGGCGGGACAGTCACGTCCGGCCCACCCGCCTTTCCCTTGAAACCTCCTCGAGCACTTCGTGCACTCGTCGGTGGTCGACCTGCGAGGAGCACACGAAGTGCACGACGAGCCGTTCGACCGGGCTGGACGGCGTTCTAGACCCTGTCCTGAAGTCTCATCTCGTCGTCGATCAGGCGCAGGGTCTCGGGCGTCCAGCGCCAGAGGATCAGATTGCGGGCCTGGGGCGGGGCGAGGCGGGCGTAGCTGGGGGCCAGCATTCCGGCGAAACCGGCCTCGGACAGGCGGCGGGCGAGGCGTTGGGTGGGGGCGTCGCGGCCTGCCGCCATGTGGGCGCGCCAGTCGTTCGCTGCAAGGGCGGCGGGTGTCATGCCCTGCCCTGCGAGCTTCGACGGATCGGTCGCGTCGAAGACCGGCTCGACATCGGCGTGGAAGCTGACGAGGATCGTCGGCTGCAGGGGCTGGCCGATCTGGCTGACTTCGCGGACCGCCGTCACCGGGTCGAGCGTGCAGTAGAGCGCGGGCATGCCTTTGGGGTTGAACCGTCCGCCGTAGCGCCGCGCGCCTTCGCCCGAGAGCGGATCACCGACCCAGACGGGGTTCAGCGCGCGGTAGACGACGGCTTGGAGCCGCATCAGGCGTAGGCGCCTGCGTCCACGGCGTCGATATAGTCCACCACCTCATCCGCGCGGCCCTCGCGCACAAGGTGCATCGCGGTCATGCCGCCGTAACCGGCAAGGGGTTCGGAGCGGTACCAGGCATAGGCGAGGAGGTCGGAGCCGAAGCGGGGGGAGACGCGGTTCAGGATCTCCATCATCTCGCGGAGACGGGTCTGGGTCTTGGGGTTGGCGATCCGGTCCTTGCGCGAGAGCGCATCGCGGCCAAGGCCAGTGGACCGCGCGACGTCATCGACCGTCGTCAGAAGCTGTTCGGCGATCAACCGGGGCGAGAAGCCGGGGCCTTCGGTAGCGCGGGCAAGGGCGAGAGACATGGGAACCTCCACGGATACTGACGTAATATAGCGTCAATATCCGTGGAATTCAAGGGTCACTCCTGGACGGCAACCTTGGTCATCACGTCCGGCGCGCTTGAAACCTCGCCGTTCTTGCCGTCGCCGCGCTTGATCGCGTCGACGATCTCCATGCCCGAGACCACGTTGCCGACGATGGTGTATTGGCCGTCAAGGAAGCTGCCGTCGCCGAACATGATGAAGAACTGGCTGTTGGCCGAGTTCGGGTCTGCAGAGCGGGCCATGCCGACGACGCCACGCTGGAACGAGAGCTTCGAGAATTCAGCGGGGATGTCGGGGAGGGACGAGCCGCCCGTGCCTGCCGCCACAAGGTCGCCCCCGGCCTTGCCGTTCGAGACGTCGCCGGTCTGGGCCATGAAGCCGTCGATGACGCGGTGGAAGACCACGTTGTCGTAGGCGCCTTCCTTGGCGAGTGCGACGATCTGGGCCACGTGCTTCGGGGCGACGTCGGGCAGAAGGTCGATGACCACGGTGCCGTTCGCGGCGCCTGCAACCTCGATCACGAGGTTCGGGCCGGGGCCGTCGGTGGCGTCCTGGGCAAGGGCGGGGGTCGCGGCGAGCACAAGGGCGGCGGCCAGTTTGCGGATCATGTCTTGTCCTTTCAGACTAATGGTGCAGCCGGTTTGTTCCCGGCTTTCCGCGCCGCGTCAACCGCCCGGGCTTCACAAGAGCGGGTTCTGGCGGTGTTCAGGAGCTTGGCTTGCGCTTGCCGGTCCAGGCGAAGCCGTTGTCGGGGCTGTCATGCGGTTTGGGCAGGGTGTCGTCGTACCAGCTGCCGGTGAATTCGCTGGCGTCCGGTGTGAAGCGCAGGACGAGCGCGCCGCCGCCAAAGACATCACGCCAGCTGCATTGCAGGATCGGAGAGGCGTAGGCGCAATCCATCAGCACCCCGCGCGCCTGGCTTTGACCATCCATATAGCTGTAGCTGCCCGTGACGGTGCCGTCGCCCGCGACTGCCAGGAAGGTGCTTAACGCCGAGCTGGCGTCCCCGACCTGGATTTCGCCTTCGTAGGTGCCCGCGAGCTGGGCGTCAGCAAAGGCCGCGCCGGCGGAAAGCAGAAGGAGAGCAAGCGTCAGCCGCATCGGCGCCTCCCAAAAAAGCAATCGGGGCAAGACTGCCCTGCCCTGCCCCGTCTGACAAGCCCGGCGTTCCCGCCGCTAGGCTACGTCAGCTGCGACGCGAACGGTGAGCATGCGGTCGGGGTTCGCGGGCGGCTCGCCCTTCGCGATCTTGTCGACATGCTCCATGCCCGAAATCACCCGGCCATAGACGGTGTACTGGCCGTTCAGGAAATGGTTGTCCTTGAAGTTGATGAAGAACTGGCTGTTGGCCGAGTTCGGGCTTTGCGACCGCGCGGCCCCGAGCGTGCCCCGGTCATGCGGGAGCTTGGAGAATTCCGCCGGAAGGTCGGGATAGGACGACCCGCCCGTCCCCGCCCGGCGCGGGTTGTAGTTGGGGCTGGCCATGTTGGCGTTTTCGACGTCGCCGGTCTGGGCCATGAAGCCGTCGATCACCCGGTGGAAGGCCACGTTGTCATAGGCCTTGTCGCGGGCAAGCTGCTTCATCCGCTCGGCGTGCTTGGGTGCCACTTCGGCGTGAAGTTCGATCACCACTTCACCGTCCTTCAGCGTTACGATGATGGTGTTCTCGGGGTCCTTGATGTCGGGCATCGGGCTCTCCTTCGTTTCGTTCGGGCGCGACCCTACCGGCGGCTTCCGCCCATGGGAAGGGCAAAGCGATGGAAGCAGTTGACGGGACCGTGATCGCGCGGGCAATAGCAGGCAACCAACAAGGAGGAGACGGTGATGCCCTGGAAAACGCTGGACGACATGGACCTTGCTGGCCGCGTGGTTCTGACGCGGGTGGACATCAACGTTCCGATGGAGGGCGGGCGGGTCACCGATATGACCCGGATCGACAAGATCAAGCCAACGGTGGATGACGTCATTGCGAAGGGCGGCAAGGTGGTGCTGCTGGCGCATTTCGACCGACCGAAAGGCAAGGTCGTGCCGGAGATGAGCCTGGGGCATGTCGTCGAGGCTTTGGCGGGATCGCTGGGGCGCAAGGTTCTGTTTGGCGCGGATTGCGTGGGGGATGTGGCGGCTGCGGCGATTGCGAAGGCGGACAAGGGTGAGGTGGTTCTTCTGGAGAACACCCGCTTCCATGCGGGGGAAGAGAAGAACGACCCGGACCTCGCGGCGCAGATGGCGAAGCTGGGGCAAGTCTATGTAAACGATGCTTTTTCGGCGGCGCACCGGGCGCATGCCTCGACCGAAGGATTGGCGAAGCTGCTGCCTGCGGCTGCCGGGCGGCTGATGGAAGCGGAGCTTCGCGCGCTGGAGGCGGCGCTTGGCTCACCGCAGCGGCCGGTGGTGGCGGTTGTGGGCGGGGCGAAGGTTTCGACGAAGATCGAATTGCTCGCGAACCTGGTCACCAAGGTCGACCATCTGGTGATCGGCGGGGGCATGGCGAACACGTTCCTCGTGGCGGAGGGGATCGAGGTCGGCAAGTCCCTGGCCGAGCGGGAAATGGCCGAGACGGCGCGGGAGATCCGGCATCGGGCGCAGAAGGCGGGGTGCCAGATCCACCTGCCGGTGGACATCGTGGTGGCCCGCGAGTTCAAGGCGGGGGCCGACAGCCAGATCCTGGCCGTGCGCGACTGCCCGCCCGATGCGATGATCCTGGATGCGGGGCCGAAGACCGTGGCGGCAATCGAGGCCGTGTTTGCGGCGGCGAAGACGCTGATCTGGAACGGCCCCCTTGGGGCGTTCGAGATCGAGCCGTTCAACGCGGCGACCAATGCGGCGGCGCAGGCGGCGGCGCGGCTGACAAAGGCGGGGACGCTGATCAGCGTGGCGGGCGGTGGCGACACGGTTGCGGCGCTGAACGCGGCGGGGGCGGCCGAGGGCTTCACCTTCATCTCGACCGCCGGCGGCGCGTTCCTGGAGTGGATGGAGGGCAAGACCCTGCCCGGAGTCGCCGCGCTGGGGTGACGCTGGGTTACCTTTCGCTATTGAACCGATGAGTTCAGTTCGCTATGTGCGCCGCAACCGACAAGGGAGACGGCGATGGATTGGGCATTGGTGACGGGGGCCTCGGAAGGGCTGGGGCGTGAGTTTGCCGATCTGGCGGCCGCAGCCGGGCATCCGGTGATCCTGGCAGCGCGGCAGGCGGAGAAGCTTGAGGCGCTGGCGGCTGATCTGAAGGCCAAGCACGGGGTCGAGACGCTGGTCATCCCGGTGGACCTTTCCGACGCCGCCGAGGCCGAGCGGCTTTGGACCGAGGCATCCTCGGGCCGTCGGATCGGGGTGCTGGTCAACAATGCGGGGCTGGGCCGGAATGGGGCCTTTGCCGATGCCGAAGGCTGGGGCCGGGAATGGGCCTCGCTGCAGGTGAATGCGGTGGCTCTGACGGTGCTGATGAAGCGGGCGGTTGTTGCCATGGTGGCGCAAGGGGGCGGGCGGGTGCTGAACGTCGCCTCGACCGCTGGGTTCGTGCCGGGGCCGCAGATGGCGGTTTATCATGCGACGAAGGCTTATGTGCTGAGCCTGACCGAGGCCGTTGCGGACGAGCTGCGCGGGACGCCCGTCACGGTCACGGCGCTTTGCCCGGGGGCCACGAAGACCGAGTTCTTCAAAGCTGACGAGGCGGAAAGCGCCAACTGGCTGACGAAAATGCCGCTGCCGACGGCGCGGTCGGTGGCCGAGGCGGGATGGCGGGCGATGCTTAGGGGGCGGGTGATCCACGTTCCCGGAATCAACAACAAATTCAGCGCCTTCCTGCCCCGCATTCTGCCACGCAGGATGGTCGCGCGGGTAACCGGCATGCTTTTGCAGCGCCGCTGACGCCTGCACGGTTGCGATAGCCTTGGCTTGACGGTATTCCCCGTCGCAACGAACGGGAGAGCGACATGACCAACGCAAAGATGACCGAGCAGGTGCGGAACGGACGGGGCTTTATCGCGGCCCTTGACCAGTCGGGTGGATCGACGCCCAAGGCCCTGAAACTCTACGGTATTTCCGAAAGCGAGTATTCCGGCGAAGTCGAGATGTTCGACATGATCCACGCGATGCGGGCGCGGATCATCAAGTCGCCCGCCTTTACCGGCGACAAGGTGGTGGGGGCGATCCTTTTCGAGCAGACCATGGACCGGACGATCGACGGGATCCCGACGGCGACCTACCTTTGGGAAAAGCGCGGCGTCGTGCCTTTCCTGAAGATCGACAAGGGGTTGGAGGCGGAAGCGGACGGCGTTCAGCTGATGAAGCCGATCCCTGGGCTTGACGCGCTTCTGGCCCGCGCCGCGAAGGCGGGGATCTACGGGACCAAGGAGCGGTCGGTGATCAATGCCGCGAACCGCAAGGGGATTGCGGCGGTCGTCGCGCAGCAGTTCGAGCTTGGGCGGCAGGTGGCGGCCCATGGCTTGATGCCGATCCTGGAGCCTGAGGTCACGATCTCGATTGCCGACAAAGCCGAGGCGGAGGCGATCCTGCAGGAAGAGATTCTGAAAGCTCTGGAAGGACTTGAGGGTCAGGTCATGCTGAAGCTTTCGCTTCCAACAGTGCCCGATTTCTACCAGCCGCTGGTCAAGCACCCGAAGGTCCTGAAGGTGGTTGCGCTGTCGGGCGGGCATAGCCGCGACGAGGCGAACAAGATCCTGGCGCAGAACCACGGGATCATCGCGAGCTTCAGCCGGGCGCTGAGCGAGGGGCTTTCGGCGCAGCAGTCGGACGCGGAGTTCGACAAGGTGCTGAAGGGTGCCATCGACAGCATCCATGCGGCCTCGATCACCTGAGCCACACTTCAGCCGAGCTGAGTAACATTTCCGCCAAGCTTCTGGATTCCGGATGTTTTCGGGATTCACAAGCGATTCGCGATATGCCATGATTCGCCGCAGGCCTCCGCTGAAGAGAGGCCATCTGAGGCGCGAATGACGGCAGTACACACGCAGCGGGGGTTCGGGGGGTTGGCCTATCTGGCCTTTGCCTGTGCCCTTGGGGTCTACTTCACCTTTGCCGCCGTGCAGGGCGACTATGGCATGTTCCGCCGGGTGGCGATCGATGCCGAAGCCGAGACCCTGCGCACCGAGCGGGACCGGCTGGCGCTGGAACTGGCCGAGATGCAGAACCTGACACACCGGCTGTCGGACGAGTACCTTGATCTGGACCTTCTGGACCAGCAGACCCGCGACGTGCTGGGCTATATGCGGTCGGACGAGATCGCCATCCGTTAACCCCTTGCGAACGCTGGGTTCACTGGCCGGGTTTCCAGAAGGTTATGCGTCTTCTTTTCATCTTCCTTCCGTCTCTACGCGCGGAGAGACGGAAGGGTGTTAACCACGGGACGCGAATCGTGGGTCAGGTGAGGTCGCGATACCGGCCGTTCAGCATCTCGAAGACCTGGGCGTAGCTGCCGTCGGCCTCGGCCTTGCGGAGAAAGCCGACGCGCTCGACCAGGACTTCGTCGGGGATCGGGTCTTTGGCCAGGATCGACATCACCTCGTCGATGAAGGCGTCGAAGGGCATGGCATGCGGGCTGTCTTTCTGGCCGGGCATCAGGTCGGTCTGCACCGCTGGCGGGGCGAGTTCGTGGACGGTAACTCTGGTGGCCATGAGCTGCATCCGAAGCGATTGGGTCCAGGAGTGGATCGCGGCCTTGGTCGCGGAGTAGGTGGGCGTGGCCGCCAGCGGCACGAAGGCGAGGCCGGAGGAGACGGTGATGATCTTCGCGGCAGGCTGTGCAAGGAGTTGCGGCATAAGCGCATGGGTCAGGCGGATCGGGCCGAGGAGGTTGGTGGCGATCATCGCCTCGGAGAGGGCGACCGGCGTCTGGTCTGTGCCCAGGCGTTCGGCCTGCATGATCCCGGCGTTCTGGATCACGATGGAAAGGTCGGGATGATCCTTGGCAAGACGCGCGGCAAGATTGGCTATGGCTGCGGGATCGGTGATGTCGTTCTGGATGCCGGTCATGCCGGGCTGGCCTGCGGTGGCCTCATCAAGCAGCGCCTGGCGGCGACCGGTGAGGATGACGCGGTTGCCCTGGGCATGCAGGCGTTGGGCAAGGCCAAGGCCGATGCCAGTGGTGGCGCCGGTGACGAGGATGGTGGCATTGGTGATCATGGGGGAGCTCCATCGGTTGGGTCTTGCCTATCTAGGAGCATCAGTTACCATTGGGAAGAAGGCACCCAAAAGTTCTATACGCACTAAATGGAGAGTGTAATGCGCCCTGCCCCGGAAAGCACCCCGTTGCTGAAGGATATCGATCCCCGGCTGAATGCTTTGGTGATGGACCTGATTGGCCGGGTGGCCGACAAGTGGACAATGGCAATTCTGGACGCGTTGGGCGAGGCGGGTAAACTGCGCTTTACCCGGCTGGCAGAAGCGGTGCCGGGGATCAGCCAGAAGATGCTGACCCAGACGCTGCGGCAGATGGAACGCGACGGGCTTCTGGTCCGCACAGTGCATCCGGTGGTGCCGCCGCATGTCGACTATCAACTGACCGACCTGGGTCTGAGCCTGGGCGAGGCCTTCTGCGGGGTCTGGATCTGGGCCGAGGAAAACCGTGAACGGATCGAAGTTGCCCGGGCGGCCTTTGACACGCGGGGGTGAGGGGCGAACGAAGGACGTTCGCCCCGTCTGGCAGGCCTAGGCTCCCATCGGGATGTTCATCGGCTTGCCGGTTTCGAGCCAGGTCTTCAACTGGTTGAAAATCTTGATCCAGCCCGCACGGATGCCGGCGTCTGCTTCGGTCAGGCCTTCATGCGTCAGGACCAGGCGGACAAGATCGCCCATCGGTTCCAGAACGTAGGTGACGCGGGTCGTAGCACCCGGTTTGCCGGTGAAATGCGGGATGAAGGTTGTGACGAGTTTGCGCGGCGGATCGACTTCGAGGATCTCTCCCGACAGCATCTCTTTGCCGTCAGGCCAGTCGTAGCCGAGCTTCGAGCCCTTCTTCCAGTCAGACCGGACGGCCGTATTGAAATAGTAGTTGGCGGTGTCCTTTGGGTCGGTCAGGGCCTGCCAGAGGCGCTCGGGCGTTGTGCGGATGTAGGTTTCGGTCTGGTAGACGGTTGCAGTGGCAGCTTGCATCGCGGGTTCTCCTTCCAGGGTTTGACGCAGGTCTTCAAGGCGCCGCGCCCAGGGGCGCAGCATGGGGTCGATCCAGCGGTCCATAAGCCGCTGGAGCGGCATGACGTTGAGGTGCAGGTACTTGAACCGCCCCTCACGCCGCGCCGTGATCAGGCCGACTTCCTCAAGCACCGCGAGGTGTTTCATGACCCCGAACCGCGTCATGTCGACCTCGGCCTCGATCTCGCTGACGGTGCGCCCGTCGCGCTGACGCAGGAGGTCGAGGATCAGGCGGCGGGTGGGATCGCCAAGGGCTTTGAAGATGTCGTCCATGGGGTCTATTATGTGACTAAATACTCACGTGTCAATATGGTCACCTGTTTTCGGCAAGTTGTTGCCGCTGCATGGGTGGCATGCTTTCCGCGGCTGCCCATACGTCAGTTTTGCTTTGACCCAGCAAACGCCGATGCTGTATGGATCGTTTAATACTAAACCATTCCGCTACCCTGGGGAGAAGCCTGATGGCCAAGAAGCCTGACGCGAGACCGAATGTCTCGAAGGAAGAGCTGCTGACGTATTACCGCGAGATGCTGCTGATCCGCCGATTCGAGGAAAAGGCGGGGCAGTTGTACGGGATGGGCCTGATCGGGGGGTTCTGCCACCTGTACATCGGGCAGGAGGCGGTCGTCGTCGGTCTGGAGGCCGCGGCGAAGGAGGGCGACAAGCGGATCACTTCGTACCGCGACCACGGGCACATGCTGGCTGCCGGGATGGACCCCAAGGGCGTGATGGCCGAGCTGACTGGGCGCATCGGGGGGTACTCGAAGGGCAAGGGCGGCTCGATGCACATGTTCTCGAAAGAGAAACATTTCTACGGCGGGCATGGGATTGTTGGCGCTCAGGTGCCGCTGGGGGCCGGATTGGCCTTTGCGGACAAGTATCTGGGCAATGACAATGTGACCTTCACCTATTTCGGCGACGGGGCGGCCAACCAGGGGCAGGTCTATGAGACCTACAACATGGCCGAGCTTTGGGACCTGCCGGTGGTCTTCGTGATCGAGAACAACCAGTATGCGATGGGGACCTCGGTGAAGCGGTCGACCAAGTCGACGACGTTGTTCGGGCGGGGTCTGGCTTATGGCATCCCGGGCGAGCAGGTCGACGGGATGGATGTACTGGCGGTGAAGGCCGCGGGCGAGAAGGCAGTGGCGCACTGCCGGGCGGGCAAGGGGCCGTATATCCTGGAGATGATGACCTACCGCTACCGGGGGCATTCGATGTCGGACCCGGCGAAGTACCGCACGCGCGAAGAGGTCGAGAAGATCAAGACCGAGAAGGACTGCATCGAGCATGTGCGGGATCTGCTGACGCAGGGCGGGCTGGCCTCGGACGAGGAGCTGAAGGCGATCGACAAGGACATCAAGGCGATTGTGAACGAAAGTGCGGAATTCGCCAAAGAGAGCCCAGAGCCGCCGATGGGTGAGCTTTGGACCGACATTTACGCCTGAGGGAAACTGCCGGTTTCGGCATTGGGAGGATAGATAATGGTTGAGTTTGTCATCAGCGTGCTGGTGTTCGGCGTGCTGTTCAAGTTTCTCACTGATGCCTTCGCCAGCATGACAGCTACCTGGCAGTCGTGCTTCATTGCGGCGGGCGTGGGTGCCGTTGCAAGTACGGTCATCGCGTTGGTCTTGTTGAGGCTGCTCATCGGCCTTGGTCTGGGGCTTGCCATCGTCATTACGCTGATCGCGTCGATCCTCGTCCTGGCGTTCGTGATAAAGTCCATCATTCGCGGCGAGGACGGGAGCGAACCGTCGTTCGGAACCGGTGTCGCGGTCGCTGCCGTAAGCCGCATCATCGTGTTTGTCATCGGCCTGATCTTTGGCTGATCGTGCATACCTGCGAGGAGAACTGACCCATGGCAACTGAAGTACTCATGCCCGCACTTTCCCCGACCATGGAGGAGGGCACGCTGGCCAAGTGGCTCGTCAAGGTCGGCGACAAGGTCAAGTCCGGGCAGATCCTGGCGGAGATCGAGACGGACAAGGCGACGATGGAGTTCGAGGCGGTGGACGAGGGGGTTGTCGGCAAGCTTCTCGTGGCCGAAGGGACGGCGGGCGTGAAGGTGAACACGCCGATTGCGGTGCTGGTCGAGGAGGGGGAGTCGGTGTCCGACGCCGCTCCGGTTGCGGCTCCTGCCCCGGCGGCGGCTCCTGTGGCGGCGGAGAGTCGGGCTGAAGCCCGACCTACGGTGGTGGCGTCGGCCGCGCCGGTGGCCCCGGTTGCGGTGTCCGGTTGGCCGCATTCGGACCTGCCGGAAGGTCCGACGAAGACGATGACGGTGCGCGAGGCGTTGCGCGAGGCGATGGCTGAGGAGATGCGGGCCGATCCGACGGTGTTCCTGATGGGGGAAGAGGTCGGGGAGTATCAGGGGGCCTACAAGATTTCCCAAGGGCTTCTGGACGAGTTCGGGCCCCGCCGTGTGGTGGATACGCCGATCACCGAGATGGGCTTTGCCGGGATCGCGACGGGGGCGTCGTGGGGGGGGCTGAAGCCGATTGTCGAGTTCATGACCTTCAACTTCGCCATGCAGGCGATTGACCATATCCTGAACTCGGCGGCGAAGACGCTGTACATGTCTGGCGGGCAGATGGGCAGCCCCATGGTGTTTCGCGGCCCGAACGGGGCTGCGGCGCGGGTTGGGGCGCAGCACTCCCAGGACTATGCGGCGTGGTATGCGGCCATTCCGGGCTTGCGGGTCTGCATGCCC
>NZ_JBOFBI010000007.1:0-3364 GCF_051645465.1 Tabrizicola sp. | reverse complement strand
CGCTTCGACAAAGACGCCGCTCCTGACATGGTCGTCGTTCTCGCGAAGTCGGGCGAACAGGCCCGTCTGTCGGTCAAGAACGGCATCGCCGCACAGGCATCGGTTGACGCAGCGGACTGGTCGAAAATGGTGGCAACCTTCCGCACGGGCGGCGAGTTCGCAATGGTCACCAGCGCTGACAGCCTGACCTTCGAGACAGCGCCGCTGCCCGATCTTGCCTGCGAGTAACCGCAGGCAGCTCATCGATTTTTGTTGCATGGGTGAGGTCTACCTGACGCGTCGCGCCTCGATGAGCTGTGACGCGATTGCGGCGAGGAAGGCACCAACGATCGTCGCCCGGGGCTCGATCAGCCATGGGTCATCAAGTGCCGCATGCATAGCCCGGATCGCGGAGCCTTGGGCGTAGACGGTCATCGGCTCGCCGACCGCCATGTCCGATGCTGCCATGGTGAAGATGCGCTTCGCCTCGTCGACATGCGGCGCAAGATCATCTTCCGCCAAGAGCCGCCGCAGTTCGGCCCGCGCTTCCTTGGCAAAGGCGCGCAACATGTAGGCTGGGGTCACGTCGCCCGCGCCCGGGATCTGCTCAAGCTGCTTCTCGGCTGCCAACGGCAGCCGAAAGAGGACAACCAGCTTCTCTTTCCGGGGCTTCGCCAACCCACTGGCAGCACATTCGGGCGGCGAAGCGGGGGACTGCGACTGACGACTCTCCCCTTCCCTCTTCCCGGCAAACTCCGGGTCGGCCAAGTGCTCCGTCGTCATGTCGGGAAGCTGGGCCTTGACGCCCTCGACATTTCCTCCCTGCTCCGGCGCCCGCCGTTCGGCAAGAATGCGCGACTGCACCTCGCGCGATGACCGCAACCGTGCGGCGGAGTTCTGCAGGCCCGGTTCTTCCGCCGCCGGGGAGGGTGCGACACGTGCAGGAAGGCGGAAACGGCTCATGCAGGGATCACCTCGTCGATCCCGGTCAGGACAAGTTCCGCAACTTCAAGCTGGCGTGTGATGGCATCCGCCACCAGCCGACCGCCGGGTGCTTTGGCGTTGGCGCGGGCCGCCGGTCCAAGGGGGCCGTGATAGCCGAGTTGTTCGAGGATCCTCGAATGCGGAACGATCACGTCGAGATGGTCGAGACGCAGGATCTCTTGCAGCACGTCCTGGTCGCGCTTTGGCAGTTGAGCCATTCCCCCTTCCCGGGTTGCGGCGTCGATGATCTTCGGCCCCGCGTCCATGACGAGGACCCGAACCGCCGGGAACCGCTCGCCCTCGGCAATCGAGGCGCGGAGGTCGTCCATCCAGAGGACGGCGCGATGGGTCATGTCCCATTCGGCGTAGACGGGGCGGGCTGGGATCAGCACCAGATCGGAGATCAGGCAGAAGTCCTCGGTGTCGGTGTGGGTGCCAGGCCGGGTGTCGATCACGACGAGATCGACGCCGCGCGCTTCCTCGGCCTCGAGGAGCGACAGAAGCCCTTCAACACTTTCCGGTGGCGAGAGGATCGCCAGGCTCTCCGGCCAGTCGGGCTTTTGCGCACTCTCCCACGTGGCCAGTTCGAAACTGTCGCGCCAACGGCCGAGTTGAGCGTTCACATCACCGTCGATCAGGGTGACGCTGCGCCCGAGGTTCAGTGCTGCAGATGCGAGAAGCATGGCGGTCGTGGTCTTGCCCGAGCCGCCCTTGGTCTGCACGATGGTAATGACTTGCATGAAATGACGCCTCCACAAACGGTACTCGATACCCTTGCACCGACGCCCGGCGCTCTTTCATGACGCTGCGGAAGGCGATGCACCGCTGGCAAGCCAAGATCAAGCGAAGCCGTTGTAAAGGCGTCACTAATCCGACCGACGTGCGGTGCGCCGTTTAGGCATAAGGTTGCAGAAACGTCAAATGACATGTGCTGGAAGTTGTAACACACCGCCGAAGCCTTCATGTTTCCTAAGGGTTCCCGCAGCCGTGATGCTGCGGCGCGGCGTCCGAGCACTCCTTCGGCCTAGCCGCAATCGAGGCTATCTGCCTTCCGGCCCGTATGACGGTTTGCATGTCTGCATGCCTGCATAGGTGACAGGCCGCATGCCTGCGTTGGAACCTGTCCGCACGGCTGATCCGAAGGCAGGGTGACATCAGGCCTCTGTCTAGGGACGATCCCGAATATGACCCGCCAACCGGATGCATGCCGGACAATCTGCCTGCTTGCCTGTCGGCCTGCTTGCCAGTTCGCCTAGTGACGGGTTGACGCTACGCCGATCCAGCCTGTGGCTTCATGCCCAAAGCCATTCATCGTCGGCCATCTTCCGCAATGGGCAGGCCTTGAAGCATCTTGAGGCCCCTTCCCCGGCCCCCCTTCTCTTCCCGGGCAGCCCTTCCTTCAGACTGTCGTGCTCGTCCCAACAGCCCTCATGGAGGGACCGCACACTTCTGCAAAGCCCAAGGTTTCAAGGCGCTCGACCACTTTGGTCTCGCGTTGCACGGAGGCCTGACGGCCGGGGCGCAGGGACGCAGTCGGCGGGCAAGCCGCCGACCCCTGACGCCATATTGAGTCCTCACCGGCTGTCCGCTTTCCGCACGCGGGCTCCTCTTCGGAGGAGCGGAAACCGGCCGGTGAGGACGGTTGGCAGGAACGGTGGTGTGTGGTACATGATGCGCTATGATGGCAAAACACATGTAATGATACAATGCCACGCTCACGCCTGACCTCTACTGAGACTGCAGCCATCACGGCGCGGCTCCTCGCTGGCGAGAGCGTCGCGGCCGTGGCGAGGTCGATGGGCCGTTCCCGCCAGGCGCTGTCACGGATCAAGGGCAGCCTTGACCGGAAGGAGGTGCGGCGGCTTTCGGTGAAGCTGAACATCCGCATCACGGAAGACGAGCATGCAGCCTTTCAGGCGGTTGCCGAGGCAAGCGGTCTGACGGTTTCCGAGGCAGTCAGGCATCTGGTCAGACAGGCAAGCGATCGTCTGGCGATCCAGGCAGACGAGCTGGATGCCATCGCTTCGGCCAGGCGGGAGCTGTCGGCCGTCGGCAACAACCTCAACCAGATTGCCCGACTGGGGGCGGTCGGGCGTCTGACCTGGAATGCCCGTGATGCTGCCCTGGTGCGCAAGGTTGGAGCGCGGGTCGATGACCTTGTTGAAGAAGTCGTCCACCTTCTCTCGGCGCTTCGGGCCAAGCAGGGACTTGGTGATCAAACCTCTCCTTTCGTTGTAGCGACTGATCCCTCTGCCGAGGCATCGAAATGACCCGGTCTCCTTCCGTCGAGGATCTTGTTCTCGGTCATGTTCTCGATGACCGGCGTCGTGGGCGGGGCGGTGGCGACGGCGCATCGTCCCGGCTGGGAACCAGGAAAGAACGTCAGACCCGGGCGCTTCTG
>NZ_JBOFBI010000006.1:0-2919 GCF_051645465.1 Tabrizicola sp. | reverse complement strand
TTTCTCTTCCGATCGCCGTGTCTGCGCAGGGGACCAATACGACGATCGTGTGCCCCGCGACGACAGGCGTCATCTGGCGCGTGACGGCGGGCTACTATCTCGGACCATAAGAAAAGCCCAGGCATTGCGTCCTGGGCTTATGGGGTGGACGCGGGCCGGTGCTGAACTTTTCCCGGCTTGCATGGAGTCAAGGGGTCGAACCTCGTTGCCGCACTCCATGCCGCTCTGCCGAGTTTCCATCGGCCAATCTAGCTGCGCATCAGCCTGCGCATTCCGCGTCCGTAGAACTCAAGCCTTTTGCCACCGTCGTCGCATGCCCGGCCGTGTGTTGAGCGTGATCGATTTCCCGGCCTTGACCGTGTAGGAATGCAGCGGATCGTCGTGCTTCTTGCCCGGACGCATGGTTTCGACGAGATCCATCGGGACGGCCTTGCGATTCATGTATGTCCGCTTCATGCCGCACCGCCTGGCGCTCGTTCGGCCGTAATCATCGCCTCGTGCTCGGCCTGCAAGGTATCCTTTGCGACCTGCAACGATTCCCATGTGCGCGGCGCTTGGAACATCAACTCGGCGTCGCTGGTTTCGTGGTAAGTCACGCACGGGCCGCTGCCGATAGCCTGCTCCTTGATCCGGAACATGAAATGGCTTCCGTCGTCGTGATAGATGGAAGCCGCTGACCACTCGGTCAGTTCATCGTCGTCCAGCTCTTCGTACCAGATGAGATCGGTCATGGTCAATTCAACCTCGCCTGCTGCTCGCTTGCCGCCTTGGGTCGTTCCAGCGTAAGCACCAGCGTTTTCTTCTGCCAGCCGAACAGCACGCCGGCCTGATGCTCGTCGGGATAGACCGCGGCGGAGAACGTCACTTCCACCGCGCCGCCGTCGATCGGTGCCTCATTGGGGTCTGTCTTCTGCATGGTCAGATCTCCAGTCGATCAAGTAGTTCATTGAGGCCAATGTCCTCGGCGGTGGTGGGTGCGACATGGGTCTTGCGGGGCTTCCGCAGCGGCTTGGCAGCGGGCTTCTTGGTGCGGGGCTTGGTGGGCATGTGGGTCTCCGGTGGTGTTGGAAGAGGCGCCCAGAAACGGCGGGGCCAGGGCCGTCAGTCGTGCGCCATTGCGTGAACGATGCTGCGGAAGATGAAGTCCTTGGCCTGCTGCTCGCGCGGAAGCAGGTCGAACGCGACCATGCAGGGATGCGTCTTGGCTTCCGGGTCTTTGGTCTCGCCGTAGACCCAGCCGTCAGCGACCTTCTGTGCATACCACGATTCGTGGCTTGCTTCGGGCCCGGCACCCGGGTTAGCGATGTGGAACTCGACGCCTGCGCGGGCGGACGATTTCTGCCAGTCCGGAGCTTCGCTCCATGCCGGCTGGCTAAGATCGCCCAGTGCAGCGCAGTAAGCGCGGTTCGCCTCGTGGCAGACCTTGGCGATGTCGTCGATGTCGTAGCGGGTTTCGTTGGTCATTGTGACTCCTATGGGTGATCGCGCTGCCGGCGCGTGCGGGCCGCTTGGCGGCATGATTAAAACGGGATCGACGAGTCGTCGAAGTCATCGGCCGGCGGCGCCTTCCCGCCGTCCTTCGCATCGCGGTACTGCTTGGCGGTGCTGCCGGTGTTGCGCTGCGGGCGGTCGCCGCCTTCGCGGTCACGCTTACCGCCGAGCAGGGTGAGTTCGGTGACCTTGAGGGTCAGGTAGGTCTTACCGTCGTGCTCGCGTATCCCAAGCTCTCCGGTCACGCCGAGAGGGTCGCCCTTGCGGATATAGTCTGCGATGCGCTCGCCTCGATCGCCCCACATCGTGCAGTCGACCCACAGGGTTTGCTCGCGGTCGCCGTATCCGGACTTCACGGCCAGCGACCACGAGGTCGCACTGGTGCTGTTGACCTGACGGACGACCGCATCCTTGCCGACGTTTCCGGTGATGGACCAGTTGTTCATGCAGCAGCCTCCAAAGACTCGCCGGGGTGGGTGAGGCCGAACGCGGCCAGCGCCGCAACGTACTCGGTGTGGAACCGGTCCAGATGCTCTCGCAGCCGGTCGGTGAACTTGTCGGGGGTGACGCGGATCACCAGCGGGTCATAGCCCCTGCAATACGCCAAGAAATCGACCCACTTCCGCCCGGTGACGATCAGGGAGCCGTGGACCTGGGCCTTGTGCTCCAGCGGAACGTCGCCCGTGCGCCGGTGCTCTCTGATCCAGCGGACGATTGTCGGGCCGTCCGGGGCCTTGGCCTCCAGCATGCCGTCCTCGCCGATCAGGGCGTCCGGGGAGCAACCGAAGCGCCGGCAGTCGCTCAGGACGAGCCCCACAGCGGTAAGGCGCACGTCGCGGTCGAATGCATACGTGCCGGCCGCCTCGGGCTCCAGCAGCTCGCCTCGGCGTGTATGGCGGTTCCCGGTCCACGATTCCTCGCTGTGTGCCTCTGGGCGCATCAGCTCGTCTATCAGGTTATCGATGTACGTGTCGGCCGCTGCCGCGTATTCCATTTTCTTCGGGGTGATGATGCTGCCGAACTCACTTGCGGTCGGCAGGCCGCGACGGGCCGCGTACCACTCAGGGGTGCGTTGCTCGCGGGTGATGATGATCATGCGTCGTCCCGCGGCATTACGTCGTCTTCCATCTCGTTGAACGCGATTTTGACGCTGGCCGGCACAGAGTTCAGGTCGCCGAAGGCTTCGATCATCTCGGCTTTGAGCGCGGCGACGCCGGCCGGGTCGACGTGGGCAGAGATACGATCCAGCCACGCGGCCACCTTGGGGTCGGGCAGTGCCGGCTTGTGGTCGGTCTCGACGGTGACCGAAAGCATGCGCTCCGCTTCGTCGGGTTCCATGATGCCGGCGAAGCCGAACGAATAGCGCGCAGCCTGGATCGTCGCCTTGTGGCGGAGCATGCGCGCTGGCCACTTCTTCCACACGTCGGT
>NZ_JBOFBI010000005.1:0-17025 GCF_051645465.1 Tabrizicola sp. | reverse complement strand
CTTCGTCTCCTCCTCGCTGGGACGCGCCGACGAGGAGACGAAGTCGAACGAGGAGGGTTCAGCCGCGCCGCCGCCTGCGCCCGCCATCCCCGCCACCGCTCTGGGTGTTGAAGCTGACGTCGGGCAGCTGGACGATGGCGTTCAGGTTCGGGAAGGCCTCTACCGCATTCGGGATGGCGCTCGCGTTCACGAAATGCTCCTGAAAGCGCGGCTCGATGGCGGTCTCGATCTTGTGGATCTCGCGCACTGTGGCCTCGATCTCGGCCCGTGCCGCACGGTTCAGAAGTGCGATCCGCGCGCCCGTCCCGGCGGCGTTTCCGGCGGAGGAGACCTTGGCCAGCGGCACATCGGGGATCATTCCCAGGACCATCGCGTGTTTGGGGCTGATATGCGCGCCAAAGGCCCCGGCCAGGATGATCCGGTCCACCACGTCGACCCCGAACTTGTCCATCAGTAGCCGCGCGCCGGAGTAAAGTGCCGCCTTCGCCATCTGGATTTCCCGGATGTCGCGGTTGGTCACGGTGATCTTCGGCCCGCCCCCGGCCGACCCGTCATGCACCAGATAGGAATAGGTCCGCCCGTCAAGGAAAAGACGCTCCGACCCGGTCTGCTCCGGCGACCCGATCAGCCCCGCCGCATCGACGATCCCCGCCATCCGCATCTCGGCGACCATCTCGATGATGCCCGATCCGCAGATGCCGGTGACGCCCGTCGTAGCCGTGGCTTCAGAAAACCCCGGATCATCCGACCAGAGGTCGCTGCCGATCACCTTGAAGCGCGGCTCTTTCGTCACCGGGTCGATCTCAACCCGTTCGATCGCCCCAGGAGCCGCGCGCTGGCCTGACGATATCTGTGCCCCTTCAAAGGCGGGGCCAGTGGGTGAGGAGCACGCCAGGACTTTCGTCGTGTTGCCCAGCAGGATCTCGGCATTGGTGCCGACATCGACCACCAGCATCAGGTCTTCCGACTTGTCCGGCGCCTCTGACAGCGCCACGGCCGCCGCGTCCGCCCCCACATGGCCCGCGATGCAGGGAAGGAGGTACACCCGCGCTGCAGGGTGCAGGACGAGGTCCAGGTCTCGTGCCGTCAGCCGGAGCGCATTCGACGTGGCCAGCGCAAAGGGCGCCTGGCCGAGCTCGTAGGGGTCGATCCCGAGGAAGAGGTGATGCATCACCGGGTTGCAGACGAAGACCGAATCCATGATCAGCCCGCGGTCCACCCCGGCCTCTTCGCAAAGCTGGCCGAAGAGCGTGTTCATCGCGCCCCTGACCGCCGCCGTCATCTCGGCAGCACCCGAGGGGTTCATCATCGAATAGCTGACCCGGCTCATCAGGTCTTCGCCGAAGCGGATCTGCGGGTTCATCAGGCCCGATGAGGCCACCACCACCCCCGACCGAAGGTCGCAAAGGTGCCCGGCGATGGTCGTGGACCCAAGGTCCACCGCCACCCCGTAGATCGAGCCCTCATAAAGCCCCGGCCAGAGATGCATGATCCGCGGCGTATCGCTGGGGGCCACCTGATGCAGCGCGACGGTGACCTTCCACTCGCCCTTGCGCAAGGTTGGCTGCAGCATCGTCAGGACCGGCAGGTCGATGGTGACATCCTTGACGTCCCACTGTGTCCGCAGCGCGTCTGACAGACGCTCCAGATCGCCCGAGGGGTCATGCATGTCAGGCTCGGCCACCTCGACGAAATGCAGGCTGACCGAGGGGTCCATCCGGATTTCGCGCGCTTCCACGCGTTTGCGGACGACCTGCTTGTGGACCTGGGATTCGGGCGGCACGTCGATGACGACATCGCCCATCACCTTGGCCTGGCAGCCGAGCCTGCGCCCGGAGGTCAAGCCGCGGATGCGCTTGTAGCGGTCCTCGACCGCGTTCCATTCGCTGAGCGCATCCTGGCTGACGGTGACACCGTGCTTCGGAAACTCGCCATAGCCCGGCGTGATCTGGCATTTCGAACAGATGCCACGGCCGCCGCAGACCGAATCGAGGTCCACCCCCAGCTGCCGCGCAGCCGTCAGGACAGGCGTGCCCAGGGCGAACCTGCCCCGTTTGCCCGAGGGGGTGAAGATCACAAGTGCATCGTCGGTCATGTCGCTTCCAGGGCCCGGTCGTCTTCTGCGCTAAGCGGTTGTAAACCGCACGGTTGCAGTGGCAATGCCCGATTGCGGCAGGTGCGACACCTATTCCGGCACGCGCCGCTTGCGCTTCGCCGGTTGGGCGTCGATCAGCGTGATTTTCTGCCAGATCTTGCGCGACAGGCTCGATCCCAGAAGCTCGATATCGTTGACCGCGGAGGCAACTCCTTCGTCCGGCACGGCCTGAGAGTAAAGGGCCGCGAGCTTGCCGGTGATTGCCAGAAGCTCGGAGCAGTAGTCGAGATAGCGCGAGAGAGCCACGGCATCCATGTCGTGCGGGGGCGAGCTTTCGGTGGGGGTGAAATCGGGCGAGAGGGTCACCGGGTCCTTGGTCAGCTGGTGCATGTCGATGACATGGATGACCGAGCGGAGCGCATGAAGGCCCCGCGCCACCCGCTGCCGCTTGACCCGCGCCTCAAGCCGGACCAGCGCGACGAGTCCAAGCCCGGCCAGGAGGGCCGTGTTGATCGCGGCTTCGATGCTTTGGACCGAGCCGATCGCATCCCGTCCGACCTGATTGAGCGGGATGATCGATCCGACCCACAGAAAGACCGCCGCGCCCCCAAGGACCGTCAGCGCCAAAAGCCCACGAAGCCACCAGATCGGCGGGGCCAGCACTTGCACTTCGGCGCTGACCGACCGTGCCAGTGCCACGACCTCGCGCGCCACCTGCGCCAGACCCCGGTCGGGGAAACGCTCGACGATGCGGCGTTCCAGCCGTTCGGCGGTGGCGAGGATCTTGGCGGGGTCGAGACTGCGGAAGGGCATGCGCGTTCCATATCAGCCGGGCGCCAAATTTCTTCGAAGAAATTTGCAAATCTTTTCGAAAAGATTTGGCCCGGGCATCAGCCGTCGAGCGCCTTGAGAACCGACTCGGCCCCGGCGTCGGCGGGGAACATGAGCTCGATCTTCATGTCGGAAAGTCCGACCTCTTCTGCGCTGCCGAACTGGGCATAGGTGGAAAAGAGCGGCAGGCGCACCCCGTCCATACGGTAGATCGTGGGCAGGACCGCCCGGCCCGAGACGTGGGGTTGGAATGCCGTGATCGCGGGATCGGACATGAGTCTGGCAGCGGCCTGGTCGAGGGCGGCAATCCCACCAGCCCTGGCGCTTTCCGCCTTGAGCCGAAGCGCGGTGTGGTGGCCGACCTCGACCCAGTTCTCGATCAGCCGCGCGAAGACCGACGGATTGGCCAGCGCATCCAGAAGGCTTGCCCCTTCGGCAAAGCCTGCGGGGCCGAACAGCCGCTGCGCGGGGCGGTTCAGCGCGACGATCCGCCAGACCCGGTCGAGGATGACGGCCGGGTAGGGGGCGTGGCGGGTGATCGTCCAATCCATAGCTTGCCGGACGGTCGCCATCTCGGCGGCGTCAAGCGGTAGGGTCGGGAACTGTGGCGCGTAGCCAGCGGCGGTCAGCATCGTGTTCTGCTCGGCCTGGGGCAAGCCCAGAACCTCCGCCAGGCGCAGCACCATGCCACGGGACGGACGGGCGCGGCCGGTTTCTAGGAAAGCCAGATGGCGCGACGACACCTCGGCCTCGGTCGCAAGCTCAAGCTGGCTGAGCCGCCTTATGTGCCGCCAGTCTTTCAGGGATTGGGGGAAATCGCGCATCTGATCCTCCGCTTTCGGTGACCTTAGCCCGGTGACGGGCGCTTGGCACTTACCTCACAGGGAATTGGAATGCTTGCCTGCATCGGCTTTCTCTGGCCGCACTACAAAACAGGAGATGCACGATGACGTTTGAACAGAAAGCCCTGCGGCTCGCCGCATTTGTCGCGCTGATTGGCTTCAGCTTCCTTGGCGCCCTTTCGGCCTTTGCCCCGTTCTCGGGGCCCATTGGTGTTGTTCTTGACGCGGTCTTCTGGCCGCTTGACGGTGGGCAGGGTGCAGCGGCCAGCGAGACCCGGCTGCTTCTGGCCATCCTGGGTGGGATCACGCTTGGCTGGGGCGTGATGATCTGGCAGCTTGCGGGCGAACCGCTCGCGCGCGACCCCGGACTGATCCGCCCGATCATCCGTAACGCCATCGTGGCATGGTTCGTTCTGGACAGTACCGGATCGATCCTCGCCGGTGCGCCGATCAATGTAGCGGCCAACATGTTGATCCTGGCGATGTTTCTGGTACCGATGCAGCGGGGCCAGACACCGAAAACCGCCTGAGGATCAGGGGCCGCGGTCCAGCCAGTCCAGGATCGCGGCCCGGTCGCCGTCAAGCACCGGGGCAGCGGGGCGGCTTTCTGCCTCGGCCAGGGTCGACATCTTGATCGGGTTTCCGGGTGAGACAAAGGCCGGGCCACCGGGGCGGGGCGTGACCGGCAGAACCATATGCCGCGCCAGGATCTGGGGGTCTTTCAGCACTTCGCCCATATCCTGCACCCGCGCCGTGGGCAGGCCCGCGGCTTCAAATACCGCGATCCAGTGGGCGACGGGTTCGCCAAGGGTCACCGCCTCGATCAGACGCTTCAGGAGCGCGTGGTTCTGGCAGCGCGCGGCGTTGGTGGCAAAGCGCGGGTCCCTGGCGATGGTCAGGCCCAGCACATCGCAAAGCCGGGCGAACATCGCGTCGTTCCCGGCGGCGATCACCACAAAGCCGTCCGACGCGCGGTAGGTTGCAAAGGGCGTGATCGTCGGGTGCCTCGCGCCGGTACGGCCCGGCGGGACCCCGGTGGCCGACGCGATGGCCACCGCATGTTCCTGGATCGCGAGCTGCGCATCCAGCATCGCCACGTCGACGAACGCGCCCTCGCCGGTCTTTTCACGCTCATAAAGCGCCGCAAGGATCCCTTGCACCAGGAACATCCCCGCCGTGATATCGCCGATCGACGCGCCGACCCGGACGGGAGGGCCGTTCGACTCGCCCGTGATCGACATCACCCCGCCGCGCGCCTGCACAACCATGTCGTAGGCGGGCTTCCCGGCCTCGGGCCCGGTCTGCCCGAAGCCCGAGACGGCCGCGTAGATCAGCCGGGGGAGGCGGGTATGCAGCGCCTCCCAGCCATAGCCGAACCGCGCCATCACGCCGGGGCGGTAGTTCTCGATCAGCACATCCGCGCGAGCGAGGAGCCGGTCAAAGATCGCCCGGTCGGCAGGTGCCTTCAGGTCCAGCGCGATGGACTGCTTGCCCGCGTTCAACGTGGCGAAATAGGCGCTTTCGCCGGCCTTGAACGGAGGGAAAGCGCGGGTGTCGTCGCCGAGGCCCGGCCGTTCGACCTTGATCACCCGCGCGCCGAGGTCCTGCAGCGTGTGGCTGGCGAAGGGACCCGCCAGCACATGCGTCAGGTCCAGGATCGTGATGCCGTTCAGCGGGGCCATGTCGTCTCCTTTACCTGCGGCTTTCCCGGCCTCCATGACAGGCGCGCGAAGTCGGGGCGTTGACGCGGATCAAATCCGCCTCTACCTCGCGCCCATGGCACGCGCACCGCTTCTCCAGCTTTCCGGCATCTCGCTGACTTTCGGCGGCAATCCGATCTTTGATGATCTTTCCCTGACCGTCCAGCCCGGCGACCGGATCGCTTTGGTCGGCCGCAACGGCAGCGGCAAGTCCACGCTGATGAAGGTCATGGCAGGCCTCGCCGAGGCCGATCATGGCGCGCGGTCGGTGCCGCCAGGCATCACCGTGGGCTATATGGAGCAGGAGCCTGACCTCTCCCGCTTCGCCACACTGGGCGACTTCGCGGCCTCGGCCCTGCCGGAGGGCCAGGATTACCGTCTTGCCGTCGTGGCGGAAGGGCTGAAGTTCAACCCGGCCACCCCCGTCGCCACGGCCAGCGGGGGCGAACGCCGCCGTGCCGCCTTGGCCAAGCTTCTCGCCGAAGCGCCAGAGCTTATGCTGCTGGACGAACCTACCAACCATCTCGACATCCAGGCCATCGAATGGCTGGAAGCCGAGCTTTCCCAGACCCGCACTGCCTTCGTCCTCATCTCCCACGACCGCGCCTTCCTGCGCGCGCTTTCCCGCACGACGCTCTGGATCGACCGGGGCGAGGTTCGCCGCCGCGAGGCTGGGTTCGAGGGGTTCGAGGACTGGCGCGAGACCATCTGGACCGAGGAAGACGAGGCCCGCCACAAGCTTGACCGCAAGATCAAGGCCGAGGCGAAATGGGCGGTCGAGGGCATCTCGGCCCGCAGGAAGCGCAACATGGGCCGGGTCAGGGCGCTGCAGGCGCTTAGGGCTGACCGGGCGGCGCAGATCCGGCGGCAGGGGACGGCGGCGCTGCAGTTTGAAAGCGGGCCGACCTCAGGCCGGAAGGTGATCGAGGCAGAGGGGCTTTCCAAGGCCTATGGCGGCAAGACCATCGTCAGGGGCTTCTCGCTGCGCGTTCTGCGGGGCGACCGGGTGGCGTTCGTCGGGCCCAATGGGGTTGGAAAGACCACGCTTCTCAAGATGTTGACGGGCGAAGTTCAACCGGATCAGGGCAAGGTCACGCTGGGCACCAACCTTGAAATCGCGGTCTTCGACCAGACCCGCGCGCGGCTCGACCTGGAAGCAAGCCTTTGGGAGAACCTGACGGTCGATCCGCTCATGCGGGTTGCAGGCAGTTCGGATCAGGTCATGGTGCGGGGGCAGCCGAAACTTGTTGTCGCATATCTCAAGGACTTTCTCTTCGATGAGGCGCAGGCCCGCGCCCCGGTCCGCAGCCTTTCGGGGGGCGAGCGGGCGCGGCTTCTGCTGGCGAAGCTCATGGCGCAGCCCTCGAATCTGTTGATCCTCGACGAACCCACGAACGACCTTGACGTCGAGACACTGGACCTTCTGCAGGACATCCTGGGCGAGTACGACGGGACCGTGCTTCTGGTCAGCCACGACCGCGATTTCATCGACCGGATCGCCACCACGACCGTGGCCATGGAAGGCGGGGGCAGGGCGACCGTCTACCCCGGCGGCTGGTCGGACTATGCCGCTCAGCGTCCACAACCTGCTGAAGAAACAGTAAAACCCACTGCGAAACCCGGTTCTGCGACGCCAGCCAAGTCTGAACCCGCAACCCGCGTCAACGGTCTTTCCTTCACCGAAAAGAAGCGGCTTGAAGACCTGCCCGCGCTGATCGGGCGGCTGGAATCCGAGATCGGAAAGCTTTCCGCGCTCCTCGCCGACCCCGAGCTTTTCGCCCGCGAACCAGTGAAATTCCGCAAAGCGACCGAGGTGATGGCAGAGCGGCAAAAAGCATTGGAAGCTGCGGAAACCGAGTGGCTGGAACTCGCCGACCGGGCCTGAGTGGCAGCCGTGTCGGCGGAGTTTGGCGCGGCCGTGATCGCCTCTGGGCACGTTTCTGCCCTCACAGGTTGCTCGTAAACATTTGAAAAGCTCCAGAGGTTGCAAACCCGCGCCGGGACGCCCAGCCTATACGCATGCCGCAGCACTTGTCTCTGACAGCGGCGGCCTTCACAGGAGAAAAAAATGAAAACTATCGCAGCATTCATTGTCACCAGTGCCCTTGCCGTCCCGGCTTTTGCGGGTGGCCCGACGGTCGTCGAGCCGGAACCCGAGATCGTTCCGGTGGCTGAGCCTGTCGTTGCGCCCGGCATGGACTGGACAGGTCCTTACATCGGTGCGCAGCTTGGCTACGGGGATGTCGACTCGAACGGTGCGGGCCTTGACGGCTACGGCTGGCTTGGCGGTGTTCACGCGGGTTACCGTTGGGACTTCGGTCAGTTCGTCGCAGGCGCCGAGCTTGATTACGACACGGCCGACATCGACCTTGGCACGACCCTCGGCACGCTCGACGATGTCGCGCGGCTGAAGCTGATCGGCGGTGCCGAGTTCGGCAACAGCCTGATCTATGCCACCGCGGGTGCAGCCCAAGCCAGCGCGACCGTTGGCGGGGTGGACCTGTCGGACAACGGCTGGTTCCTGGGTGCCGGTGTCGATGTAGCAATCAACGAACGTTGGACCGTCGGTGGCGAGCTCATGCAGCACCAGTTCGACGACTTCGACGGTACGGGCGTCGATCTCGACGCCACCACAATCAAGGCCAAGGTCGGACTTCGGTTCTGATCCTGACCATTGCGGCGCGGTTTCCCTCCCGCGCCGCAAACTTCTTCTTGGGCGAGGATCGACGCACAAGCCGTTAATCAGGCTACCATTTTCCGCTGGCACCACCGCCCGACGACCTGCCCCCACCGAACCCCCCGCTGCTACCACCACCCCCGCCGCCACGATGGCGGTCGGCATGGCGCGCATCGCGGGCTTCGCGGCTGGAATAGCGGACGGAATAGGACTTGCGGTCGGTGAACCCGCAGGCGGAACAGGTCAGGTGCTGAAGGCCAAGGCCGGATTCCAGCCGGGTCGGGGGGCTGATGATCTCGTGGTTGCGCTCCAGCGTCAGCGCGCCGCAGTTGGGGCAGGTCCGCCGCGCCCTCCGGCTGCGCCAGATGCCCAGACCGGCAATCCCGGCGACAGCGGCAAAACCGGCCAGGCCCGTCAGGGCTGACGACGAGCCGTTCTCCTCTTCAAACCCGTCCGAGACGGTCACCGGCAGGCCTGCCTGGAAGGGCGCGATCAGGCGGTCGCGCGCCGAGGTGATGCCCGCCTCGATCCCCGCGGCAATGCGGCCTTCCCGAAGCTCGGGCAGGACTGCCGTCGACAGAACCCGCGCCGCGCGGCCGTCGTAGACCGGGTCATACCCGGCCCCGAGCGCAATCCGCGCCTCGCGCGCTTCGGTGTCGAGAAGGAGCATGATCCCGTCGTTGCGATCCGCCCCGCCGACGCCCCAGGCGTTGAAAAGCGCCTTGCCGTAGTCCTCCATCCGCATGCCACCTTGGGCGCCAAGGCCGGGCAGGGTGACGACGACCATCTGCACCCCGGTCGCATCACGGAGTTCGGTCAGGGTCCGGGTGATCCGGCCCTCTTCGGTGGCATCGAGCACATTGGCAAAGTCAGAGACGGTGTCGCTTTGCGGTTCGGGCAACGTCTGGGAAAATGCAGAGGTGGCAAAGGTCAGCGCTAAGGCAAGGGATCTGAGGAACATGATGCAAGCACTTCTTGTACTGTACTTGCAATCAACATGACATCTTCTTCACAACAGTCAAATGATCCAACCGTGACCCGGATCGCAAACCGCCCGTCAACCCGCGTCTGGGTAAGGTAAACCCGCCCATCGTCGTTGATCCGGTTCAACAGTGCCTCGGTCGCCGCATCGTCCTTCAGCGCAAAGGTGAAAAGCGAGAGCCGCGGCTCGGTCACGATCTCCACCCCCGGCAGCGCCGCCAGCCGATCCCGCGCCTTCAAAGCCCAGGCCACATGGTTCCTGATCCGCTGTCGCAGCCCCTCCAACCCATAGGCGCGCAGCACGAACCAGAGCTTCAGCGCCCGGAACCGGCGGCCCAGGGGCACGGTCCATTCGTTGAAGTTGACAATCTCCTCCCGCCCCGCCGTCTCCAGATAGGTGGGCCTCAGGCCCAGCGTCCTCACCTGCGCGCCCGGATCCTTCAGGAACTGCACCGAGCAGTCGAACTGCGCCCCGAGCCACTTGTGCGGGTTGAAGACGATCGAATCCGCCCCCTCGACGCCCGCCCAAAGCGCGCGAAACTCCGGACAGATCATCGCCGACCCCGCCCAGGCCGCGTCGACATGCACCGGCAGCCCTTCGGCCTTTGCCACCACGACGCAATCGGCAATCCGGTCGAAGGCCCCCACGCTTGTCCCCCCCGCACAAAGGATCACCCCCGCCGGCATCAGCCCCGCCGCCCGGTCCGCAGCGATCGCCGCCCTAAGCGCCGCACCCGTCATCGACCGGTTCGCGTCCGTCGCCACCTTCACCAGGTTCGCCTGCCCGATCCCCGCCACCCTTATCGCCTTGTCGACCGAGGAATGCGTCTCGGCGCTGGCATAGAAGCGCAAGACCGGCCCACCCGCCAACCCCTCGGCCAGCCCCCGCCATCCTAGCGCCTGCTCGCGCATCGTGAGGACCGCCGACAGCGTCGCCGACGTCGCCGAATCGTGGATCGTCCCGGTGAAATCCGCAGGCAGCGCCAGGGCCTGCCGGAGCCAGTCGATCATGACCTGCTCGACTTCGGTCGCGGCCGGAGAGGTCTGCCAGATCAGCGCGTTGCACGCCATCGCATTGACCAGCTGTTCGGCCAGCATGGATGCGGGGGCCGCGTTCGCCGGGAAGTAAGCGAAGAACCGCGGGTGCTGCCAATGCGTCATGCCGCCCGGCACGATCCGCTCGAAATCCGCCCAGATCGCCTCCATCGGCTCGGCTGCCTCGGGCGGGCCGGGGGGCAACTGCCGCGCGACTGCGCCGGGCACCAGAGGCGCACGCACCGGCCGGTCGCGCAGGGTCGCGTGATAGTCCGCGGCCCAATCCGCCGCCCGCTTCGACCAGTGCCGCAGCTCTTCGTGATCCATGCCTGCCTCCCGTTCCGGCCGCAAGAAGGCACGCAAATGCTGCGGCGACAAGGGATTTCCGCCGATATGACACCCTTGCGTCTTGTTCCGGCCATGACGAAAACTTAAGCTTTTGCGCACAAAACTATGACGCTGCGCAGAAAGTAAGAGGTTCCCATGTCGCTGACCCGCCGAGCCGCCCTTCTGGGCCTGACCGCAGCCGTCCTTTCCGCCTGCGTCGGCGGTGGAACCTTCATGACCGAATACGATCGGCTGTCGCCTGAGGTCACCCGCACCTGGCGCCTGGCTGAGGTCAGGGTTGACGTTCCCCGCAGCCTTGTGGTGTCCGAGGCGAAGACGCTTCTTCCCACCGCCGACATCGTCTGGCGCGAGGATCCGCTGGGTGACCGCTACGACCAGGTGGGCAAGATCATCGAGGCGGCAGTGCTGCGCGGGGGTCAGGGCTTGCGGGGTTCGCGCCCCGTCATCATCTCGATCACCGTCACGCGCTTCCATGCCCTCACGTTCGAGGCAGAGCTCAGGGACCAGGACTGGGGCGTTCACAACGTCGACTTCATCGCCCAGGTTCTTGACGCGCGCTCGGGCGAGGTGCTGGTTCCCGCCACCACGATCCGCGCCGAAACGCCCGCCTATTCGGGCGAACGGATGCGCGAGGCGCGCCGCAAGGGGATCACGCAGAAGTCGATGATCACGAACCATGTCGCGAATACCGTTGCGGGGTGGCTCGCGATCGGCCAGGACAACCGCGGCGAATTCAGCCGTCAGGGGAACTGACCCCGCCCGACCGTCCAGCTGCGACGGTTCAGCCATGGCCTCCCCTCCCCCCGGTGGGGAGGGGCCGGGGGTGGGGGGCTACGCGAGGGTAGCCTGCACCTTCTTCGGCAGCCCCGCGCGGATCAGCGCGTAGGATGTCGCGATCCGCTCCCGCATCTCGTCGTCGCTCACCACGCCAAACGGAATCCGCGCCCATGAGGCATGCAGGTACGGCGCCCGGATCGCCCGGCCGGTCTCGATCAGAAGCCGCGCCGTATCGGCATGATCGGTCTTGACCGAAACGCCGTCGCCCGTCTGGCCGATGATCGCGAACATCTTGCCGCCCACTTTCCAGCAGTCGTGATCCGGGCCGAAGGGCTGGCTCACCTCGGCCCCCGGGAAGGTGGCACACCAGGCGTTGACGAAAGCGCGGTCCTGCATGGCAGAAATACCTTGGCGGCAGGCGATCAGATGTGTATTTGTCTCATCCATGACGACGTTGCGCAACATCCGCATCTGCTGCATTACCCGCTGACTTCGGTCGCGCGGGCGCTTCGTCATTCCCATCCGGATGAAAAAGCCAGTCCCGCGCGGGGTATGCCTGCGTGCAATTTGGGACGACTGACATGGTGACCATTCGCCTGACCAACACGAAGACCCGGACGAAAGAGACTTTCGTGCCGCTCGACCCGTCGAATGTGCGGATGTATGTCTGCGGCCCCACCGTCTATGACCGCGCCCATATCGGCAATGCCCGACCCGTGATCGTCTTCGACGTGCTCTACCGGCTTTTGCGCCATGTTTATGGGGCCGATCACGTCACCTATGTCCGCAACATCACCGACGTCGACGACAAGATCAACGCCGAGGCTTTGCGGCGCCAGAAGGCAGGCTCGCCCGGGACGCTGGAGGAGTTGATCCATGAGCGGGCCGAGGAGACCATTGCCTGGTATGGGGCCGACATGGACGCACTCGGTGCGTTGCGCCCAAGCTTTGAGCCGCGGGCGACGGAATACATCGCCCAGATGGTGGCGATGAATGCGGACCTCATTGCAAAGGGCCACGCGTATGAGGCCAACGGCCATGTGCTCTTCCGGGTGCGGTCCTATGAAGGTTACGGCAAGCTCTCGGGGCGGTCGGTCGACGACATGATCGCGGGTGCGAGGGTGGAGGTGGCACCCTTCAAGGAAGACCCGATGGACTTTGTCCTCTGGAAGCCGTCCTCGGGGCAGGAACCGGGCTGGGAGTCTCCCTGGGGCAAGGGCCGCCCCGGCTGGCACATCGAATGCTCGGCCATGAGCCATGAACTGCTGGGCGAGTCCTTCGACATCCACGGCGGCGGGCTCGACCTGCAATTCCCGCATCATGAGAACGAGATCGCCCAATCTGCCTGCGCCCATCCGCAGGCGGAATTCGCCCGCTATTGGCTGCACAACGAGATGCTGCAGGTCGAGGGCAAGAAGATGTCCAAGTCTCTGGGCAACTTCTTCACTGTGCGGGACTTGCTGGATCAGGGTATACCGGGCGAGGTGATCCGGTTCGTGTTCCTGATGACGCATTATCGCAGCCCTATGGACTGGACGGCAGAGAAGGCGCGGCAGGCAAGGAAGTCGCTTGACTGGCTTTATTCGGTTGTTGGCGAGATGGAGCTTGATGACCGTTGGCCAGCCGACCCAAATGTAGTCGCGGCCCTTGCGGACGATTTGAACACATCCCTCGCGCTGACCGAGCTGCTGAAGCGGGCCGAGACCATTCGGCCGTCCGGCCATCCCGACGCAGATGGCGATGATCAAGCAGCAGCTGCAGAACTGAAGCGTACGGCGCATCTTCTTGGTTTGTTGAGCGTTTCCGAAAGTGAATGGCTTGGCTTAACAACCGGTGGCCTTGATTTGGGACCACTCGTCGCTCGACTGAGTTCACTGCGTAGCTCCGCCATGATCACCAAAGACTTCTCAGCCGTCGATGCTCTAAAATCCGCCCTGACCGATGCAGGCGTCGAGGTGCGGATGTCCAAGTCAGGCGTGGAGCTTGTCCCCGGCCCCGACTTCGACCGGGCCAAGCTGGAGGCGCTCCGATGACCCCCCGCGCCACAAATTTCTTAAGTAAGAAATTTGGCAAAATCCTTACTCAAGGATTTTGGTGCCCCGCATGGTCGTCAAAGATTGAGAGTAGGTTAACACTGACCTATAACTTATTAAAATCGCTTGCACTTCCAAGCGTAACGCTGAGTTACGCGCAGCCCGGACCCCACCTATGACCCGCGAACGCCTCTATCTCTTCGACACGACCCTTAGGGACGGCCAGCAGACCCAGGGCGTCCAGTTCTCGGTGCCCGAAAAGGTCCAGATCGCCCAGGCCCTCGACCGGCTCGGGGTCGACCACATCGAGGGCGGCTGGCCCGGCGCCAACCCGACCGACAGCGAGTTCTTCGCGGCCCCCCCGAAAACCCGCGCCACCCTGACCGCCTTCGGGATGACCAAACGGGTCGGCCGGTCCGCCGAGAACGACGATGTCCTCGCTGCCGTTCTGAACGCCGAAACCCCCGCCGTCTGCCTCGTCGGCAAGACCCACGACTTCCACGTCACCACCGCCCTCGGCGTGACCCTCGACGAGAACCGCGAAGCCATCGCCGCCTCGATCAGCCACCTCGTCACCAAAGGCCGCGAACCCCTCTTCGACGCCGAGCACTTCTTCGACGGCTACCGCGCCAACCCCGCTTATGCCCTCAGTTGCCTCCACGCCGCCCAGGATGCCGGGGCGAGGTGGATCGTCCTTTGCGACACCAACGGCGGCACGCTTCCGTCCGAAGTCGGGCGGGTCGTGACCGAGGTCATCGCCGCCGGTATCCCCGGCGACCGGCTCGGCATCCACTGCCACGACGACACCGGGAATGCCGTCGCCAATTCCCTCGCGGCCGTCGAGGCAGGGGCGCGCCAGATCCAGGGCACGCTCAACGGCCTCGGCGAGCGCTGCGGCAACGCGAACCTGACCACGCTGATCCCCACGCTGCTCCTGAAGGAACCCTACGCCAGCCGGTTCGAGACCGGCGTCACCTGCGAGGCGCTGGCGGGTCTCCTCAAGACCAGCCGGATGCTCGACGACATCCTGAACCGGGTGCCGCTACGCTCGGCCCCCTACGTCGGCGCAAGTGCCTTCGCCCACAAGGCGGGCCTCCACGCGAGTGCCATCCTGAAGGACCCCACCACCTACGAACACATCGACCCGAGCCTGGTCGGCAACGAACGGGTCATCCCGATGTCGAACCAGGCAGGCCAGTCGAACCTCCGCGCCCGCCTCGCCGCCGCAGGGATCGCGGTCGACCCGAAGGACGTTCGGCTGGGCCGGATCATCGAGGTGGTGAAGGAGCGCGAGGATCAGGGCTACGCCTATGACGGTGCGCAGGCCTCGTTCGAGCTGGTCGCAAGGCGCGAGCTGGGGCTTTGTCCGGAGTTCTTCGAGGTCAAGCGCTACCGGGTGACGGTGGAGCGGCGGAAGAACAAGTACGACCGGATGATCTCGCTTTCCGAGGCGGTCGTGGTGGTCAAGATCGGCGATCAGAAGATGATGTCGGTCAGCGACAGCATGGACGAGGCGGGCAGCGACCGAGGGCCGGTGAACGCCTTGTCGAAGGCGCTCGCCAAGGACCTTGGGCCGTATCAGGACTGCATCGACGACATGAAACTCGTCGACTTCAAGGTCCGCATCACCAACGGAGGCACCGAGGCTGTGACCCGGGTCATCATCGACAGCGAAGACGGGCAGGGCCGCCGCTGGTCGACCGTAGGGGTCAGCGCCAACATCGTCGATGCCTCGTTCGAGGCGCTGCTGGATGCGATCCAGTGGAAGCTGATCCGTGACATCGGGGCGCCGAAGTGACGATTGCCGCCTGCGCGGAACTGGTCGAACGTGGCGACCCGGACCGGTTCCTGGCGGTGATGGCGGCTCCGGTCGGGGCGCGGGCGCAGCTTTTGCCGCTTTACGCCTTCAACCTGGAAGTCGCCCGCGCGCCCTGGGTGACCGAGGAGCCGCTGATCGCCGAGATGCGGCTCCAGTGGTGGCGGGATGTCGTCGCCAATGCGGCCTCGGGTGCGGCGCGGGCGCATGAGGTGGCGGGGCCGCTCCATGATCTGATCCGGGATTTTGGCCTGCCTATCGAGGTGCTGGACCGCCTGATCGACGCCCGACGCTGGGATGTTCACCGCGAACCCCATGCTGACGGGGCGGCGCTGGAGGCTTATCTGGAGGCAACGGGTGCTGGGCTGATGTGGCTTGCCGCCCGCGCGCTTGGTGCGCCGGACGGGGCGGAGGAACCCGTCCGCGCTTACGGTTGGGCGGCTGCGGCGGCGGGCTATCTACGGGCGATCCCCGAGCTTGAGGCGCGAGGTCGGCAGCCGTTGCCGGTGGGCCTGACGTCCACCGATCTGGCGCGGCAGGGGCTGGAGAAGCTCCGCGCCGCGCGGATGAGCCGGAAAGCCGTGCCCAAAGAAATCGCTCCGGCGCTGCTGGCCGGGTGGCAGACGGAAGCCCTGCTGCGCCAGGCGGCGGCTGCACCGGAACCGGTCAGCCTGCAGCTCTCGGAGTTCAGCCGACGCGGGCGGCTTCTGTGGCAGGCCTTTACTGGCCGGTGGTAGGCGCTTCAGGCGATCTCGACCCAGACGGCATGGTGATCCGACGCCGCATGGATCGGCTTTTCCAGCTCCGGATAGGTCTCCCAGAGCTTCGTCCTGACCCCCGGCCAGGCGCCTTTGCGGAAGATGCCGCCGGTCTGCATCCGGTCCCAGAGCGCATCGGACAAGAGGATATGGTCGATGTGGGACGACTTCGTCCCAAGCTCGCGCGTGCCGGGGCGGTCGGGGGGTGAGAAGCTGTAGCCGGGATGGCTGCTGGCCGGACGCAGGTTGGGATGCGCAAAAAGCGGCTGCAAAGGCGCGCTGTCGGGGGTGTCGTTGAGGTCGCCCAGAACGACGATGTTCTGCGCGCCCTCGGACAGAAGCCGCTTCACATAGCCCGCAATGGCCGTCGCTTCACGGAGCCGCTTGGCATCGTTGTCGCGCTGGGTGCCGAAGCCTTTCGACTTCAGATGGCAGGGCAGGACCCACACCACTTCGCCGTCGGGCGTGGTGACCTGATACTCCGGGCAGTCGCGGGAGAACACCGTGTTGCCCGGCAAGCCTTCATTCACGTGGCTGCGCATGAGGCCGATCTCATGGCCGGGGGCGGCGAGCAGTGCCACGTCGATGCCGCGTTCGTCGTTGCCATCGATCAGCATCAGGCCCTCGAAGGGCTCTCCCCCCGCGGGCTCAAGGACATCCTTGTTGAACTGGCGGAGGGCAGGGCGGTGCTCGGCCTCCACGACGCAAAGAATGTCAGCCCGAAGATCGCGGATCACCTGCGCCGTGTTGCGGATGGCGATGGCGTTGATCGGCTCGGTCACCAGTTCCACGCCACCGATCCAGTCTGCCCGGCCCGAAGCCACGACCACGACCGGCCCGTTCTGCGGCCGCTTGACCAGCGCCCCGCGGTTGCGGCGCAGGCGGACGAAGCGGCCTTCGTCGTTGTCCAGAATGCCGAGCGTCTCCATCAGCCGCAGGATGCTGGCTTTGTCGGCATCGCTGTAGTTGGGTTTTTCCAGAAGGTCCGTTAGCTCGGCGAAGGCCTCGAGCACCGGGCGGCCATCGGCCCAGTCCGGCAGGTTCATGATCCGGGCGCGGTTGAAAAGGTTTTCGACGTTGAAAGCGGCAATGCGCATGGGGCACCTGAATGGCTGGTGGAAAGGGATACAAT
>NZ_JBOFBI010000004.1:0-3200 GCF_051645465.1 Tabrizicola sp. | reverse complement strand
CTGCCGGGTGATCGAGCGGATGACCGCGCTTGAGCGTCACGACCGGGCGCAGGACCTGGCGCTTCTGATCACCACCCTGGAAAACCACCGGGCGATCGACACCGGCCTGGTCGAGGGCACCCTCCCGCGCCCCGGCAAGGGCGAGCCGCGCGATGACCTTCTGCGCCGGTTGCGCGCCCGGCTTTACGACCTGACCCGCCGCAACCGGCTGGTGTTTCACAAGCCCACGGCAAGCGAGTTGAACCTCACGGAAACCTCGGTGCCGCTGGTGATCGACCCCAAGGCGATCCGGGCCGAGGATCTGTTCACCGCCCGCTCGCGGCCGATGCAGCTTTTGCTGGCGGGCAAGGAGGTCACGCTGGGGGAATTCCTGCGCTTCGAGGAGGTGCTTTTCGCGCCCTCGGTCCTCGGCCGGCTGCGGGCCGATGCCGACCGGGATGCGCGCGAATTCGGCGCCTCGCAGCTGCGGTTGGTGCCGGTGTTCCTGCGCTGGTACGACCTGAAGAGCGCCCCCGACAGCCCGATTTCGTCACCGCTTCTGCTGATGCGGGTCACGCTGAAGCGCCGCAAGGGGGTGCGCGACGCTTTCACGCTAGAGCTGGAGGAAACGACGGCCGAGGTGAACCCCGCGCTCGCGTTCTTTCTGGAGCGGCTTTACGGCATCAAGCTGCCCCAGACGGTCGATCTTGCCGACCCCGAGGCGCTGCCGAACCTGCACCGCCTGCTGGAAAGCCAGATCAAGGCGAGCGAGCCGGGCGTGACGCTCGACTATGCCGACCGGCCGCGGATGCGGCTTTTGCACCAGAAGGTGCGGCGGCGGCTGGACCAGTTCAACCGGCGGCAGGTCGCGGTGACGAAGGGGCTGAAGTCACGGGCGGGGATGACCTATTCCTACGACCGGCCCGGCTATAACCCGTTGGGCGTGCAGCTTTTCCACGAATATGTCCGCCTCGCCGAAGCGCCGAACCGCGAGCTTGCGGGCCGCCCCTTGCCGCGCCTTTTCAACCGGATGGCGATGGTGGAAGAGCCCGCGGTGACCGAGCTGTCGCGCACGATGCTGCAGCATGTCGAGGAAACGCGGAGCCGCTTTGAATGGGCGTTCGACCTCTGCTCGGTGACGCTGTCGAACTTCAACTACCGCAAGATGTCGCTGGTGCGCGACTACAACGATCTTCTGGCCGGGGCCGAGGGGCGGACGGCCAATGTCGATCTTTTCTTCTCCAGCGCGCCGCGGCTGGCCGACGAGATGCCCCAGGTCGTGGCGCCGGACAGCCGCTTTGCGGTCATCGCGATGGACCCGTCGCAGGACCGCGCGGTGCTGCGGGCGCGGTCGGGGCAAAGCTATGTGATCCAGGGGCCGCCGGGGACGGGCAAGTCGCAGACCATCGCCAACCTGATCGCCGACTATATCGGGCGCGGGAAGCGGGTGCTGTTCGTTTGCGAAAAGCGGGCGGCGCTGGATGTGGTGTTCAACCGGCTAAGGGCCGTGGGGCTGGGATCGATGTGCGCGCTGGTGCATGACAGCCAGGAGAACAAGCGCGATTTCGTCAAAGAGCTTGAGCAGATCTATACCGGCTGGGCCGACCTGCCGCCGCGCTTTACCGAAAGCCAGATCGACGCACAGCGCCGTGCGGTGCTGGAGCGGATCGGCAGCGTCACACGCGACGTGCGGCTTCTGGTGCGCAGCATGACGGGGCCGGCGGCGGGCACGGCAACCGCGCTCCATGACGTGCTGGAAGAGGCGCTGTCGCATCCTTCTGTCGCCGCCCTGGCCGAAGAGTTGCGCCCTGTCCTGCCCGACCTGGCCGACTGGCTGGCCGTGCGCGACGACGTGCGCCGGGCGCTGGATGGCCTGCGCCGGATGACCGGGGCGCTGCATCTGGCGGCTAGTCCCGAACGGCTGATCGCCCCAGCCTTGTGGGGCAACGGCGACCTGCGGCGCGACCTGATGCCGGTCCTGGACCGGTTGCAGCCGCGCCTTGCCACGATGGCTGCCCAGCCGCATCTGGTCGGTCTGTCGCTGGGTGTGGCCCTGGACCAGATTGCCCTTGCCGAGCGTCTGGCGCCTTTCGCCCGTGCCGGGCGGCTGTCTGCGTTGGATCCGCTGTCCCCCGATGCGCGCGCCATGCGTGACGGGATCCTTGCCGTGCAGGATCTGGCGCAGGCACTTGCCGCCGCGCGGGCAAAGACGGCGATCTGGACCGACAAGCTGTCCCCGTCCGAAACCGACTCCGCGCTCCGCCTGGCGCAGGCAAAGGAGGGCGGCCTTCTGGCCTTTTTGTCGGGAGAGTGGCGGCAGTTGAAGCGTGTGGTCGCTGGGCGGGTCAACCTTGCCGCTCTGGCCATTCGCCCCCGGATCACCGACCTTCTGGCTGATCTGCAGGTCGACCATCAGGCCATGGCCGCCTGGGACCAAGCCGCCCGCCGTCTGGCCCGCGACCACGGCTTTGACGATTTCGCAAGCCTTTCAGCCGTCATGGCCGACCTGGATGCAGGGGCAGGGGAGGGCGGTCGCGGGCTTCTGGATTCGGTGTGCGCGGGCGACCCGGCGGTTGCTGGGCGCATCCTAGCGCTCACCAGGCTTGCCGCACAGTCCCGGGACCTGTTGGCCGACACGAGGGACAGGCTAACCGGGCTGGAACTTCTGCCGCTTGCCGCCGCGCCCGAGGTGATTGCCACCCTGTCGCAAGGCTTGCCACAGCTGATGGACCTACAGCATCTGATGGCCCCGCTTGCCCCCGCGCCACCGGCGATCTGGGAGGCGCTGCGTCGGCTGCCGCTGGACCCCGGCCAACTGAACAGCGCTGTCTTGCACGAAACGGTCCGCCGGTCCCTGGCCCGTGCGCCCGGGCTGGCGACCATTGACGCCGGGATGCTGTCGGAAGCGCGTTCCACAATCGCCGCCGCCCGGGCCGAGCTGGAGGTGCTGAACGCCCGGCTTTTGGAGACCCGCGCGATCCAGCGGTTCCGCGCTGGGATAGTGCTGACCAACACGCCGGACCGCGACCTTTCCCCAGCCGACCGGGCGCAGAAGGCGGCGCTGTCGCAGGCCCGTCGGGCGTTGGAGCATGAGTTTGGTAAGACCCGCGCCTACCGGTCGATCCGCGAACTGCTGGATGGCCCGGCGGGTGCGCTTTTGCCCGACCTCAAGCCGATCTGGCTGATGAGCCCGCTATCCGTCGCCGATATCCTGCCACTTG
>NZ_JBOFBI010000003.1:0-6865 GCF_051645465.1 Tabrizicola sp. | reverse complement strand
CGGTGAAGGCATCAAGGAACCCGGTCTGCGCATTCACCTCCCAGAGCAATTCCGTGATGCGGATGCGCGGCATCACGGCATCGATCGCCCGTTCCAAACGCATCGCTGCGGGCGGTGTGACCGCGTCATGCGGCGTAATTGTCCGTCGTCGAATGATTTGGAACAGGCGGCCTGATTTTGGAGCGGAGAGCTGGGGCTCATCGGGTTCAGGTTATGCTGCTTGACGCTGGTGGTTCAAGCGGCGGTTTTGGATGGTCTGCTGTTTGATGCGCCTCCTTTCAGCCAGGATGGTTTCGTCGCGCCCGAAGTAGACGTCAGCCGGGGTCAGGTTGCCGATGCTCTCGTGGTAGCGGTGGTTGTTGTAGTGCTCGATGAAGGCGGCGATGGCAGCCTCAAGCTGGCCTTCGAGGAAGTAGTTTTCGAGCAGGATGCGGTTCTTGAGGGTCTGGTGCCATCGTTCGATCTTGCCCTGGGTCTGGGGATGCATCGGGGCGCCGCGGACATGTTTCATGCCTTTATCCTCGAGGTATCTGGCCAGATCCTCTGCGATGTAGGACGAGCCGTTATCGCTGAGAAGCCGGGGTTTGTGCAGAACTTTTGCGCTGCTGCAGCCGGACGCGGTCAGGGCGATGTCGAGCGTGTCGGTGACATCCTCGGCCCGCATGTTGCCACAGAGCTTCCAGCCGACGACGTAGCGCGAGTAGTCATCGAGGATCGTAGAAAGGTAAAACCAGCCCCAGCCGATGACCTTGAGGTAGGTGAAGTCGGTTTGCCACATCTGGTTTGGCGCCGTCGTCTTGTCCTTGAACTCATCTGCCGCCTTGATGACGATATAGGCCGGGCTGGTGATGAGGTCGTGCGCTTTGAGCAGGCGGTATACGGAAGCCTCTGACACAAAATACTTTTCTGTGTCAGTGAACCGGACTGCCAATTCGCGCGGCGACAGCTCCGGCTCTTCCAGCGCCAAGTCCACGATCTGGTCCCGCACGGCCTCAGGGATGCGGTTCCAGACCCGGGAAGGCCGTGAAGGGCGGTCTTCCAACCCCTCCGGCCCGTGTTCGACGAAGCGGTCATACCACCGGTAGAACGTGGTGGGCGGGATGCCGATCTTGGCAAGGGTGCGCCGGACCGACAGATGCGACTGCGCCACCAGCCGGATGATCTCAAGCTTCTCAGCGGCGGGATACCTCATTCGCCTTCTCCCCCAGCCCCGGTCATGTTTTTTTTGAGCAGGCGGTTTTCGAGGCTCAGATCGGCCACCAGTTCCTTCAGCGCCAAAGCCTCGGCGCGCAGGCCCTTCACTTCGCCGGTGTTGGCCTGACGAGAAGTATCACCGGCCAGCCGCTTCTTGCCGGCCTCAAGAAACTCCTTTGACCAACTATAATACAGGCTCTGAGCTATGCCTTCCTTGCGGCAAAGCTCAGCAATGCTATCCTCGCCACGAAGGCCGGACAGAACGATCCGGATCTTCTCCTCGGACGAATGCAACTTGCGCGTCGCGCGCCGGATGTCTTTCACGACCTGCTCGGCAGGGGCCTTGGTCGTCACCGGTTTCTTCATCATCTTCAACTCCAACTGGGGTCAAGATGAGCTACAAACCCTCCGCTACGCAATCACGCCAAACTGTTCCGTGGGTGGTGATGCCGGACAGCGTGGGTGCTAGGAAAATGACACGCTCTCCGCGGAGCAGCGCGGTCGCGATCTTCAGTTCGGCGAGTGTCGATTTGCCACCACCGGTTGGAAAACTTATCGCTGAAGATACCCCACGCTCGAGATAGCCCTTCTCGACCGCCTCGCGGTGGTTGCGCCAGAGAAAAGGGCGCTGCCTTGCCATCCGGCGAAGCGTTTGCCACCAACCACTATCATCAACCCCTCCCGGCGTTGGAATGCGGCACAGGGCGGTCCCAAGCAGGTCACCCTCAAGCCCAAGAAGTAGATTGGCGAGATGCAGAGGGCCGGAATAGAGGCTTAGCAGCGTCTCGCCATCCAGGCCGGCACCTTCGATCGGCTCGGAGGCCAGGGCGCGTACTTGCGCAAATAGCATGCTTGCTGGCACTAGCCCACCAGCCTCCGGCGCTACATCTATGCGCAAGTTCAACTGCCGTGCGAGAGAGGTGACGCCGCGCAGCAGCAGTAGTTGGAGGGCTTCGAGAGCGCGGATATCGAGATCCGTGCCATCAACTTCAATCACAGGCTCTTCGGCGCTGATGACAGCTCCAAGCCGACCTTGCGCTAGATTGCGGATTGCCAGCAAAAGGGCGCGCTCGGTCGGCCTCGCACTCTGTCTTGGCGCGATGCGTTTGGCGGCTTCCGCCGCATCGGCATGCGCTTCTGCAAGAAGAAAGAGTAGTGTGGCGCAAACATCCGAGCTGACCGCTGCAACATCGACTTGGCTGGGAGTTTCGACGCCGCGCCGGGCTAGGGAAATGGCCTGGTGTGCCGAAGCCGCAACAAAGGCCGCCGATGCACGATTCTCGCGATCATGAAGCAAGGCGGCATAGGTCTCATGCGCTGCTGCAATACGGCGAAGCTCAGTGACGGTTGCCCCTAACGCTGCATCGTCCGCTTCGACAGCAGCACCCCGCAGACGGATCCTTGCCGAGACGATGTCGGCAAATGCTTCAGTAAGACGCTTGGGAAGATTGTCGAGATCGAGCCCTTCGAGTGGTGGAGCCGCCCGGATCAGTGCCGCAGTCGTCGGATCAAACATTGGCGATGGCCTTTATCTTCAAGATCACAAGCGCCGCAAAGCTCGCCATCCAGTTGCGCATCGCCGGGAGGTATATAGTGTCGGCTCGACGACGGACTGAAGCGCCGGGCGCAGACTCATCGAAGCCCTTAAACAGTTTGGCGCGGGCTTTGACTTTGTTGTGCGTATCGCCGATGGTGATGCTCACGCGGTAGTGCCGCACATCGCGCCACAAGGTGTTAGCAATCGCACTATCGAGATCAAACTTGGGATCGGCAGCGGCGCGAGCATCAAGCATCCCACTGACTTCTTGGGAAACTTCATTCTGCCGCTCGCCTCTTTCGAGAGCTTTGATCCCTGGCCAAACATCTTCGTGGATCGTTTTGCGGGCGTTATCGGTGGCCTTGTCTTCGAAGATGACGACCGCAGTGACCGATGTGCCGGCTTCGTCCAATTCCAGTTGCATTCCGTCGAAGCCTTTGTCGGCCTTGCGAATATGTGGCATCCGGGTGAGCGAAGCGGAAGGCTGTTGGTGCGCAGCGATCCACGATATTGCTTGGAACAGCCAACCGTCACGGTGCCAAGGATCCTCCCCCGCCGCCAATGTCAGCTGCTTGATCGCTGCATTCGCCTGCTCTGCATTGGCAGTGGGCCCAGGCACGCCCGCACCACTAAGAATCTTGGCTACGTGGCGATACTGGCCGATCACAATGCGTGCTACGCGCTCGGCTAGGGCGTCCTCGTCGTCGATAGACCATGCCCAGCCGTGACAAAGCTCTCCGTGATCTACTGGGATGAGCTTCAAAGTCATTGTCTTGCCAACCCAGTTATACAGTAATGCATTGATTATACAACATAAAGAATACGGCTTCTCAACTAGTGGTTGCTCGATGCGGAGTATGGATTTGGCTGATGCTTTGGTCAAGCTGCGGGCTGCGTCGTCCTCTTCTTTAGGGAGGCTCGATTTCTTGCAGACTGCGCCAATCTTCATATCTCCGCTAGCGCAGTGGGGTAACCACCCTCCGCGATAATCGTGCGCTGACTCTCGCTTTGGCTTACAAAGGTCGTTTGCCCAAGCTATCCTTTCGTCATGACTGGAAAAGAAATTTCACCACGCACCAAGATATTCATTTCTAAGGCGACGCCTGGGGATGATGCCTTTGCGACATGGCTGGCTCCCCGCCTCGAGGCTCACGGCTATGAGGTCTTTGCTGACATCCTCGACCTGTCTCCTGGAGACGGGTGGCGCTTGAAGATCACCCGAACTCTGCAGGACGAGGCGGTCAAGATGCTCCTTTGCTGCAGTGATGAGACGTTGGCCCGCGAAGGGGTCCTTGAGGAGATTGAGATTGCCAAGGATCTTTCCCGATCCCTCGACGATCTGCGGTTCATCGTTCCTCTCAAGATGCGGCGCTTCAAGAAGTTATTCGGGATTGGAGGACTCCAATACATTGACTTCGAACGAAATTGGGCGGGCGGCCTGACAAGGCTCCTTGAGTTTCTGGAAGAGGAGAACGTGCCTCGGTCCGACGCCCGAGCCATTCAGCCCGGGTGGGCGGCCTACCGGCGGCGCCAAGCGGTGGCCTTAAGGCAAGAGCCGGAGGTCCTTACCTCGAACTGGCTGCGTGTGCTGACGGTCCCTGACGAGGTCTATCATGTTAGGCCGATTGGAAGTCTCGGCGAGAAGCGGAGCGCGGCCTTGGCGAAGGAGTCGCCTTTTCCGGCTCTCGAGCATGCAGGCGGATACCTCTCCTTCGCGACAGCTTCAGATTTCGAGGCGGCGTTCCCGGCAACCGGGCGCTTTGAAACCGTCTGGTCCGTCGCATATGCTGACTTCAACGAGAACGGGCACCCACCTTCAAGTCTCACATCGATTGATGCCCGTCGCCACCTTGTAAATCTTTTTCGGCTGGCTTGGGAAATGCAGTGCCGGAAGCAGGGCTTTCTTCAGCACATCTTTTCTAATGGGTCCGCTGCGATCGCGAGCGACGGCAAGATCGACATTGGGAAGCGCATCCGATGGGGACGGCAAGGACAGCGACGCTCTTCCGTGCTCCGTAACATCGCACGCAAAAAGGTTTGGGAGTTCGGGGTCACAGCCTATCCCAGCCTCTTTCCATTCCCCCACTACCGCCTCAAAGCGCGTGTCCTCTTCTCCGAACTTGACGGAATAAAGAAGGGTGCGGTGATCGACGATCCGCGCACGCAGCATCGCTTGCGGCGGGGCGTCTGCAGTGCATGGCGCAACCGGGCCTGGCATGGGAGGTTGATGGCCATTCTCGAGTTGATGGCGGGCGAGAGTCCTTATGTGACGCTGCCGGCGGGAGGGGGGTCCTACATCGTCCTTGATGCCATGCCTGTCCAGGTCACGGTACCCGTGACGGCTCGACAGCTGCACGAATTGGGCGAAGAGGCCGAGGAGAAGGACATCTCGACGCTCGACGGATTCTTCGGGGAGGACGAAGCATGACGGACTTGCCCGAGGTATCGTTGACAACGCTCTTCATTGATGAGCCAGATCTCGAGTTCGGCCATGGCCAGCGCCTCGACCATCCGAAGGACGGTCTCTACCTTTATGGGCCTGCAGGCGCACCAATCGCTGGCTCAGTGGTGCGCGTCGGCGTAGTCGGCACAGCAGTGGGGATAGCGGACTTGAAGTCCTGGCTCGCACGACTGAACGCCGGGATCTCGGTACCGGTGGCGGGTGAGCGCGAGAAGACCGACCGCCCTCACCTTTCGGACTTTCCGGGCCTGCGCGAGGCATACGCGATTACCGTCGAGGAGAAGGCAATCGTCACCTGCAATCTCGATTTGGCAGATATCGAGCGCACGACTACAATCGCAAATCACCACGAAGCTGTGGCGAAAACTGCCGATCTATATGTCGATGCAGTGGTCCGTCATCTCAGGAACGAGGAAGCGGCCGTCGACGTCTGGCTCATGGTCGTTCCTGAGATCGTCCACGAGCGATGCCGATCAACCGGAAGCGGGCGAAAATCCCAGGATCTTACCCCTGGCGAATTCGCCAAGAAGACGAAGAGACGAGAGATCCTGCCGCTGTTCGATGGGCTGCTCGACACGAGCGCAGAGGACATTTTCGACGACGTTCCCGACTTCCACCGCCAGATGAAGGCCAAGCTCCTAGTTCACGCACAGCCTTGCCAGATCATCCGCGAAACGACGATCGCTCCTGAGAGGCATCTCGACCGCTTGGGGCGCCCTAAGAGGGGTACGCAGGACCCAGCAACGGTCGCCTGGAATCTTGCGACGGCGCTCTACTACAAGAGTCAGTCCAGGCCACCGTGGAAGGTGGCGGGCATGCGCGAGGGGGTTTGCTACGTCGGATTCGTTTTCAAGCTGATCCCAAATCATCGCGACCACCATGCATGCTGTGCCGCGCAAATGTTTCTGAGCGAGGGCGATGGAGTCGTGTTTCGCGGGGCGAACGGCCCCTGGTATACCGAGGGCAAAGAGTTCCACCTTTCAAAGGACGCCGCCCGTGGCCTCATTGAGCGGGTAATTGAGACATACCGGACGAAGTTCGGCGCGGATCCAAAGGAGCTGTTCATTCACGGCAAGACGAAGTTCAGCCCCGATGAATGGGACGCCTTCGCCGAGGCGGCGCCGTCGGGAACGACCATCACCGGCGTACGGATACGGCCCACGTCGGGGGACATGAAGCTATTCCGGGATGGTGACTACCCATGCATTCGCGGGACTGCCGTCGTTCTAGGTGAGCGGGACGCATTTCTCTGGACATCGGGGTATACGCCGCGTCTCGACACCTACATGGGTCCTGAGACGCCCAACCCGATCTCGGTGACTATCCTGAGATCGACAGGCGACATACCTTCCATCGCGGTCGTTCTGTCGGACATCCTGAAACTCACAAAGATTAACTACAACTCGGCCGCGTTCGCCGATTCCCTCCCGGTTACGGTCCGGTTTGCAGACAAGGTCGGCGATGTGCTGGTCATGGGGAGTGCTCAGGATGCCGAGAGACAGCCGTTCAAGTTCTACATCTGAGCGCAAGCATCGCGGGGCCAGTTCGAGCCAGTTACCGCTCTGGTGTCGCCAACTGATGGCCATTCCCGGTGCTTGCCCCGAAGCATTGGTCATGCTGACGACCGACTGTTTCACACCATCTTTGTAGAGCGCATTACATAATCAAAATTA
>NZ_JBOFBI010000002.1:0-16938 GCF_051645465.1 Tabrizicola sp. | reverse complement strand
CGACATGTCGGTATACAATCGCATACCGCCCTTCCCAAGCCTGTGCTTTTCCGCTAAGACGCCCGCAACCGAATCCCACCAGCGAGAGGTCGAGCCATGTCGAAGATCAAGGTAGCCAACCCCGTCGTCGAGCTCGACGGCGACGAGATGACCCGGATCATCTGGGACTTCATCAAGCAAAAGCTGATCCTGCCCTACCTCGACATCGACCTGAAATACTACGACCTGGGGATCGAAGAGCGGGACCGCACCAGTGACCAGGTCACCGTGGATAGCGCCGAGGCGATCAAGAAATACGGCGTCGGCGTCAAGTGCGCGACGATCACGCCGGATGAGGCGCGGGTTGAGGAGTTCGGTCTGAAGCAGATGTGGAAAAGCCCGAACGGCACCATCCGCAACATCCTCGGCGGCGTGATCTTCCGCCAGCCGATCATCTGCAAGAACGTCCCCCGCCTCGTCCCCGGCTGGACCCAGCCCATCGTCATCGGCCGCCACGCCTTTGGCGACCAGTACCGCGCGACCGACTTCCGCTTTCCGGGCAAGGGGAAGCTGACGATGAAGTTCGTCGGCGAGGACGGGACGACCATCGAAAAGGACGTCTACTCCGCCCCCTCCGCCGGGGTCTACATGGGTATGTACAACCTTGACGACTCGATCATCGACTTCGCCCGCGCCAGCTTGAACTTTGGCCTTAACCTCGGTTGGCCGGTCTACCTTTCCACCAAGAACACCATCCTCAAGGCCTACGACGGCCGCTTCAAGGACCTGTTCCAGAAGGTCTACGAAGAGGAATTCGAGGCCGAGTTCAAGAAAAAGGGCACCACCTACGAACACCGTTTGATCGACGACATGGTGGCAAGCTCGATGAAATGGTCCGGCGGCTATGTCTGGGCCTGCAAGAACTACGACGGCGACGTGCAGTCCGACCTTGTGGCCCAGGGTTTCGGAAGCCTTGGCATGATGACCTCGGTCCTCATGACCCCCGACGGCAAGATCGTCGAGGCCGAGGCCGCGCATGGCACCGTCACCCGCCACTACCGCGAGCATCAGAAGGGGAAGGCCACCTCGACGAACTCCGTCGCCTCGATCTACGCCTGGACCGGGGGCCTGAAGCACCGGGCGAAGCTCGACGGCAATGACGCGCTGATGCGCTTTGCGACCACGCTAGAGAAGGTGACGGTCGACACCGTGGAAGACGGCTTCATGACCAAGGACCTGGCACTGCTGGTCGGGCCGGACCAGAAGTGGCTGACCACGATGGGTTATCTGGAAAAGGTCGACGAATACCTGAACAAGGCGCTGGCGGGCTGATCTGTCAGAACAGATGGGATCGGGGTCGGAGCATTCTCCGGCCCCTTTTCTTTGTGTCGGTCAAGACGGCGGCCGAAGAGGTTAACAGTTCCTAATTGATCCAGCAAGCCATTGAAATAAAACACATTCACCAGTTGTCCCACCGTGGGACACCTGCCCCCTCTGGCCACGGCCCGGAAAACCCTGTAAGGCCCCGCCAACCCTTTAGGACCCGGACCCATGGAACTGCGCAACATCGCGATCATCGCCCACGTCGACCACGGCAAGACCACCCTCGTGGACGAGCTTCTGAAGCAAAGCGGCGCCTTCCGCGACAACCAGGCCGTCTCGGAACGGGCGATGGATTCGAACGACATCGAACGCGAACGCGGGATCACCATCCTGGCGAAGTGTACCTCGGTGGAATGGCAGGGCGCCCGGATCAACATCGTCGACACCCCCGGCCACGCCGACTTCGGCGGCGAGGTGGAGCGGATCCTCTCGATGGTCGACGGTGTCTGCCTCCTCGTCGACGCCGCCGAAGGCCCGATGCCGCAGACCAAGTTCGTGCTGACCAAGGCCCTCGCGCTTGGCCTTCGCCCGATCGTCGTCCTGAACAAGGTCGACAAGCCCGACGCCGAGCCCGACCGCGCCCTGAACGAGGTCTTCGACCTCTTCGCCAACCTCGGCGCCACGGACGACCAGCTCGACTTCCCCCACGTCTACGCCTCCGGCCGCGCCGGCTGGGCCGACGCCGAGCTTGACGGGCCGCGTAAGGACCTCTCCGCCCTCTTCGACCTGATCGTCCGCCACGTCCCCGCCCCCTCGCAGCTCTCCCGCCAGGATGAGCCCTTCTCGATGCTGGCGACCACCCTGTCCGCCGACCCCTACCTCGGCCGCATCCTGACCGGTCGCGTCGAATCCGGTCGCATCGCCACCGGCACCTCGCTGAAGGCCCTGTCGCGCAGTGGCGAGCGGCTGGAACAGTTCCGGGTGACGAAGATCCTTGCCTTCCGGGGTCTCTCTCAGACCCAGATCGATGAGGCGGTCGCGGGCGATATCGTAACCCTTTCCGGCATGACGAAGGCCACCGTCGCCGACACGCTCTGCGCGCTTGAGGTCGACACCGCCCTGCCCGCCCAGCCGATCGACCCGCCGACGATCACCGTCACCTTCGGCATCAACGACTCGCCCCTGGCGGGCCGGGATGGCAACAAGGTCCAGTCGCGGGTGATCCGCGAGCGCCTGATGAAGGAATCCGAGGTCAACGTCGCGATCAAGGTCGCCGACACGCCCGGAGGCGAGGCGTTCGAGGTCTCGGGCCGGGGCGAACTCCAGATGGGCGTCCTGATCGAGAACATGCGCCGCGAAGGGTTCGAGCTGTCGATCTCTCGCCCCCGGGTGATTTTCCGCGACGTTGATGGCGTGCGGAACGAGCCGATCGAAGAGGTCATTGTTGATGTCGACGACGAATACTCCGGCGCGGTCATCGACAAGCTTACCGGTGAGCGCAAGGGCGAACTGGTCGAGATGAAACCCGCGGGCGTGGGCAAGACCCGGATCATTGCGCATGTGCCCTCGCGCGGGCTAATCGGCTATCAGGGCCAGTTCCTGACCGATACGCGCGGCACCGGTGTCCTGAACCGCATCTTCCACGGCTGGGCGCCGCACAAGGGCCCGATCCAGGGCCGCCGGCAGGGGGTTCTCATCAGCACCGAGGCGGGCGTTTCAGTGGCCTACGCGCTTTGGAACCTGGAAGACCGGGGCCGCATGTTCATCGGACCGCAGGAGCAGGTCTACACCGGCATGTTGATCGGCGAGCACAGCCGCGAGAATGACCTTGAGGTCAACCCGCTCAAGGGCAAGAAGCTGACCAACGTCCGCGCGTCCGGCACGGATGAGGCGGTCCGGCTGACCCCGCATATCAAGATGAGCCTGGAAGAGGCGATTGCCTATATCGACGATGACGAACTGGTCGAGGTGACGCCAAAGATCATCCGCCTGAGGAAGCGGGAGCTTGATCCGAACGAGCGCAAGCGGGCGTCGCGGAAGGAGTGACGGCGGGGCCAGGGTCAAGAATTTTAAGGAAAATTCTTGGCAAACTCCTTACTTAAGGAATTTGACCCCAGCCTCAAGCCGCAGCGGCCAGTCGGCAGGGCAGGAAGTCCTCGACCCGGACGTCGTTGCCGTCGAACGTGCAGAAGCTCGCGGGCGGCACTTCCTCCCAGCCTCCCTCTTCCGCCTCAAGCGGTTCGGACACGACGGCCCGGCCACCGCGCGTATCTGACCAGCGGTGATAAAGCGAGGGCGCTGCATCGTCCGTCGCGTAGCGCACTGCATGCAGGCGCCTGCCGTCCGAAAGCGCGGCCGTCATCCGCAGATGCGGCCCCTGCCCCTTGTCCCGCGCTAACCGGATGAACCGCGCCGCCGCCCGTTCCAAAGCACCGCGGGGGTCGTCATCCAGCCCCTCGGCCACAGCTACCAGAAATAGTGCCTCGCTGTCGGTCGCGCCCTTCCGGTGCGGATAAAGTGCCTCTGTAATCATCATGTCGGCGTCGCGGCGAAATGCGTCGTATCCGCCGACCTGGCCGTTGTGCATGAAGGACCAGCGGCCATGCACGAACGGATGGCAGTTGTTGCGGCTGGTCGCGGTGCCGGTGGACGCGCGGACATGAGCCAGGAAGAGGTGCGACTGCACCTGTGCGGTCAGGCTCTTCAGGTTCGGGTCCGACCAGGCGGGCAGCACATCGCGGAAAAGGCCGGGCTCGGGTTTCGAGCTGTACCAGGCGATGCCGAACCCATCGGCGTTGATCGCGGTATGGCACTGCGTGGCGCAATGGCTTTGGTGGATCAGGGAATGCCCGGGGCGGCTCACGATCTCCTCCAGGAAGATCGGCGCGCCGGTGTATGCGGCCCAGCGGCACATCAGCGTGCCCTCGCCAGGCTATCGGTCAGGTACTGCATCGCTCACGCCTCATAGTTTTTCTTTTGAGTCTAGCATGAAACGCGGCAGGGGGCAGAAATATTCCAATCAATTCAATGAAAAGTTGCTGGGGAAAACCTTACCCGATCTCCTCGACCACCATCAGGTCGCGCACGGCCGCACCCTTCGCATGGGCCAGCGCGGCCTGATAGGCGGGCGAGTTGTAGCACTCGACCGCTTTCTCCAGGTTCGGGAAGCGGGCCACCACGTTGCGGGGGCGATCGTTCCCCTCAAGCTGCACATAGCGGCCGCCGCGGGCGAGGAACACCCCGCCGTGAGCCTGGATAGCCTCGGTCGCGCCCTTGGCATAGCGGCCGTAAGCCTCGGCGTCGGTCACTTCGACATGGGCGATCCAGAGGGCGGTTGGCATCGTCAGGCCCCCATCACGGCTTCCGCCGCCTTGATTGCGGCCTCGGCCTGGGCGATATCAGCGCCCCCAGCCTGCGCCAAGTCTGGCCGCCCGCCACCGCCTTTGCCGCCCATCGCTTCCGCGGCGGCCTTCACAAGGCTGACAGCTGACAGCTTCGTGGTCAGGTCGGCGGTCACCCCGGCTGCGACGGCCGGCTTCGCGCCGGTATCGGCGATGAGGAGCACCGCGCCCGAGCCGAGCCTGGCCTTCATCTCGTCGATCAGCGCCGGAAGGTCCTTGCCGGAGACGCCGTTCAGCACTTGAGCAATGAACTTCACCCCGTTGATTTCCTTGGCATCCGGGCCTGCGGCCTTGCCGCCCATAGCAACCTCGCGGCGCAGCTGCGCGACCTCATTCTGCAGCGCCTTCCGTTCGTCGAAGAGCGCGCGGATGCGGTCGGCAAGCTCGGCCGCCGGGGCCTTGATGATCGCCGCGATGTCGTTCAGCCGCGCGTCCTGCTGCCGCAGGTGATCCAGCGCCGCCTGCCCGGTCAGCGCCTCGATCCGCCGCACACCAGCCGAGGAGGCACTTTCCGAGAGAAGCGCCATCGCGCCGATATCTCCAGTGCGGGTCACGTGAGTACCGCCGCAAAGCTCAAGGCTGTAGGTCTTGCCGTCCGCGCCCTTGCCCGAGCCTTCGAGGATGCCCATCGAGACAACCCGGACCTCCTCGCCGTACTTCTCGCCAAAAAGCGCCTGGGCCCCAAGGGCGCGGGCATCGTCGGGGGTCATGATCCGGGTTTCGACCGGGGAGTTCTGGCGGATGAACGTATTCACTTCGGCTTCGATCGCGGCCAGTTCGCCCGCCGGGATCGCCTGTGCGTGGCTGAAGTCAAAGCGCAGCCGGTCGGCCGCGTTGAGCGAGCCGCGCTGCGCCACATGATCGCCGAGCGCGCGGCGGAGTGCCTCATGCAGCAGGTGGGTCGCCGAGTGGTTGGCGCGGATCTGGCTCCGGCGGCTGTGAGCAACCTCGAGCTTCGCCGGTTGTCCTTTGATAACAGTGCCTTCCGTGACCTTCGCAATGTGAATGAAGACCCCGGCCGCCTTCTTCACATCGGTCACCTCAGCCGTTCCCGTGTCGGTGCGGATGAAGCCCGCATCGCCGACCTGGCCACCGGATTCCGCGTAGAACGGGGTCTGGTTGACGACGATCTGGACCTGTTCGCCCACCGTCGCCTTACCGATCCCGGCCCCGTCGCGAACCAGTGCGGTGATCACGCCTTCCGCAGTCTCGGTGTCATAGCCTAAGAATTCGCTAACACCGTGTTCTTCGGCAAGCTCGAACCAGATCTTCGCGTCCTTCGCCTCACCCATTCCGGCCCAGGCGGCGCGGGCCTTCTGCTTCTGTTCGGTCATCGCGGCGTCGAAGCCCGCGACGTCAACCTCGCGGCCCTTTTCGCGGAGCGCGTCCTGCGTGAGGTCGAGCGGGAAGCCGTAGGTGTCGTAAAGCTTGAAGGCGGCCGCGCCGGGCAGCGCTGCACCTTCGCCGAGGCGGGAAAGTTCGTCGTCCAGAAGCCGGAGGCCCCGATCAAGTGTTTGTTTGAACTTGGTTTCTTCCGACCGAAGCGTCTCTTCGATCAGGGACTGCGCGCGCTGCAGCTCGGGGTAGGCCCCGCCCATCTGCCGCACGAGGGTGGACACAAGGCGGTGCATCACCGGGTCTCCTGCGCCCAGCATATGCGCGTGCCGCATCGCCCGGCGCATGATCCGGCGGAGTACATAGCCGCGGCCTTCGTTCGAGGGCATGACGCCATCGGCGATGAGGAAGCTTGTGGATCGCAGGTGGTCGGCGATGACGCGGTGGTGGATTTTCCCTGGTCCGTCAGGGTCTTGACTGGTGGCATGGGCTGAAGCCTCGATCAGGCTGCGCATCAGGTCGGTGTCGTAGTTGTCATGCTTGCCCTGCAACAGCGCGCCGATTCGTTCGAGGCCCATGCCGGTGTCGATCGACTGCATCTCCAAGGGCACCAGGCGGCCGTCGGCGAACTGTTCGTTCTGCATGAAGACGTTGTTCCAGATCTCGATGAACCGGTCGCCGTCTTCTTCCGCGCTGCCGGGAGGGCCGCCCCAGATATGCGGCCCGTGGTCGTAGAAGATTTCCGTGCAGGGTCCGCAGGGGCCGGTGGGACCCATACGCCAGAAGTTGTCGTCGGTGGCTATGCGGATGATGCGGTCGTCCGACAGGCCTGCGACCTTCTTCCAGATGCGCGCCGCCTCATCGTCGGTATGGTAGACGGTGACCAGAAGCCTGTCCTTGGCGAGGCCGAAGTCCTTGGTCAGAAGCTCCCACGCAAAGGCGATGGCCTGGTCCTTGAAATAGTCGCCGAAGCTGAAATTTCCCAGCATTTCGAAGAACGTATGGTGCCGCGCGGTGTAGCCGACGTTGTCGAGGTCGTTGTGCTTTCCGCCCGCCCGGACGCATTTCTGTGCTGTGGTCGCGCGCTTGTAGTCCCGCTTTTCGACACCAGTGAAGAGGTTCTTGAACTGCACCATGCCCGAGTTCGCAAAGATCATCGTCGGGTCGTTCCGGGGGACCAACGGCGAGCTCTCGACCACCGCGTGGCCGTTGCGGCGGAAGTAGTCGAGGAAGGTCGAGCGGATGTCGTTGAGCGATGCCATGATGGGCGACCCTTGCGGCGGAAGCGGGAATTCGGGCTCTCCGTGTACCCTTGCCATGCGGGCCTGTCCACCGGGTTGCGGTGCGGCGGGAGGGGGTGGTGTGCCGTGGGGTTAAGTAGAGCTGAACGAGCAAGACGTAAGTGGTCGAGGCGGGGTTAGGGACAATCCACAAGCATTTGAGAACGCTGTGTTAATCCGACACCTTTCGAACCAGTTAACAATCTTGTTTTCATCTTGCTTTCGTCTTGTTTCCGTCTCTCCTCAAGTCTCGCTTTCAGGGCGTTAACCAGGAGATTCGAATCGTTTGTTGACAAAGCGTTGGCAAGGGTCGGTGCGCCTTAGCGCGCCCTACGCAGGACGTTTACAGGATCGCCGAGGTGGATCACGCCATCCTGTTCCACGCTGCACAGCACACCGCGGAGGCGGAGATGCCGGTGCTGGGGCGCGCGGATCCAGTCATACGCGGGCTCGCCGTAGCGGACTTTCCACTTGGCGCAGCCGTCGTTCCAGACCTCGGAGACCTTCAGGATAGCAGTACCTACTCCAAGAAGCTGGCCTTCGGGCAGGTTCGCCTCGCTGGTGTCGAGGTCGCAGACGAAAGTATCGCCGGGATGCGGAACCCCGTCGCCGTCGCGCCAGAAAAGGTCCAGCACCCGGCGCGGCAGGATCGAGACCTGGATGCCGGGGTGGCCTTTGCCATCTGGAAGCTTGAGCCACGGCGCGTTCTCCCACCGTTCACCAGGAATGCCACGGTCGCGGGTCACCGTCAGTTCCTTGACGAAATCACGCTGGCCATAGCCGGGGCGGAAGCACAAAAGTTCAACCGCGCTGCCCGTCTTTGGTGCCTGAAGCACCTGGGGCAGCGCGGCTGCAAGGCTTTCGGCTGTGGGGTGAGCGCTCACTCGGCCAGAACTTCGCTTTCCTCGCCACCCGCCATGGTGAAATCGAGCCCGTTCGCAGCGCGAATCTTGTCTTCGATTTCCAGCGCGACCGAGGGGTTCTGCTTCAGGAACAGCTTGGCGTTCTCACGCCCCTGGCCGATGCGTTCGTCCTTAAAGGAATACCAGGCGCCCGATTTCTCGACGACCCCGGCCTTCACACCGATATCGACCAGTTCGCCCATCTTCGAGATGCCTTCGCCATACATGATGTCGAATTCCACCTGCTTGAAGGGCGGGGCGACCTTGTTCTTCACCACCTTGACGCGGGTGGTGTTGCCGACGACCTCCTCACGGTCCTTGATCGCGCCGATGCGGCGGATGTCGAGGCGCACGGAAGCGTAGAATTTCAATGCGTTGCCGCCGGTCGTGGTTTCGGGCGAGCCGAACATCACGCCGATCTTCATCCGGATCTGGTTGATGAAAATCACCATGCAGTTCGAGCGCCCGATCGAGGCGGTGAGCTTGCGCATGGCCTGGCTCATCAGGCGGGCCTGGCTGCCCATCTGCATGTCGCCCATGTCGCCTTCGATTTCGGCCTTGGGGACAAGCGCCGCCACGGAGTCGACGACCACCATGCTGACCGCGCCCGAGCGCACGAGCGTATCAACGATTTCAAGCGCCTGTTCGCCGGTGTCGGGCTGCGAAATCAGAAGTTCATCCAGGTTCACGCCAAGCTTCTTGGCATACTGCGGGTCAAGCGCGTGTTCGGCGTCGACGAAGGCGCAGACGCCGCCTTTTTTCTGTTCTTCCGCAACAGCATGTAGGGTCAGCGTGGTCTTGCCCGAGCTTTCCGGCCCGTAGATTTCGATGATCCGGCCCTTGGGCAGACCGCCGATCCCGAGTGCGATGTCGAGGCCCAGCGAGCCGGTCGAGGTTGCCTCGATGTCCATCGCCGGGCTGTCGGCGCCAAGCCGCATGATCGAGCCCTTGCCGAACTGCCGTTCGATCTGTGCGAGTGCGCTTTCGAGCGCCTTCGACTTGTCCATATCCCGCTTGCTCCCGAGGTCGAGAAGGTTCGCCACTGCCATGTCGTTCTCCTTATTTCACAGCCGCATGTAAGCGGCAATCCTGCCTGATGTTCCCCAAGTGTTCCGGCGTTTATGAGGACAAAAGTGGAACATATCAACCAAATTCTCGCAGTGGCAGTTTTTCGCGGCTTTGGTTAAGGGAGTGTTTACGCCGCTGCCCGATCTGGGGCTCGGTTATGGAAATACTGACGTGGAGGTGCGGAATTGCTGGTGTTCTGGGAGCAGAGGCTTGCGTTTCTGGCCACGCCGAAGACGGGATCGACGGCGATTGCCGCAGCGCTCGAATCGCTTGCAGCCGTGTCGATCCAGCGCCCGCCGCTTCTGAAGCACACGACGGTGCATCGCTATCGGCGGTTCGTCGGTCCGTTCCTGGAGGCCGCGTCGAAGGATAACTTCACCGTGGTTGCCCTGATGCGCGAGCCGAAGGACTGGCTGGGAAGCTGGTACCGCTTTCGCCAGCGGGAGGAGACGGATGAAGGCAAGTCGACCCGCGACATGAGTTTCGACGATTTCGTCCGCGCGTGGTGCAAGGACCCGCGACCGGACTTCGCGGATGTGGGGAGCCAGGGGAAGTTCCTGCGGCCCCGGCAGGGCGAGGGGGTGGATCGGCTGTTCCGCTATGAGGAGATCGATACGTTCGTCCATTTCCTGGAGGACCGGCTTGGCTGCGAGATCATTCTGCCGCGGCTGAACGTCTCGCCCCCGGGTGCAACCGAGCTTTCGGCCGGGACGGAGGCCTTGCTGCGCGAGGTGGCGGCGGAGGATTTTGCGCTTTATCAGACGCTGACCGTTTAGGCGCCCGCTCGCCGGTTGGGCTTTCCCTGCATGACAGGCGGGCGGAAAGCCGCTACCCTGCGGTCAAGGGGCGCTTCAGACCCCGTGAGGCATGAAAGGGCGGACAATGACCGACATGATGATGACGCGGCGCGGGCTGTTGCTGGGCGCGGGGGCCTTTGGGCTGGCCGCCTGCAACAACGGGATCGGGTCGAACGGCGGGGCGCAGATCGATGCGCGGGTCGCGGCGACCGAGAACTTCCTCTTCACCCAGTATCCGGGCACGCAGGACCTGGCCTCGCGCGCGGCGGGGGTTCTGTACATGCCGTTGATGACCGAGGCGGGCTTCGGGGTCGGCGGGGCTTTCGGGCGCGGTGCGCTGCGGATCCAGGGGGTGACGGTCGACTACTATTCGGCCGCCAAGGGCTCGTTCGGGCTGCAGATCGGGGCGCAGCAGTATGCCCATGCGCTGTTCTTCATGGACCCTGGGGCGCTGGAGAACTTCCGGCGATCCTCGGGCTGGGCGGTCAGCGGCGATGTCCGCTATGCGACCCCGGAACAGGGGGCGTCGATCGGGAAGCAGTCGACGGAACTGGACCCGGTGATTGCTCTGGTCTTCGGCCAGCAGGGGCTGATCGCGGGGGCGACGCTGAGCGGGGTCAAGTATACGCGGATCATCCCCTGATGGGTTGTCCCACAGTGGGACAGATAGGCTTTCCAAGGGATTTCAATGGGTTGACGGTGAAGCCGTTTACCTTGGGTTAAGGTTTGGTGGGGTGGAACCCCGCCCTACGGCGCGCCGGATCGGGTTTACCGCGGCGATCAGCGGGGTCGGCAGTCATGGGTCAAGAGCGCGTCGATCTGGAAACCTGGGCGCGGGCGGATCAGTTCCGGTTCTTCCGTGGCTACGAGAAGCCGCATTACGCGGTGACCTCGCGGGTCGATGTGACCGATCTGCTGGCGCGGCGGGCGGAGGCGGGCATCTCGCCCTATCGCGCCTGTCTTTACGGGATCGGCGCGGGCATCCATGCGGTGCCAGAGCTTTGCATGCGGTTTCGCGGGGACGAGGTCACGCGGTACGACCGGATCGAGCTGTCGATGACGGTGCCGCTGGCGGACGGCAATTTCCGCTATGCCTATGTGCCGTTCGACCCTGATTTTGCGACGTTCGACGGGCGGGCGGCAGCGATCATTGCCGAGGTTGCGGCGGGCGGCACGCTGAACGCGAATACCGGGCAGCGGGATGATCTGGCCTATCTCTCGTGCCTGCCGTGGCTCGACTTCACCTCGATCAACAACGCCCTGCCCCATGCCGACGACTGCATTCCGCGCGTGTCCTGGGGTAAGTTCGTCGAGGTTGGTGGGCGCTCGACCATGGCGATGACCATCGAGGTCCATCACGCCCTGGTCGACGGGCGGCAGGTGGGGGATTACTTCGCGGCGGTGCAGGCGGCGGTGGATCGGGTGTAGGCTGGGCGGGGGCGGTCAGAGACTTGAGGCAGACAGGAATATCCCGACGACGGCACTTCCGACCGTAAGCAATACGCAAAGCAAAACTAGAAAGCTGAGTGGGGAGTTGGTTTTTGCGCCCCTGGCGTACCAAATCCCAAGCAAGACCATACTGAGGACGGCAAAAGCGATGGTGTAGTACGCTGTTCCTGACAAGACCGGACTCCATATTGGTTCCGTCCACCTAGATATGTCCCAAGAGCGCCGTCAAGCCTTTGTGGAGGTCCGTCTGCTGCACCCGGAGGGCCGACCCGCAAGGTCGCACGCGATCTATAGCCTTGCGTGGACGGTAAGGATGGTGGGACGGGATTCCACCCTGCGAAGGCCGGTCAGGTTGTGATAGCCTGCATGGCGGATAGAAGTTGCCACCTTTCAACCAGATGCACCGCATGCGCCAGATGATCCTTTACTTCATGGCCTCGCTGATGACTTCGCCAGCGTTGGCCTGCGTGGACATTCCGGGGGCGGTCTACGACCAGATTCCGTCGCCTGATATGGTCATGGTGATTGCCGAAGTCACAGATGTCTCGATCGTTCCGGTGGGCCAATCCGGGTCTTGCATGACGCTGAGCTACCGCTCATCCGAAGTGCTTTTTGGCGAGATCGGCGACAGCTTTCGGGTCGAGACGTGCTACCCTGATGTTTCGGCCGATCTTATCGACCTCGGGACGTCCTCGGAGCTTTATGGATTCACCAAAGGTGCGACAGTCGTAGTGGCGGTGATCAAGGCTGCGTCCGATTCTGGCGACTTGCGCTACGCGGTCCCGAACTGCTGGGGGCCGAAGCATATGCGTCTGGACACCATGGCCGAAGCAGAACGCAAAGAGTTCCTGATTGAGATTAAGCAGTGGCTTATGCTGTCTGCAATTGGGCAGATGTTTCCGGACTGAGGCAATGGTGCGCCATGATTGCGCACCCTACTTCAGTCGGCGGATCAAGCTTGACGTGTCGCCCCTGCCCCCGCCCATCAGTTGGACGTCCTTATAGAACTGGTCCACCAGCGCTGTGACCGGAAGGCGGGCGCCGATTTCGTCGGCGGTGTCGAGGCAGATGCCGAGGTCCTTGCGCATCCAGTCGACGGCGAAGCCGAAGTTGAACTCGTCCTTCAGCATGGTCTTGTGGCGGTTGACCATCTGCCAGCTGCCTGCGGCGCCCTGGCTGATCACCTCGACCACCTTCTCGCCGTCAAGGCCCGCTTTCTGGCCGAACGCCAAAGCTTCGCTGAGGCCCTGCATGAGGCCAGCGATGCAGATCTGGTTCATCATCTTGGCCAGCTGCCCTGCCCCGCTGGGACCGATCAGGCGGCAGATGCGGGCATAAGCGGCCATCACCGGCTCGGCGCGGGCATAGTCGGCCGGATCGCCGCCGCACATGATGGAGAGCTGGCCGTTCTCGGCGCCCGCCTGGCCGCCTGAAACGGGGGCGTCAATGAAGACAAGGCCGGAAGCGGCGGCCTGGGCGGCGAGCTTCCGGGTGACGTTCGCCGAAACCGTCGTGTGATCGACAAAGACGGCGCCGGGTGACATGCCGGTGAAAGCCCCATCGGGGCCGGTGCAGACTGACCTGAGGTCATCGTCATTGCCGACGCAGGCCATCACGAACTCGGCGCCCTTCGCGGCTTCGCGCGGGGTTGCGGCGGAGGTGCCCTTGTGCTTCGCGACCCAGGCCTCGGCTTTCGCGGGTGAGCGGTTGTAGACCGTGACCTCATGCCCCTTGGCGGCAAGGTGCCCGGCCATCGGGAACCCCATGACCCCGAGCCCCAGAAATGCGACTTTCGCCATATCCGCCCCCCGCTCATTGCCCTTCGATGCTGCTTCGACTAGGAACCGATCTGATCTTTGCCGTCAAGGACTGGGCCTGATGCTGACCGCCTTCCGCTGGCTGATCCGGATCGTTTCGGCCCTGATCGGGCTGGGTGTGATCCTGGCTTTGCTGGCTTATTACATCCTGTCGCGGTCACTGATCGACTATTCCGAGGATTTTGCCGTCTCGGGCGTCTCGGCGCCGGTCGAGATCGTTCGGAACAACGACAACGTGCCGCATATCTTCGGGAAGACCGATGAAGACGTGTTCTTCGCGCTGGGGTTTGCCCACGCCCAGGACCGGCTTTGGCAGATGACGATGCTGCGGCGGACGGCCCAGGGGAGGCTTTCCGAGATCTATGGCCCGGCCACAGTGAAGGTCGATGAGCTGATGCGGCGGTTCGACCTTTACGGGCTTGCGGTGCAATCGGTCGGGGCGCAGGACCCCGAGACGCTGGCGGCGCTCACGGCCTATTCGGCGGGGGTCAACGCCTGGATCGAAGAGGTGAACAAGGGGGCCAGGGGCCGGGGGGCGCCGGAGTTCTTCCTCTTCTCGCGCGAGATTTCGGCCTGGGCGCCGGCGGATTCGATCGCGATCCTGAAGCTGATGGCGCTGCAGCTGACCGGTTCGCTGCAGACCGAGGTCCAGCGGGCGCGGGTGTCGCTTCTGTTGCCGAACGAGCGGCTGGCCGACATTCTGCCGGACGATCCGGGGCAAGGCATTGCGGCGCTGCCGGATTATGCGAGCCTGATGCCGGGGGTTGAGCCCCGGTCTGAACCTCTGGATTTTGCTTTGGGGCCGTTTTCGCCGGTGGCCGAGCCCGGCAAGGCAGGGGCCTCGAACGCCTGGGCGGCGATGCCCGGACGGTCGGCGGCGGGGGGCAGCCTTCTGGCGAACGACCCGCACCTCAACCTGACCGCGCCGACGATCTGGTATCTGGCGCGGCTGGAGCTTTCCTCGGGCGGGGTGATCGGGGGCACGATCCCCGGCGTGCCGGTGGTGCTGGTCGGGCGGAGCGAGTCGCTGGGCTGGGGGCTGACGACGGCCTATGTCGACGATCAGGATGTCGTGATCGAAGAGCTGAACCCGGAGAACCCGGAGGAGTACAAGACCGTCGAGGGCTGGGCGGCATTCGAGAGCCGGTCCTCGATCATCAAGGTCAAGGACGCCGAGCCGGTGACAGTGACGCTGCGCTGGTCGAAGAACGGGCCGATCCTGCCGGGGTCGCATTATGAGCTGACCTCGATCACACCGAAGGGCCATGTGGCGGCGATCAGCTGGACCGCGCTGTCGGGGGCGGACACCTCGATCAGCGGGGCGATGCGGCTGATGCGGGCCAAGGCGATCCCCGAGGCGCTGGAGGCGGGGCGGCTGCATGTGGCTCCGGCGCAGAACCTGACGCTGGCGGACGGAAGCGGGATCGCGATGCAGGTGGTGGGCGTGCTGCCTGCGCGGGATCCGGGCCATCCGTCGCAAGGGCGGATGCCGGCACTGGGGTCGGATGCGCGCGTGGGCTTCAAGGGCGCCCTGCCCTACGAGGACAACCCGCGGTTTGTGAACCCGGGTTCGGGATTGCTGGGGAATACGAACAACAAGACGGTTGACCGGCCGTTTCCGCTGCACGTGAGCTTTGATTGGGGCGACACGCAGCGCATCCAGCGGTGGCTGACGCTGATGAAGGCGCGCGAGGTGCATACGCGGGAAAGCTTCATCGAGGCGCAGCTTGATACGGTGAACCCGACGGCGCGGTCGCTGCTGCCGCTGATCGGGGCGGACCTCTGGTTCACCGGGGAAGCCGCCCCGGAGGGCACGCCCGAGCGGCTGCGGCAGCGGGCGCTGCTGCTTCTGTCGGAATGGAACGGCGAGATGAACGAGCATCTGCCGGAGCCGCTGATTGCCGAGGCCTGGATGCGGGCCCTGATGGACCGGCTGATCCGGGACGAGCTCGGGGAGATGGCGGACAGCTTCACCCATATCTCGCCGGTCTTCATGGAGCGGGTCTATCGCAACGTGGGCGGAGCGTCGGTCTGGTGCGACGTGATCCAGTCGGCGGCGGTGGAAAGCTGCACCGACCTGTCGCGGATCGCTTTGGACGAGGCCCTTCTGCAGCTGACAGAGAAGTATGGCGACAACATCGAGAGCTGGCGCTGGGGCGATGCGCATGAGGCGGCGCATGACCATCCGGTGCTGGGCGAAGTGGCGTTCGTGAAGTACTTCGTCAATATCCGGCAATCGACCAGCGGCGGAGACGATACGCTGATGCGGGGCGTCACGCGCGGGACGGGCGAGGAGCCGTTCCAGAACGTGCATGCGGCGGGGTATCGGGGGGTCTATGACTTCGCCGACCCGGACAGCTCGGTCTTCATCTCGGCGACCGGGCAGTCGGGGCATCCCTTGTCGCGCCACTATGACGATCTGGGCGAGCTTTGGCGGCGGGGGGAGTACATCCCGATGTCTTTGGACCCGGAATTGGCCCGCGCGGCGGCGGCGGGGGTGATGGTGCTGACGCCGGCGGAGTGAGCGTTCGGCGTTGCGCGGGCTGGGGCGGCTTTCAAATTGAGCGCTGACGCGCGAGCCTTTTGTCTCGCCTCTGTGCGCGAAGAGCGCACAACCGGCTCGGACGAAGAGCCTCCGGCGGGGATATTTGCAGACAAGAAATGCCTGGGTGTCGATCAGAGGTCGCGGTAGCGCTTTTCCTGGCGGGTGGTCCAGCGGAGGGTGAGGCGATAGCCGTCCTCGGTTTCTTCTTCTGCGGTGACGACCCCTTCCTGGTGGAGCCAGGCGCGTTTGCGGCCTTCGGAGAAGGGGAGCGTCAGGGTGCGGTCGGACTTTTCTTCGTCGAAGGCCAGGGAGATCGCGGCGAGGAGCGGTTCGATCCCCTCGCCCGTCAGGGCGGAGATCGGGAAGACATCGGCACGGCCTGCGGCGTTCACTGCAAGGGAGGCGCGGGCGGAGGGAGGGACGAGGTCGAGCTTGTTCCACACTTCGATCTGCGGGGTGCTTTCCTTGACGCCCAGCGAAGCCAGGATATCGGCCACATCCTGGGCCTGTTCTGCCGTTTCGGGGTGGCTGATGTCGCGGACGTGGAGGATGAGGTCGGCCTCCAGCACCTCTTCCAGGGTGGCGCGGAAGGCGGCGACGAGCTGGGTGGGCAGGTCCGAGATGAAGCCCACGGTGTCGGAGGCGATGATCTTGCGGCCGGAGGGGAGGACGATGCCGCGCATGGTGGGGTCGAGCGTCGCGAAGAGCATGTCCTTGGCCAGCACCTCGGCGCCGGTCATGCGGTTGAAAAGCGTGGACTTTCCGGCGTTGGTGTAGCCGACGAGTGCCACCAGCGGGAACGGGACCTTGCGGCGGGCGGCGCGGTGCAGTTCGCGGGTTTTCACCACGCGGTCGAGCTGGCGTTTGAGACGGATCACCTGATCGTCGATTGCCCGGCGGTCGCTTTCGATCTGGGTCTCACCCGGGCCGCCGACGAAGCCGAAGCCGCCGCGCTGGCGTTCGAGGTGGGTCCAGGCCCGGACGAGGCGGGTGCGCTGGTAGCTGAGTGCCGCAAGCTCGACCTGCAGCACACCTTCGCGGG
>NZ_JBOFBI010000001.1:0-10130 GCF_051645465.1 Tabrizicola sp. | reverse complement strand
GCCCCAAAGGACTACGCGCTCGCAGTCGAGGTCCTGCGATGCCGCCGCCTGATCAAGGGCTACTCCGACACCCACGCCCGCGGCCTTTCAAAGTTCGACAAGGTGATGGCGGGCATTGCCATGGTCGAAGGCCGCGAAGACGCTGCCGACTGGGCCCGCCGCCTGCGCGAGGCCGCGCTGAAGGATGAGGAAGGCCGCGCGCTGGAGGGCGCCCTTCAGACGATCCGCAGTTTCGTCTGACGCGGGACCCCGGCGCGGTGCGACCTCTCCCGACAAGCGCAACATACACGATGCCAGGATCATCCGGCACGTCGTCATTCTGTCCGACGCCTGCCACAAGCGCCTCCCCTCCCCCTCGTGGGGAGGGGCTGGGGGTGGGGGGCTCCGGCATGTCCGATTCGCGCCGCGTGGTTAACGGCCCTCGCGCCCCCTCCTGGGCATTGACGGAAACAAGATGAAACCAAGATCGTTAACCCGTTCGAAAGACACAGGATTAACACAGCGTTCTCAAACGCTTGGAGGTTCTTGCAGCCCCCATCGGGACCTTCCCCCAAAAACCTCGTTCACCTCTCTCTAACCCCACCGCACCGCACCCTCCAAACAGCGCCCCGGTCCGGATCAGGCGTTGAAGAGGAAGTGCAGAACGTCCCCGTCCTTGACCTCATAGGTCTTGCCCTCGACCCGGAACTTGCCCGCTTCCTTCGCCCCCGCCTCGCCGTTTCCGGCGATGTAGTCGTCATAGGCAACCGTTTCGGCGCGGATGAACCCCTTCTCGAAATCGCCATGGATCACCCCCGCCGCCTGGGGGGCAAGCGTCCCCTTGGTGATCGTCCAGGCCCGGGCCTCTTTCGGGCCAACGGTGAAGTAGGTCTGCAGCCCCAGAAGCGCGTAACCCGCGCGGATCAGCCGGTCGAGACCCGCCTCATGCAGCCCCATTTCCTCAAGGAAAAGAAGCGCTTCGTCATCCGGCAGCTGGGCCAGCTCCTCCTCGATCCTGGCCGAGATCACCACCGACCCCGCCCCCTGTTTCGCCGCCATTTCCGCCACACGAGCGGATTGCGAATTGCCCTCGGCGGCCTTTGCTTCCTCGACATTGCAGACGTAAAGCACCGGCTTCGCGGTCAGAAGCTGCAGAAGCCGCCAAGCCTTCTGGTCATCCTCCGCGACGGTTATGGTCCGGGCAAGCTTGCCCGCTTCCAGCGCCTTTTGCGCAAGGGCCAGCAGGCGATCCTGATCCAGCGAGTCCTTGTCCCCGCCCTTCAGCTTCCGCGCCAGGTTCGCCCGCCGACGCTCGACCGACTCCAGGTCCGCCAGCATCAGCTCGGTCTCGATCGTCTCGGCATCCGCGACCGGGTCGATCCGCCCCTCGACATGCGTGATGTCCCCATCTTCAAAACAGCGCAGCACATGCGCGATGGCGTCACATTCCCTAATGTTTGCAAGGAATTGGTTGCCGAGCCCCTCCCCTTTCGAGGCCCCCCGCACCAGCCCCGCAATGTCGACGAACGTCAACCGGGTCGGGATGATCTGCTTCGACTGCGCAATGGCCGCGAGCTTCTCCAACCGGGCATCAGGAACCGCCACTTCGCCTACATTGGGCTCGATGGTGCAGAACGGAAAGTTCGCAGCCTGCGCGGCCGCAGTCTTCGTCAACGCATTGAAGAGGGTGGACTTGCCCACATTCGGCAGACCCACGATACCCATCTTGAAACCCATCTCACCCTCCATTGGCGAAGCTCGCGCCTTCTACGGGCCGGGAGGGTTGGGATCAAGCAGCCAAAGACCGCGCAACAATCGCTGTGCGGGGCTTTCCGGCCCCATTGCCTTATCCCCTGCCGCCATGGCACATGGAACCGGATTTGCCGGGGGACCACCATGACACGGATCGACGACACTTTCGCGCGGCTGAAGGCCGAGGGGAAGAAGGCCTTCGTCGCCTATATCATGGGGGGCGATCCGGATGTCGCAACCTCGCTGGCCGTGATGCAGGGGCTTCCCGCGGCGGGAGTGGACGTCATCGAGCTTGGGATACCGTTCACGGACCCGATGGCAGACGGCCCGACGATCCAGGCGGCCGGGCAGCGGGCGCTGGAAGGCGGCATGACGATGGACAAGGTCCTCGGCATGGTCCGGACCTTCCGGGCGGCGGACAACACCACACCCATCGTGCTGATGGGCTATTACAACCCCATCTATTCCCGCGGCGTCGACCGGTTCCTGGCTGATGCTACAGAAGCCGGGATCGATGGCCTTATCGTCGTTGACCTGCCTCCCGAGGAGGATGACGAGCTCTGCATCCCCGCCCAGAAAGCCGGGCTGAACTTCATCCGCCTTGCGACCCCCACGACCGACGACAAACGCCTGCCGAAGGTGCTGCAGAACACATCGGGCTTCGTTTACTACGTCTCGATCACCGGGATAACCGGGGCAGCTTCGGCTCAGGCCACCGACGTTGGACCGGAGGTCGCCCGGATCAAGCGCTCGACCGATCTTCCGGTGATCGTGGGCTTCGGCATCAACACCCCCGAAGCGGCAAGGACCATCGCAAGCGTCGCGGACGGCTGCGTGGTCGGTTCGGCCATCGTCAAGGACATCGGGGCTGGCGTGCCGGTTGCTCAGGTGCTCGCGCGGGTGAAGGCTCTGGCCGACGGCGCGCATTCGGCCTGATCAGGCGGGGCGCCGGGCGGCATAAGCAAGGCTCAGTCGTCGCGGCGGCCCGGACGGGTGCCGCCAGCACTGCACATCGGCCAGACCTGCGCGCTCCAGAAGCGCGCGCATCTCGGTTTCGCCAAAGCGACGATGGCGCCAGCTCAGCCAGACCAGACGGCTGCACCAATGCGGGCGGCTGACCGACAGGATCACTATGCCTCCGGGTTTGGTGAGCTCCGCCATCCGGATCAGCGCGGCACCCGGGTCCGGCAGATGCTCCAGAAGATGGGCGGCGGCGACGAGGTCATAACCGCCGATCGGCAAAACAGCATGATCCAGATCGCTTACAACGAACTGCGTGACCCTGGGGCCTAACCGCGTCTCGGCGGCCCTAAGCATGGCGGGCGAGCGGTCGACCAGGGTCAGGGACAGCCGGGGGCCAAGCGCGTCGAGCAGCGCATCGGCAAGCGCACCATCGCCTGCGCCAAGGTCGACCGCCTCGATCCTGCCCGCGGGCGGCGGGAAAAGCTCAAGTGCGCGCGCTACCATGCAGCGATAGGCCGCGGGAAAGGTCAGGTGCGTCAGCCGCCGCCCCCAGGTTGGAGCAGCGGCCTCGTAGCGGGCGGTCAGGCCGTCGGCCATGGGCCGATCGGCTCGATCCTGGTCACCGTTCCGGCCTCGCGGCCCGTCGGATCGATATAGGTCAGCTTTCCCGCTTCGTGGGCAATCTGCCAGTTGCCGACGGGACCTTCATGCCACGCAACGTGATAGCCCTTCGGCAGCGGATGCCACTCACCATTCATTGGCGGTTTTCCCGGCAATATCATCCGGGCCAGGCCGCCCGCCCCGTAGCTGATCGTCGCATCGGCACCCTGGCCGATATCGACGTGATGGGTGAAACCCGGCAACAGAACACCAAGCACCGTTTGATCAAGAACTGTCATCGCAAAATCCTTTCGTCGCGCCGCGGAAAGGCCCGTGGCGACGGTTGGCAATCGACCGGAATTGGTCTAGCAACTTGACTAATGATCGAGACGAGTCGTATTGTCAAGTAACTTGACGAACGGTGAACTGGTGTCCCAAACCCCGCCCGACCATATCGGCTGGACCCTCTGGCGGGCCACGGCTGTCTGGCGGAAGGACTTTGTCGCAGGGATGGTCGCGGCCGGTCATACCTGGTTCGCCCAAGCGCGGGGCAATCTGATGGTCCACATCGGCCCGAACGGCCTTCGGCAGGGCGATCTGGCGGAGCGGGCGTCTCTCACCAAACAGGCGGTTCAGCAATTCGTCGACGAACTGGTGGCCGACGGCATCGTTGTGCGCACCCCGGACGAAACGGACGCCCGCGCCCGGTGGATACGGTTGACGCCTTCCGGCGAAGCCGCAATGCGCGATGCCGACCGGATCAAGGCCGAGATAGAGGCGCGCTGGCGCGAGCGGCTGGGGTCGGAGGACTTCGAGAAACTGGACGCATTGCTGCGCCGTGTCGTTTCGGACGTACCGGACGCAGGCTAGTCGGCCACGGGATCGCGCATCGCGTCCATGATCTTGCGCAGCCCGGTCAGACTTGGCAGCACGGACGCAATCTCGGAAGCCGGAAAGCGCCCGGCAAGCTCGGCCATATGCGGCTCCATCTGCCGGATCGCAGCCAGCCGGAAGACTCGTCCTGCCTCGGTGATGAAGACGCACTTCGACCGCCCGTCCCGCGCGTTCGGCCGCATCTCGATCAGCCCGTGGCGCTCCAGGACCGCAAGGCTGTGGGGCAGCGCGGTCTTCGGCACCTGAAACGCCCGGGCCAGCTCCAGCGGCGTGCGCCCGTCCTTCACCCGGATCAGATGGTTCAAAACGCTGAACTGCGACACGGTAAACCCATCGGGCAGCTGCGCCTCGAAAAGCGCGCGGCTGAGTTGCGCAAGAATGCCGACCTCGGTGAAGAAAGCGAAGAACGTCTCTTCCGGGGTCAGCGCTGCTGGCGCGGGGGCGTCAGGCATCCACTATCTTCGCCTCCAGGGGCCAGCGGGGGCTTGCGGCCACCGCGGGGCCGTAACCGATACGGGCCAACATCTGGACCGTCCCGCCGGTCGGCGCAAGCCTTGCGTGCAGGTCGGTGTAAAGCACTGCCATCTCGGGGTATTCCTGAAGGGCCTGGCTCAGCGGCTGAAAGGCCACCCCGGCGCCCGTTGCCGCAAGATTGACCCGCAGCCAGTCCGCCCCGGTGGCAATCTGGTCAAGGCGGGTGTTGCCCTCCGTCACCAGCCAGACATGCCCCATCGCGGTGTCGGTATTGGCGAAGACCGCATCCAGCCCCGCCTTGTAGGCCTGCGAAGACCTGTCCAGCGCCGCATCACGCGTGAAAAGCCCGGTCGTGCCCATCACCTCGAAAAGCGGGCCGGTGAAATCGATCCCGTCGGGGTTCGCGTCAACCTCGGCCCGGCCGATGCGGAAAAGATCGACCGACTCCTGGTAGGTATGCGCGGTCTCGATCTCGATCCTCAGCGCTTCACGCGTGAAGGTGCGCCAGTTGGCGACCTCCATTGGTTCGATGGTGCCGCCAAACCGGCCGCTCTGCGCCACGTCAAGGGCTGCCAGAGTGTCAGCGGGCAGCGGACGCTCCATGTCGAACGGCTCTTTGTTCGAGCGGCGGTCGAGGACATGGGCGAAAAGTGGATCGGGGGTCACGGAAGGGTCGGCCGTAAACACAGCCCGTGCGACGGGGCGGGCGTCAAGCGCCTGATCGTCATGTCCTTCAGGGAAGGGCGTGATGGAGACCCGGTGGCCGTCATGGCTGGCGGCCATCCGCATCAGCTCCAGAAAGCAGCCAAGGCCGATGGTGATCTGGCGGCTGAAAGGGTCGGTGTGGGGCAAAAGCTTCGCCGTATCGACGTAAAGCGTCACGATCCCCGGTTCGCGCAGGTCGACAAGCCAGGGCTGACGGTTGTGCGGGTTCGGGGCGAGGATCGCATAGCTCAGGGCGCGATGGCGGGCATCGGCGCCCTGGCCCGCGGTCGTCCAGGGCAGACCGGCAGTGCGAGGCTTGCGCAGGGCGACGGCGCCCAGACTGCCGGTGGCGGCGAGGATGACGCCCCCGCCGATCAGGGCGAGGGTCTTGCGGCGAGAGAGGGTCATGGCAGGCTCCTATTAGTGCGATATCGTACCATATAGTGCGATACCGTACCAATTGCAAGCCCCGCAGCAGCATTGCGCCCTGCGTTGCGAATTGGTAACCAAAGATGACCAATCCCGAAGAGGCGCCCATGCCCGTCATCACCTGCATCGAGGACCTGAAGCGCCTGCACCAAAAGCGCACACCGAAGATGTTCTGGGACTATTGCGAGTCGGGCAGCTACACCGAGCAGACCTTCCGCGAGAATTCCTCCGACTTCGCCAGGCTCCGCTTCCGCCAGAGGGTGGCGCGCGACCTCACGGGCCGGGTGCTGGAAAGCACGATGGCCGGCGAGAAGGTCTCGATGCCCGTGGCCCTCGCCCCGGTCGGAAGCACCGGAATGCAGCACCCCGACGGTGAGATCCACGCGGCCCGCGCCGCCGCAAAGTTCGGGGTGCCCTACACGCTTTCCACCATGTCGATCTGTTCGATCGAGGATGTGGCGACCGCAAGCCCAACCCCCTTCTGGTTCCAGCTTTATGTGATGACCGACGAGGATTTCGTCGACGCCATCATCGAACGGGCCCGCGCCGCGAAATGCTCGGCGCTGGTCCTGACGCTGGACCTGCAGATCCTCGGCCAGCGGCACAAGGATTTGAAGAACGGCCTGACCTCACCACCGAAACTGACCATCCCGAACCTGATCAACATCGCCACCAAACCCCGCTGGGCACTTGGGATGCTGAAAACCCCCCGTCGCCAGTTCCGTAACATCGTCGGCCATGTGAAGGATGTGAAGAAGCTTTCCGACCTGACCGCCTGGGCAAACGAGCAGTTCGACCCCAAGCTTGACTGGTCCAAGGTCACCCGCATCCGCGACCAGTGGAAGGGCAAGTTCATCCTGAAGGGCGTGCTGGACGCCGAAGACGCAAAGATGGCCGCGGACGCCGGGGCCGATGCAGTGATCGTGTCGAACCACGGCGGGCGGCAGCTTGACGGGGCGCTCAGCTCGATCCGGATGCTGCCCTCCATCGTCCGCGCAATCGGCGACCGGACCGAGGTCTGGATGGATGGCGGCATCCGCTCCGGGCAGGACGTGCTGAAAGCGCTGGCGATGGGGGCGAAGGGCACGATGATCGGACGGGCCTACATCCACGGCCTCGGCGCCATGGGCGAGGCCGGGGTGACCGCCGCGCTGGAGGTGATCCGGAAAGAGATGGACATCACGATGGCGCTTTGCGGCGAGCGGGATGTGAAGGCGATGGGCCGCCACAACCTTCTGGTGCCCGAAGACTTCGAGGGCCGCTGGGCCTGACCCATCGCTCCTCGTTCGCCTTCGGCTCCTCCTCGCCGGGCGACCTGCGATAAGCCGACAAAGTCGGACGATGAGCCGCCGCTTGCCTTTTGATCAAACCATGGCGCATAAACCGGCAACACCGCCCGAGGCCGCCCATGTCAGACGAAACCATCGCCGGCATCCGCAAGACCCGCCTGACCGCCTTTGCCGCGCGTGAAGCCGAGGTCTATGCGAAGGCCCGCCCCAAGGCCGCCAAGGCCCTGGCCCAAGGCGCTGGAACCTTTCTCGGCAACGTGCCGATGCATTGGATGTCGGACTGGCCCATGCCGCATCTGCCGCTTGTCGCCAAGGCTCAAGGCGCCCGTATCGAGGATATCGACGGCCATGCGCTGGACGATTTCTGCCTCGGCGACACGGGCTCGATGTTCGGTCATTCCCCTCCCCCGGTCGCCAAGGCCATCCGCCAGCAGGCCCGGCGCGGCCTGACCTACATGCTGCCGACCGAGACGGCGCTGGAGGCAGGGCGGCTTCTGACCGAACGCTTTGGCAATTTCCGCTGGCAGATCGCGACAACGGCGACGGACGCCAACCGCTTTGCCTTGCGCGTCGCGCGGGCCGTGACCGGACGGCCCAAGGTTCTGGTCTTCAACGGCTGCTATCACGGGACGGTGGATGAGACCTTCGTGTCGCTGGAACACGGTGTCACGATCAACAGCCCGGGGCTTCTGGGCCAGGTTGCCGACCTGACCACCACCGCGGTCTGCTGTGAGTTCAATGACTTGGGCAGCGTCGAGGCAGCTTTGGCCAAAGGTGATGTCGCGGCAATCCTGACCGAGCCGGTGATGACCAACTCCTGCATGGTCCTGCCCGAGGCGGGGTTCCATGACGGGCTCCGCCAGCTGTCATTGCGCTATGGTGCGCTCCTTATCATGGACGAGACGCACACGATTTCCTCCGGCCTTGGCGGCTACACGGGCGTCCATTCGCTGCGCCCCGACATGTTCGTTGTCGGCAAATGCGTGGCGGGGGGCCTGCCGACCGCTGTCTGGGGGCTGAGCCCTGCGCTTGCCGACCGGTACTACGCGGCCAACGACAACCGCCCTTCGGGCCGGTCGGGGATGGGGACAACGCTGTCGGGAAACCCGATGCAGTTCGCCTGTCTGGTGGCGACCCTGTCGGGTGTGATGACCCCGGCCAACTATGCCCATATGGAGAAGCTTGCCGAACGGCTGAGCCACGGTCTTATAAAGTCCATCGACCGGCACAAGGCGCCCTGGCACGTCGTCCGTGTCGGCGCGCGGGTAGAGTTCATCTGCGCCCCCGGACCTCTGAAAAACGGGGCCGAGGCTGCTTTCGCTCATCAGCCGACGGTCGAGGCGGCGATCCATACCGGCCTGATCAACCGGGGCTCGCTTATTGCGCCGTTCCATAACATGATGCTGGTCAGCCCGGCGACGAAGAAGGGGCAGATCGACCGCCTCGTCGCGAACTTCGACACCATCCTGAAGGACCTCTTTGCCTGAGATGAAAATGAGCAAGATCAGCCCATCCGGCTCGACCCCCGCCGAGGCGGAAGCCTTCCTGGATGCCCATCCCGAGATTGAGGCATTTGACATTATCCTGCACGACGCCAACGGAATCGGGCGTGGAAAGATCATTCGCCGGCATGAGCTTTTGTCATTTTTCAACAACGGGCGACATCTGCCGATCTCGATCCTTGGCCTCGATATCTGTGGCGAGGACGTGCACGAGACGGGTCTCATCTGGGACCAGGGCGATGGCGATCTGCGCGCCTGGCCGATCCCCGGGACGCTGAAGCCCCTCCACAACACCCAGCCCCCCAGGGGCGAGGTGTTCATGTCGATGTACACGCTCGATGGTGCGCCGATGACCTCGGACCCGCGCCACGCGCTGAAGGCCCAGATCGATGCACTGGCCGCCGAGGGGCTGCATCCGTCGGGGGCGTTCGAGCTGGAGTTTTTTCTACTCGACCCCGAACGAGGCCCGGACGGCAAGATGCAGCCCGCCCGCGACGTGCTGGACGGCCGCAAGTCGAACAAGACCGAAGTCTATTCGGTCGATCATCTTCACGGCATGCTGCCCCTTTTCAGCGATATCTATGCTGGCGCCGAAAAGTCCGGGATCAAGGCCGAAACCATGATCTCCGAATACGCCCCCGGCCAGTACGAGCTGACGCTCCACTACCGAACCGATGTGATGCAGGCTGCCGATGACCTTATGCGGCTGAAGCGGATCGTCAGGGCGCAAGCGCGAGCGCATGGAGTGGTGGCCTGCTTCATGGCCAAACCGAACGAGAACTACGCCGGTTCGGGAATGCATTTCCATGTCTCGATGCTGGATGGCGCGGGCTACAACGTCTTCATCGAAAAGGATGAGGGCAAGTGGAACCCCTTGATCCTGCATGCGCTCGGTGGCCTCAAGACCACGATGGGCGAAAGCATGCTGGTCTTTGCCCCCCATGCCAACAGCTGGCGCCGCTTTGCCAACCAGTCCTATGCGCCGGTTTCGCCCACCTGGGGCGTCAACAACCGCTCGGTCGCGCTCCGCATTCCGGCGGGAGACATCAAGGCCCGGCGGATCGAGCATCGCCCGGCGGGCGTGGACGCCAATCCCTATCTGGTCGCGGCGACCGTGCTTGCGGCGATCCGCAAGGGCCTGCAGGAAAGCATCGATCCGGGGCCCGAGACCACCGGCAACGGCTATGAAGACGAGAACGGGCCCGAGATCCCGGCGGACTGGAAGTCGGCCATCGACGCGGCAAAGCGCTCGGCTTTCCTGAAGGACGCGCTGGGTGAGGACATGCACCGCACCTTCACCGCGATCAAGGCCGCAGAATACGCCCGCGTGATGCGGACCGTCAGCGAAGTCGATTTCGACCTGTACCTGCATACGGTGTAGGGCAAATCTTTTCGAAAAGATTTGCAAAGGGTCTACCCTAGCTGAGTGTCCTGAGGGGTTTCAGTCTGCAGGCTTTGAGGAGGATTTTGTAGAGGTCCTCGCGCCTGTTGTTGAAGCGGAATTCGGTTTCCTTGAGGAAGACGGGGAAGCTGGTGGGGCGGA